>NZ_VMNX01000303.1 GCF_009377235.1 Streptomyces acidicola
GCGCGTCATCAAACGCAAGATGTCCAACTGGAAGCTCAAACGCGCCGAGCACCACAATCCGCCCCGGCCGGACACTCCCTACGTGACCCTGGTCGGGCCGACCAAGGCCAGGCCGACCCGCCGGAAAACAACCTAAATCACCGGTATTGAGCCTAGATGATCAATTCCAAGGGATGCCTGCGGAGGGTGTGGGGTGGGCGGCCGAAGCCACCGCGAGACGGTCAGGCGGCGGGCCGCCGGCCCTGGTTGTCGGGGTGGCAGCGGGCGGTCAGGCGTCAGGGTCGACTTCGGGGTGCGTGAACCGCACGGGCTTGCCCAGCGACCGGGCGTAGGCGATTTCGGCTCGGGTGCTGTCTCCGATGTAGTCGCCGACTGCGAGCACCTCATCAGCGAGCCGGATCTTCGCCCGGTGCAGATCGTCGAGTCGAACCTTCAGCGCCTCGGCCTCGACAGGATCGGACCAAAGTTCGTGCGGCGACTTCATGTCACAGCCCGGTTTGACGACAATCTTTCCGGCTTTGGTCTCCCGCAGATCGGCCTCGTTCATCTCGGTCATGAAGCGGGTGGAGCCGCAGATCACGACGATACGCGGGAGGCTCAACAGCTTCTTCGCGTCGGCGAGCTTCTCCTCGGGGGTGAGCAGTTGCGGGTATGGCACTGGTTCCTCCTGGTGGTGTGGTCCAAGGGGTGCCTGCGGAGACGAGAACGAGGGTGTCCAAGATCGTTTTGTGACGAACGACGTGGACACCCTCGCGACAGCACTCTATGCGACGACCGACGACATGCTGAAGGAGCATCCCGACCTGGCGCCGTGGCGCCCGCCGGTCGGCATTACGCCCCGCCTGAGCGATGCCGAACTGGTCACCCTCGCCACGATGCAGGCCATACTCGGCTACACCTCCGAGGCCAAATGGCTCCGCCATGCCCGTGCCCACCTGCGCCACCTCTTCCCCTACCTGCCCCAGCAGCCCGGCTACAACAAGCGGCTGCGCAAGGCCGCCGGTCTGATACGAAGCGTCAACCGGATCCTGGCCACCACCACCTCGTTGTGGAGCGACGACGTATGGGTCGTGGACTCCACCCCGGTGGAATGCGGCCGCTCCCGCGAGACCGTCAAACGCTCCGAGCTGGCAGGCTGGGCCGAATACGGCTACTGCGCCAGCCACAGCCGCTTCTTCCGGGGCCTGCGCCTGCACCTGGTCCGCACCCTTCAGGGCCTGCCCACCGCCTTCGCTGACCGGGGCCAAGGCCGACGAACGCGAGACCCTCCTTGACCTCCTGGCAGCCGAATGCGAGCTTGCGCGAGAGCGCCCCCGACAGACTCTCATCGGCGACAAGAACTACTTCGACCGTGGTTTCGAACGCGAACTGTCCGAGCGTGGAGTCCAGTTGCTGCGGCCTGCCCGTAAAGGTGAACGGGAACGGCCGGGCGCAGCCGCGCTGGACTTCATCGAGGCCGAGTGCGCCGACCCGGCCTCGCCCCTGTTCGGTGTCCCGGAGGCGGCCCTGATGGCCGAGTTCCCGGCGCCCGACCAGTCCCGCCGGGTACTGGAAGCCGTGGGCAGCGGTGACCGTACGCACGCCAACATCGCGGCGACGGCCGGCAGCCAATGCGGGGCGCTGCCATCCGGGATACTGTCCCCACTGCTGCGGCGGCTCACCGAGGAGAAACGGGTCCTCGCCTCCGACATCCCGTTGTCCACCAGCCCCGGAAAACCGGCCCTGTACCGCGTGGCCGACAGCAACCTGCGCCTCTACCTGGCCGCCATGCGCTCCGCGCAGGAACTGTCACGGCGCGGTCGGCCCGAGGCCGCGTACCGGCTCGTCCAGCGGCGCTGGACCGCCTGGCGCGGGCGAGCTGTCGAACCGCTGATCCGGGAGGCGCTGGAGTTGGCCGCCGCGTCCGGGGACTTCCCCTGGCCCGACACGGCGGTCGTGGGCGGTTGGTGGAACCGCCGTTTCTCCCCGGAGATCGACCTCATCGGTGCGGACCGCTCCCCCGTCGCGAGCGCCCTCTGCTTCGCCGGCTCCGTGAAATGGCTCGCCTCGCCGTTCGACCAGCACGACCTGACCGCCCTCAGGACAGGCGCCTCCCAGGTCCCGGGCTTCACCCCGGGGACGACAGGGCTGGCGGTGGTGTCCCTTTCCGGGACGACGGCGTCCGTCGCCGACGACGGGGTCGGGCTGGTGTGGGGTGCTCAGGGAGTGGTGTCCGCCTGGGGTTCGTAACCTGACCACTCGGCCATGGCCGTGCGGCGCCCGGGACTTCCCCGGTCCCGGGCGCCACCGTTCGGCTCAGCCGCCCGTCGCCACCTGTCCCTTCGCCACGGACGGTGTGCCCGAACCCGTCGCGGAGCCGCCGTTGCGGCGGATGAGGGCGACGCCGATGACCGCCAGGACGGACGCCGTGGACAGGGTGTACAGGCCGCCGTTCGTGGAGCCGGTCGTGTCCTTGAGGTAGCCGAAGAGGGTGGGGGAGACGAAACCACCCAGGTTTCCGATGGAGTTGACGACCGCCAGACCGGGCGCGGCGACCTTCAGGTCGAGCCCCGACTGGGCCATCGGCCAGAACAGGGTGGCCGCGACCTTCCCGCCGACCGCGGCCAGCGTGATGGCGGCCAGGCCGAACCAGGGGGAGCCCAGGGTGGCGAGGAAGGTGCCGATGGCCGACAGGACAAGGGCGATCGCCAGGTACGGGCGGCGGTCCGGGGCGCCGTCGGTGAAGTGGCTCACCGTGTACATCGCGATCACCGCGCAGATCCAGGGGATGGCCGAGAGGAGGCCGACCTGGAACGGCGACAGCCCGCCGATCTCACTGACCAGGCTCGGCAGCCAGAAGGTGATCGCGTACCCGGTGAGCGCCATCGCGAAGAAGACGGTGGTCAGGAGGGCGACCTGGGGGTGGATGATGAGCTTGAGCCGGGACACCTTGGGTGCGCGGCTGCGGGCCTCCTCGTCCCGGGAGACCGCCGCCCTCAGCGCGTCCTTCTCCTCCCGGGTCAGCCAGCGGGCGTCCTCGATGCGGGAGACGAGGAAGAAGCCGGCGATGAACCCGACGACGATCGAGAGGAGCCCTTCGAGGGCGAACATCCAGCGCCAGCCGGCGAACCCGCCGACCCCGTCCAGCTCCAGCAGCGCGCCCGTGATCGGGCCGGTCACGATGTACGCGGTGGCCGAGCCGCCGAGGAAGATCGCGCTCGCCCGGCCCCGGCTGGAGTCGGGCAGCCACTGGGTGAAGTAGAGCAGCACACCGGGGAAGAAACCGGCCTCCGCGACGCCGAGCAGGAAGCGCAGCCCGTAGAACATCCACACGTTGTGGATGAAGCACATCGCCACGATCACTGCACCCCAGGTGATCATGATCCGGGTCAGCCACACGCGCGCGCCGAACCGCTCCAGCAGCATGTTGCTGGGCACCTCGAACAGCGCGTACCCGATGAAGAACAGCCCCGCGCCCAGGCCGTAAGCGGTGGCGCTCACCCCGACATCGGCCCTGAGCTCGTCCTGGACGAAGCCCACGTTCGTCCGGTCCATCTGGTTGATCAGCAGCATCAGGACCAGGATCGGCAGCATTCGGCGCAGGAACTTGCCCACCGCCTGGCGTTCCACTTCGGGTATCACGACTTGTGACATCGTTGTCTCCCCTTCAGGGTCGTGCACATACGTGAACTGCAATCACGTACGCGAGAACCTGGGGAACCTTACGGAGGCCCGAACTTCCAGGTCAATGGGTTGGTTCGGTAATCACGTATGTGAACCAAAGTGCAGACCACAGGCCCGGAATCCGGGGCGGGTTCCGGGCCCTGTGTCCAGCCGTACGAGCCGTACGAACTCCGCATGAACCCTGTCCGGGCCCTACCAGTCGTACGTGCGTCAGCTCGCGGTGGCCGAGGCTCCCGGCTGCACCGAGTCCTCCGTGCCCGTGTGGGTCGCCTCCGGGTCCACGCCGACCGTGAGGGTGGCGAGCACGCCCTTGGCGATGTCGCCCTTCTTGTACTTCAGCTTGAGGAGACCGCCCTGGGTGCCGCTCTGGTCGTAGATGGTGTCCTCGTCGAGCGTGGTGCGCTCGGTCGTCGACGTCGAGTACGGCTCGACCTCGGCGGAGGCGAGGACGGACTCCTCGTCGAAGAAGAACTGGCCGGTGTGGCAGGTGTTACCGCCCTCGTAACCGCCGTCCGTCCACTCGCCGCCCACGTGCACCTTGGTGTGGATGTGGACGCAGCGGCCCCGGTACCAGCCCGGGAAGATCGTCTTGAAGGTGACGAAGCCCTGCTTGTCCGTCTTCCAGGTGCCGCGCAGGTAGCGCTTGTCATCGGTGGGCTCCTCGTGCTGGCCGCCACCGCCACCACCCCCGCCCGTGCCGTCGGTGGGCGCACCGGACGGCGGCTCACCCGTCGGCGTACCCGAGGGGGCGTCCGTGGGGGCGCCACCACCACCGCCCGTCGACAGGCTCTCGTACCCCGAGTAGAGGCCCAGCGCATCGCAGTGCCAGATGTCGACGGCCGCGTTCCGGACCGGCTTGCAGCTCTCCGCGTCGATCACCTTGAGGCGGAGGGTCAGCGGGATGCCCTCCTTGTCCTCGGTGATGTCCTGCCGGATCTTGTCGGCGTCGATGTAGTACGGCCCCTCGGTGGTCTCCGAGGTGAGCTTGTAGCACTCCTCCGCGGTGCTCGCGGTGCTGCTGGAGGCCTTCGCAGAGGCCGCGTCGGCCACCTCGCCCGTCCCGCCCGCGCTCGCCGTCGCGACGACGGCTCCGCCCACGCCCACCGCGGCCAGGGCGCCGGCGCCCGCGACCACGACCTTGCGGCGCGACAGATCCCGCTTGTGCTTGGGCCCCTGGGCCGCCTGGTTTCCGGACTCGTTACCCGTCTCGTTTCCCGTCATGGAAGGGAAGTTAGGGAGGCAGCCTGTCAAATCCTTGAGAAGGGTCTTGGTTTCCCCTGTATTCCTGCACTCCTGTATTCCTGTGGCTCTTCCCCACGCACGGAAAAGGGCCCTGAAATCGACGATCGACTTCAGGACCCTTTCCGCAGAGCCCGAAAAAAGGCCCTACTCCTCCTACTACTTCCTACTTCGGCTGAGGCTTGCGCACCGAGAGGTGCAGCTCCCGCAGCCGCGCCTCCTCCAGCTCCGTCGGCGCGCCCATCATCAGGTCCTGGGCGTTGCCGTTGAGCGGGAAGGCGATCGTCTCGCGGATGTTCGGCTCGTCGGCCAGCAGCATGACGATGCGGTCGACGCCGGGGGCGATGCCGCCGTGCGGCGGGGCACCGAAGCGGAAGGCGCGAAGCATGCCCGCGAACTGCTCCTCGACGGTCTCACGGTCGTAACCCGCGATCTCGAAGGCCTTGAGCATGATGTCCGGCTCGTGGTTCCGGATGGCGCCCGAGGACAGCTCGACGCCGTTGCACACGATGTCGTACTGCCAGCCGAGAATGTCCAGCGGGTCCTGGGTCTCCAGGGCCTCCAGCCCACCCTGCGGCATCGAGAACGGGTTGTGCGAGAAGTCGATCTTCCCGGTCTCCTCGTCCTTCTCATACATCGGGAAGTCCACGATCCAGCAGAACCGGAAAACGCCCTCCTCGAAGTGCCCGGCGCGCTTCGCGGCTTCCACCCGCACCGCGCCCATGATCTTTGAGACCTCGTCGAAGTCGCCCGCGCCGAAGAACACCGCGTGACCGGAGGCCAGCGACAGGCGCTTGGTCAGCTCGGCGACGTTCTCCTCGGTCAGGAACTTCGCGATCGGGCCCGTCAGCGAACCGTCCTCGTTCACCCGCACCCAGGCCAGGCCCTTCGCACCCTGCGAGACCGCGAAGTCACCGAGCTGGTCGAAGAACTTCCGGGGCTGCGCGGACACGTCCGGCACCGGCAGGGCACGTACGTGCTTGCCGGCGAAGGCCTTGAACTCCGAACCCTCGAAGATGTCGGTGATGTCGACAAGCTCCAGCTGGGCCCGCAGGTCCGGCTTGTCGGAGCCGTACTTCAGCATCGCCTCGCGGAAGGGGATGCGCGGGAACGGCGAGGTGACGTGACGGCCGTTGCCGAACTCCTCGAACAGCTCCGTCATGAGCTTCTCGATGGGCTGGAACACGTCCTCCTGCTCGACGAAGGACATCTCCACGTCGAGCTGGTAGAACTCGCCCGGCGAACGGTCCGCACGGGCGTCCTCGTCACGGAAGCAGGGCGCGATCTGGAAGTAGCGGTCGAAGCCGGAGATCATCAGCAGCTGCTTGAACTGCTGCGGGGCCTGCGGCAGCGCGTAGAACTTGCCCGGGTTCAGGCGCGACGGCACGACGAAGTCACGGGCGCCCTCCGGGGAGGTGGCGCTGAGGATCGGCGTGGCCATCTCGTTGAAGCCCAGGGCCGTCATCTTGTGACGGATGGCCGAGATGACCGCCGTACGCAGCATGATGTTGCGGTGCATGCGCTCGCGGCGCAGGTCCAGGAAGCGGTACTCCAGGCGCCGCTCCTCGTTCACCCCGTCCTCGGCGTTGATCGTGAACGGGAGGGGGGCGGCCGCGCCGAGCAGTTCGACCTCACCCACCTCGACCTCGACCTCGCCGGTGGGCAGGTCCGGGTTCACGTTCTCGGTTCCACGTGAAACGACCTTGCCGTCGACACGGACGGTCGATTCCTTGGAGAGCCTGTCCAGCGCCTCGTACGCCGGGGTGCCCGGGCGGGCCACCAGCTGCGTGATGCCGTAGTGGTCGCGGAGATCGATGAAGAGGATGCCGCCCAGGTCGCGCCGATTGTGCAGCCAGCCGCTCAGCCGGACGTCGGTGCCGACGTCAGAGGCGCGGAGCTCGCCGCAGGTGTGGGACCTGTACCGATGCATCGTCGTTCATCCAGTCTTCGCGGATCGGGTTTCGCCGGGGTCGCACCCCGGAGCGCCGGGCGGGGTTGAGCCCGGAACTGCCAGGGTACCGGGCGCCTCCGGCGGTTTGGGGGGTGCATTTCGTGTGCCGGGTGGGTGCGTCTTCGTCTGCCGGGTTCTGTTCGTGGGCGGCTGCGGGTTCATGGTGGCTGGTCGCGCCCACGCGGCGGAGCCGCATATTCAACACAGCCCCGCGCCCCCAAGCAGCACGGGCGCACCCGGCACCACCAAGGCATCGCCGCCGGTGCGTCTTCGTCTGCCGGGTTCTGTTCATGGGCGGCTGCGGGATCGTGGTGGCTGGTCGCGCAGTTCTCCCCGCACCTTAAAAGCACGGCGCCCGCCCCCACGCACCGGCAGCCGCGTACGCACGGCAGGGGGCGTGTCGGGGGGTGTCCGCCCGCAGCGGCCGGCGTCCGCCGCCGGGCACCGTCATCACCCCCACAGAACCGCCGGACCGAGGACGGAGACCCCCCGGCGCGCCCCCGACCCACGAACAAACCGCAGGCCACCACCGGAGACGCTCACCGCGCGACCAACCGAAGACGCACAAACCGTAGGCGTCCGCCCCGCGCCACCCAGCGGAACGCACCCGCGCCCGCGCCACCCAGCGGAACGCACCCGCGCCCGATCCACTCAGCGGAGCGCACCCGCGGACGCGCAACGGCACTTCCCCGCCAATGAACCCCACCCCTACCACCCACCCCACCAGCCACGCACCGCCGCCGGGCCGCCGACGCCCGAACGGAGACAGCGCTTTCCCCTTTCTCCACGGCTCACGGGACAGCGGCGGCTCCCGGCCACACTGGCCGGGCGTGATCCCCGGCTTCGGTGGCAGTGTCCGATCAGCTGTTCTTAAAGTGGGTCAATGCTCACTGGTGAGCCCCTGCCCGCCGTAGGGGACGTCCTGTCCGCTCTCGCGACCGGCCTGTGGCGCTCGGACACCGAGGCCGGGCTCGTCACTCTGGACGCCGAGGCCGCGCGGCTCATCGGGCTGCCGCCGGAGCCGACGAAGATCACCGAGGGCGGCATCCGCGCCCGCTTCCACCCGGAGGACTGGATCGAGGTCGACGGCGTCGTCCGGCTCGCCGTCACCGAGGGGACCATCGCCGAGGTCCGGATGCGGGTCATGGACGAGCGGGGACGGGTGGTGCGCCTCGTACGCAGCCGATCCAAGCCGATCGTCGACCCCGTCACCGGGAAGTACCAGCTGATCGGCACCCTCCAGGAGGTCTCAGAACCCTCACCGGGCACCGCCGCCCGCAGCCCCGTCACCGGCGACTGGCGCCGCTCACGCGAGGCGTTCCTGCTGGACGCGGGCCGCGCGCTGGCCGAGGCGCGCTCCACGGAGGAGGTGCTGCGGGTCGCGGCCGGGCTGTCCATGCCGGGCTTCTCGCCCGACGGCCTCGCCGTCTTCGGCGTGGAGGCCGACCGGCTCACCGTCATCGGGCACCACGGGCAGAAACCCGGCGACGAGGGCCCCTTCACCCAGATATCGCTGGAGATGGACTACCCGGCCGCCGAGGTGGTGCGGACGGGCCGCGCCGTCTACATCTCCTCCCCCGCGGACTACAAGTCCCGCCACCCCGCCTCCTGGCCCCTCGCCGAGCCCTTCGGCCGCCGCTCCTGGGCCTTCCTGCCGCTCACCGTCGCAGGGCAGACGATGGGCGCGTGGATGGCGGCGTTCGCGAATCCCGTCTCCTTCACGCCCGACGAGCGCTCGGTCCTCACCACCGTGGCCCGCATGCTCGCCCAGGCCCTCTCGCGCGCGGGCACCGCCGAGACCGAGCGCGAGCTCACCGACGGGTTGCAGCGCTCGATGATGCCGACCCTGGGCCCGGAGATTCCCGGCATGAACGTGGCCGCCCGCTACGTACCCACCGGCGGCGGCCTCCAGGTCGGCGGCGACTGGTACGACCTGATCCCGCTGCCGGGCGGCCGCTTCGCCCTCGTCATCGGCGACGTCCAGGGCCACGACGTACGCGCGGCCGGCCTCATGGGCCAGCTCCGCATCGCGCTGCGCGCGTACGCCTCCGAGGGCCACCGCCCGGACGCGGTCCTCGCCCGCGTCTCCCGCTTCCTGTACGGGATCACGTTCGCAGAGGACAGTGAGCACAGCATCGACCTGCGCTTCGCGACCTGCCTGTACATCGAGGTCGACCCGGCGACCGGCACGCTGGACATCGCCCGCGCCGGGCACCCCGAACCGGCGGTCCGGATGGCCGACGGCACGGTCCTGACGCGGCACACGGCGGGCGGGCTCCCGCTCGGCATCGACCCGGACGCCGACTACCCGACGACCCGGATCACGCTGGAACCCGGCGAGACCATGCTGATCTGCACGGACGGCCTGATCGAGACCGGCGGCCACGACCTGGACACCGGCTGGCACCGCATCCGTCGCATCCTGGAGGCGCACGAGGGCGACCTGGAGGCGTTGGCGGACGCCCTGGTCCAGGGGGTGCACGGCCCGTCCTCCCACCACACCCCCGGCCCGCTGGCCGACCGCCGCGAGGACGACATCGCGATTCTGCTGCTGTGCCGGCAGGGCAAGGGCTGCGGCGACACCGCCCCCGTCCGGCCCTCCATGCGCCGTACGGCCCTGACGGTCGCCCAGGACGAGCCCGACCAGGTCGCCGGTGCCCGCCGGCACGTGCGCGACTTCCTGCACGACTGGGCCCGCGACGACCAGGTCGACTCGGCCGTCCTGCTGGTCTCCGAGGTGGTCACCAACGTGCTGGTCCACACGGACGCGGACGCCCTCCTGGTCGCCGAGGTCACCGACGGGCAGGAGCGGCGCCGGATACGGATCGAGGTCACGGACGCCGGCGACGACCTCCCGCACAGGCGCCACCCCGGCGAACTCGCCTCCTTCGGGCGCGGGCTGATGCTGATCGAGCTGCTGGCGGACGCGTGGGGCGTGGACCCGCGCGGCAAGGGCAAGAGCATCTGGTTCGAGTTGTACGAGGCGGCCCCGGTGGGCGCGAGGTAGCGCCGTACGGAAACAGCCACGGTACGGAAGCAGCCACGGTAGGAGAGCGGTACCGAAGCAGCCGCAGCAAGAGATCGGTACCGAAGCAGCCACGCTGCGAACCCGGTCACACCTCCCCCGCCCCCGCCTCACC
>NZ_VMNX01000304.1 GCF_009377235.1 Streptomyces acidicola
CCGCCCCCAGGGGCTCCGCCCCCTGGAACCCCCATCACCCGGGGCTCCGCCCCGGACTCCAGGGTCCGGAGCGGACCAGCCCCGAACCACATCTCGGAGACCTCCGGACCTCAATTTCGGAGGCCCCCAGGCCCCGGCTCGGAGGCCGATCCTCAACCTCGATTTCGGAGGCTGGCCCTCAGCACCCGCTGTCGAACTCCGGAGGGGCTGCGGTCTCTTCGGTCAGGCGTTGGAGGCTGGCCGTGGGAGGGCGAATTCGCACCAGACTGCCTTGCCGCCGTCCGGGGCGCGGCGGGCGCCCCAGTTGGAGGCGATCGTGGCGACGATCGCGATTCCGCGGCCGGACTCGTCGGCCGGGTCGGCGTGGCGGCGGAGTGGGAGGTGGTCGTCGCCGTCGGTGACCTCGACGATCAGGCGGCGGTCGGTGCGGCGGAGGCGCAGACGCATGGGTGGGGTGCCGTGCTGGAGGGAGTTGGCGACCAGCTCGCTGGCGGCGAGGACGCCGAGGTCGTGCAGGTCGGGTGGGAAGCGCCAGCTTGTGAGGACCCCGGAGGCGAAGGCGCGGGCTCGGGGGGCTGCTTCCACGCCGCCGAGCAGTTCCAGGGCGGCGTTGCGGAAGAGTTCGCTGTCGGCGCCGGTGCGGGCGGGGTGCTGGAGGACCAGGACGGCCACGTCGTCGTCGTGGTCAGCCTTGACTCCGGCCGAGCGGACCAGGCGGTCGCAGATCACCTGGGGGGTGCCCGTGGCGCCGGCGAGGGCGCGTTCCAGGGATGCGATGCCCTCGTCCAGGTCCTCGTTGCGGCGTTCCACCAGGCCGTCCGTGTAGAGGGCGGCCGTCGATCCGGGGCCGAGGGGAACGGAGCCCGAGGCGTGCAGCCAGCCGCCCGTGCCGAGCGGGGGGCCGGTGGGTTCGTCGGCGCGCAGGACCACTCCGCTCTCGTCGCGGACCAGGATGGGCAGGTGGCCCGCCGACGCGTACACCAGGCGGCCCTCATTGGGGTCGTGGACGGCGTATACGCAGGTGGCGATCTGGTTGGGGTCGATTTCCGCGGCGAGGCCGTCGAGGAGCTGGAGGACCTCGTGAGGGGGGAGGTCCAGGCGGGCGTATGCGCGGACCGCCGTGCGGAGTTGGCCCATCACCGCTGCCGCCCGTACGCCTCTGCCCATGACGTCGCCGATGACCAGGGCCGTGCGGCCACCGCCGAGGGTGATGACGTCGTACCAGTCGCCGCCGACCGCGGCATCCGTGCCGCCGGGGTGGTAGACGGCGGCGATACGGAGGTCGTCGGGGTGCTCCAGCTCCTGGGGGAGCAGGGAGCGCTGGAGGGTGACGGCTGTTTCGCGCTGGCGGCGTTCGCTGGCGCGCAGCCGCTCGGCGGCCTCGGCGTGGTCCGTGACGTCGGCCGCGAAGATGAGCACCCCGCCGTCGGCCTTGCCGTCGGAACTGCCGGATGCGCCACTTCCTTCGGGAGTGGCCGAGATGTCGACGGGCGTGCAGGTGATCGTGTACGAGCGTCCGCCGGGAGCCTTGCGGGACTTGACCGTGCGAGGCTTGGAGCTGCGCAGTACCTGGTCCAGGAGCGGCAGCAGGCCGAGTTCCTGCAGTTCGGGCAGGGCCTCGCGGGCGGGCTCGCCGACCGGGCGGGTGCCGAAGGCCGCCACATAGGCGTCGTTGACGTAGGCGATGCGGTGTTCGGGGCCCTGTACGAGGGCGACGAGGGCCGGGATGCGGTCGAGGACCTCGCGGGTCGCCAGCTCGTTGACTGCGGGCGCGCACAGCGTGCCGTCGGTCGGCCGCTCGGTGCGCGCCGCGGGTACGGAGCCGTCACCCCTACGGTCGGGGGCGTCCGCGAGTTCGGTCCGCGCTGGGGGGCGGCGCTGCATTCCGGGGAGCCGGGGGCTCCAGCGGGTGAAGTTCACCGAATCCTTGCCTCGTCTTGTCGTCTGGTGCCGGCCCCGGTTCGGCCGGGGTCCGGGGGTGTCCCCCGGGAGATGCAGTACCGAATCCTCGTTTTGTGTTGTGGGTGGCGGTCGGCTCCGGATCCGGCCGGGGTCCGCCCGCGTCACAGACGCTATCCAGAACTGTGTCCCCGGGGGACGCGGCGCTGGGAACGCCTGGTGGACGCGCGGGGTCTGTCGGCCCGCCCGGGGTCGCGAACCCGATCGTGAACCAGTCTGGCAGCCCGACCGGCCGGGCCGACATTCGTCAGACGCCGGCCCGGTCGGCGGAGTTCCTGGATCCGGTCAGGACGACCCCTTCGGGTCCTGAGAAGGCTTTCCACCGGCAGCGAGTTCGAACTCCGCACGGGGATGTTCGAGTGAACCCAGGGAGACGATCTCCCTCTTGAAGAGCCCCGACAGGGTCCATTCGGCGAGCACCCGGGCCTTGCGGTTGAACGTGGGGACCCTGCTCAGGTGGTAGACGCGGTGCATGAACCAGGCGGGGTAGCCCTTCATCTTGCGCCCGTAGACGTGGGCGACACCCTTGTGCAGCCCCAGGGAGGCAACCGAACCGGCGTACTTGTGGGCGTACGTCTCCAGGGGCTCGCCGCGCAGCGAGCGGACGATGTTGTCGCCGAGGGCCTTGGCCTGGCGCACGGCGTGCTGCGCGTTCGGGGCGCACTCCTTGCCGGGCTCCTCCGCGGTGACGTCGGGGACGGCGGCCGCGTCGCCGGCGGCCCACGCGTGCTCGGCGCCCTCGACGGTCAGCTCGGCGGTGCACTTCAGGCGGCCGCGCTCGTTCAGCCGCAGGTCGGTCGCGGCGAGGACGGGATGCGGTTTCACTCCGGCGGTCCACACGACCGTACGCGTCGGGAAGCGCGCCCCGTCGCTGAGGACGGCCACCCGGTCGGCGCACGACTCGAGGCGGGTCTCCAGGCGTACGTCGATGTTGCGGCGGCGCAGCTCGGTGACCGTGTAGCGGCCCATCTCCTCACCGACCTCGGGCAGGATTCGGCCCGCGGCCTCGACGAGGATCCACTTCATGTCCTCCGGTTTGACGTTGTGGTAGTAGCGCGCGGCGTAGCGGGCCATGTCCTCCAGTTCGGCGAGCGCCTCCACGCCGGCATAACCGCCGCCCACGAAGACGAAGGTCAGGGCCGCGTCACGGATCGCGGGGTCGCGGGTGGAGGAGGCGATGTCCATCTGTTCGATGACGTGGTTGCGCAGGCCGATGGCCTCCTCGACGGTCTTGAACCCGATGCCGTGTTCGGCGAGTCCGGGGATCGGGAGGGTGCGCGCGATCGAGCCCGGGGCGAGGACGAGTTCGTCGTACGTGATCTGCTCCGCGCCCGCGCCCTCCTCCTCGGTGGCGAGGGTGGTGAGCGTCGCGGTCCGCTTGGCGTGGTCGATCGCCCTGGCCTCACCGATGACGACCTTGCACAGGTCGAGCACGCGGCGCAGCGGCACCACGACGTGGCGCGGCGAGATGGAGCCCGCGGCGGCCTCGGGAAGGAAGGGCTGATAGGTCATATAAGGGTCGGGGGAGACGACGACGACCTCGATCGCGCCACTCTTGAGCTCCCTTTTCAGCCTCCGCTGGAGACGCAGAGCGGTGTACAGCCCGACGTAGCCGCCGCCGACGATGAGGATGCGCACACGTTCCTTCACCATCCCATGACGCACCCGCCGCTGGAGTTTGTCCACAGGCCCGGCAATTTGTGTGACCGGAAGTCGCGGGTGCGCAGGGTTGGCCGAAATGCCGGAGTGCGGAGAAGAATCGCAGGTCAGATGGTGTGGGTCCGGTTGCAGCAGGGGGATCAATCGGGGTGATTCCGGCCCGTGCTCCGATCGGGGGGCGCTCTGTGCGGAATCTGCCCCTTCTGAATTGACTCCGTCTCAACTATGTTCGTGTCCTGACGGGGTGTAGGGGGTGCGCCGCTCGACGGGTCCGCGACGGGCGGGCATGTCGGGTCCGGGGTGGTCCGCGACGGGCGGGCCGGCTCGGGGACCAAGCTCGATCCTCACGCTCCGGTCTTTCGATGGCGGGGAGAGTCTCCGGGGGGAGACGTCAGTACCGGGGGAACACATATGCATATTCAGGACTCTCAATGGTCTTCCGCGTCGGCCGTCGCACCGGGCGGCACGATGAGCGCGGCAGGGGGCAACGGACGTGCGGACCATGCGCGTACGACCCCGCTGCGCGTGGACGCGCAGCGCAATCTGGAGCACGTACTGCGTGCGGCACGCGAGGTGTTCGGCGAGTCGGGGTACGGCGCGCCGATGGAGGACGTGGCCCGGCGCGCCCGGGTGGGTGTCGGCACGGTGTACCGGCGCTTCCCGAGCAAGGACGTGCTGGTCCGGCGGATAGCCGAGGAGGAGACCTCCCGGCTGACCGACCAGGCGCGCGCTGCGCTGGGGCAGGAGGACGAGCCGTGGTCGGCGCTCTCGCGCTTCCTGCGGACGTCGGTGGCCTCGGGCGCCGGGCGGTTGCTGCCGCCGCAGGTGCTGCGGGTGGGGGTCGCCGAGGACGGGCCCGACAGCGTCGCCGTGGACCAGGTGCGGGTGCCGCAGCAGCGGCCCCAGCCGACGGCCGAGCTGCGGCTCGTGTCCGGGTCCCAGGACGCCTCGGTGGACGACGACGCCGGTGCCTCGGCGCTCCTCGAAGTCGTGGGGCAGCTCGTGGAGCGGGCCCGTGCGGCGGGTGAGCTGCGGGCGGACGTGACCGTGTCGGACGTCCTGCTGGTGATAGCCACGGCGGCGCCGTCGCTGCCGGATGCCGCGCAGCAGGCGGCCGCGTCGGCGCGGTTGCTGGACATCCTGCTGGAGGGGTTGCGGTCGCGTCCCTCGTGACCTGGTGACTTCTTGCCGGTCCGGGTTGCCGGTCCGGGTTGCCGGTCCGGGTTGCAGCGCCGGTCGGCGGTTCGGGTTGCCGAGCCGGTCGGCGGTTCAGTCCGCGGCTGGGCGGCATGGCGCGTCAACTCCCGTACGGGGAACGTCCGCTGCGGCTTCCCCGTGCGGGTACGCGTCGGCACTCAGGTCAGGGAGCCGGGACGCGCGGAAGGCCGCCCGCACAACCCCGTACAACCTGGTACTGAACAAGAGTCAATATGGCACCCTGAGCCGGTGTTGGGGTCTGTGTTGGGGACTGGGTCTGCAGGCGGCGGGGGTGTTCCGCGATGAGCGTCGAGGGCGGTGACGGGCGGGACGAGCCGAGCGATGAGGGCGGCTACGAGGGCACGGAGCCCCGTGGGCTGACGTCGCGGCAGGTGCCGAGTCAGGGCGACGGGCGGTCCGGGGGCGCTTTGGGCGTCTCCCGTGACGGTGGCGTGTCTGGCCGCTCCCGTGACGTGTCGGGCCGCCACATTGACGTGTCCGGCCGTCACGGTGACATGTCCGGCCACAGCGTTCCGGCGCAGCGTGAGCGGTACGACGGCGTCCTGTCGCGCTCGCGGGAGCGCGACCCCGACCTGCCGCCGTCCGACTCCGAACTGATCGGGCGGATGCGTGCGGGCGACGACACGGCGTACGAGGAGCTGTACCGGCGCCATGTGTCGGCCGTGCGCCGGTACGCGCGCAGCTGCTGCCGGGACGCGCACACCGCCGACGACCTCACCGCCGAGGTCTTCGCCCGTGTGCTCCAGGCGGTGCGCGGCGGCAGCGGCCCCGACCACGCGGTCCGCGCCTATCTGCTGACCACGGTCCGCCGCGTCGCCGCGAGCTGGACCAAGTCGGCCAGACGGGAGCACCTGGTCGACGACTTCGCGCTGTTCGCCACGCAGGCGGCCCGCAGCGCCGGGACATCCGACGACGCCGCGTCGCTGGGCTCCTTCGGCGCGGGCCTGGACCTGGGCGCGGACGTGCGTGCGATGCACGACGCCGAGCAGTCGATGGCCATGCGGGCGTTCCGGTCGCTCCCCGAGCGGTGGCAGGCCGTGCTGTGGCACACCGAGGTCGAGGACGAGTCGCCGAGCGAGGTGGCCACGCTCTTCGGGCTCGACGCCAACGGCACGCGCGTCCTCGCCAGCCGCGCGCGCGAGGGCCTCAAGCAGGCGTACCTCCAGGCCCATGTGAGCGCCGCGCTCGCCACCAACTCCGAGGAGTGCGCGCGCTACTCCGACCGGCTCGGGGCGTACGCACGCGGCAGTCTGCGCACCCGGGCCGAACGAGGGCTGCGCAAGCACCTGGAGGAGTGCGCCAAGTGCCGGCTGGCCGCCGGTCAGATCAAGGAGGTCGCGAGCGGTATCCCCGCCGTGGTGCCGGTCGCGGTCATCGGCTGGGGCGGGGCCGCCGGGTACGCGAAGACGGCCGCGCTCGTGGCTGGTGGTGCCGGTGGCGCCGGTGCGGGTGCTGCCGGTGCCGCAGGCGCGAACACCGCGGCGGGTGCGAGCACTGCGGCGGGCGCGAACACCGCGGCGGGTACGGGCACTGCCGCGGGCGCGGACACTGCCGCGGGCGGTGGCTCGGGCGGGACGAGCGCCGGTGGTGGAGCGGCTGCCCCGAAAGGGCTGGGCGCGCCGGTGAAGGCGGGTATCGCCGCGGGCGTCGTCGCGGCGGGTGTCGTCACGGCGGTGGTGCTCGCGATGGCGGGCGACGACCGGAAGGACGACGGGCAGGCGGCCGGTCCACCACCCTCGAAGGTCGCCAAGGCCTCGCCCGAGCCGGAACCGTCGACGCCCGCGGAGGAGAAGGGGGCCACAAAGGAGCCCGAGAAGGAACCCGAGAAGGAGTCCGCGCCGACGCCGCAGGTCCCCGCAGTGGGCCCCGTGGCGACGCCCGTCCCGACACCTACACCGACGCCCACTCCTCCCCCCTCCCGAACGCCCGACTCTGCGCCCACGAAGGTGTCCCCGAGCCCCACGCCCACTCCCACCGCGACACCTGCGCCGCCTCCCCTGCCCGCACCTCCGGCGCCCCCGGCGGTCTTCCAGTGGAACGAGCTGGAGTACGGCATCGTCGGCGACGGCACCCGGCCCGAGATGCGGCTCGGCGAGAGCAGCTGGGTGTGGCAGCGATACGGGGTCTCGATCGCGGGCAGGACGTACGCGAACGGTGTGACCGTCAACGGACTGTCCTCCGTCACCGTCGACCTCAACCGCCAGTGCACCGCGTACGACGCGCTGGTCGGCGTCGACGACCGGACGCACGGCCTCGCCAAGGTCTCCTTCTCCGTGTACGCCGACGGGGTACGGCTGTGGAAGTCCCCGCTGGTCGCGGGCGGTGACCCGGCGGTCCCCGTCCATCTGGACCTGAGCGGTCGCCGGACCGTACGGCTGGTCGTCGAGCCGCACAGCCACGTCGACGTGGTGGCGCTCGCGGACTGGGCGGAGGCCAGGTTCACCTGCGGGTAGCTGACGGCGAGTGTCCACTCGGGCTCTGGTCGGGCGTCTGTTCGGCCGCGTGGTCCTTCACTGCCTCGGCCAGCTCCTGAACGGCCTCGTTCCCGGTGAAGGACGAACCGGTGGTGCACTCGGCCTCGAAGCGGGTACGGCCCAGGGCGGTGAGCGCGACGGCCTCGACGCGCTCGGCCTCGTAACCCTCGGGGACGGGGCGCGGGTGGCCGCCGCGCCAGCGGGTCCCCGCGGCCAACAGGCGCACCGCGCGTGGGTGATCACCGAGCTGGGACAGGACGCCTCCGGCCGCGTCGGCCAGGGTGGACGTCACCGATTCCGAGCACCGGCCGCCCACCGCCGCCCGCAGGGCGTCGGCCAGTTTCGGCAGACCGTGCACCGGACCGGACTCGGCGGTCGTCACCATGCCGTCGATCAGGGCGAGCATCGCCGTGAACTGCGGGGGCGGGGTGCCCCGGAGTGTCGCCGCGCGAGCCGCCTCGGACAGTTCGCGCGCGTGGGCGGTGTCCCCCTCGTCCAGCGCCATGTACGCGCGCAGGAGGTGGATGAACGCCTGGGAGTCCGCCGCCGCGAAGCGGTCGGCCGCGGCGCTCGCCTCGTCCAGCGCGGCCAGTGCCGCGGGCCGGTCGCCCGAGCGGTAGGCGATCTCGGCGAGGCGAGCGATGAGGAACGATGACTCGGCGTGGGCGCCGACCTCGTGGGCGAGGCGCAGGGCCTCCTCGTACTCGCCCTTCGCCTCCGTCAGGCGACCCCGGACCATCGCCGCCTCGCCCGCCGCGCTGCACACCTGGGCGCGCATCCAGCGGTCGCCGACGCGGAGGCTGAGTGTGCGCAGTTCGGCGAGATCGTCGTCCACGCCGCCCAGGTTGCCGGGTGAGTCGACGACCATATGCGTGCGGAACATCAGGACGACGCCGACCTCCCAGTCACCGCCGTACGCACGGCAGTTGGCGACCGCCAGGTCCATCAGGTCCCGGACGTCCGCCGCCGCGCCGTCCAGCACGAGCGCCGTGAGCGGCCACACCAGCCCCGGGAAGCGCGCCGCGTCCGGCCCGGTGCGCTCGAACTCCGCCCGCAGCCGGACGATGTACTCCCGCAGGCGTGCCTCCTTGGGCACTCCGACGGGTCCCGACTCCGCCACCAGGAACAGGTGCAGCATCCGGAGCCGCATACGGGACCGGTGGCGGGGGTGGTCGTCGGGCTCGGGTGCGTCGAGGTACGCGTCGATCGGGTCGACGGCGTCCAGGAGGGCGGCGGTGACGGGGGCGTTCGTCTGTTGGGTCGTGTCCAGGAGTGCCATCAGCCGCAGGATGCGGTCCACCCAGTCCGTGCCCTCGCGGCGGTAGTTGCGGAGCCACCAGAACCAGCTCATGTCGAGGGCGAGGTGGGCGGCCTGCTCCTCGTCGCCGGCGGTGATCGTGCGGTGCAGGGCGGCGCGGATGTTGTCGAGCTCGGTCTCCATGCGCTGGATCCAGGGCAGTTGCTCGGCGGAGCGGAGGCGGGGCTCGGCCTCCTCGACCAGGGCACGGGCCCACGCGCTGTGCCGGCGCCCGGCAGCGGCGGTCGGCTCGGGGACCTCGGCGGCACGCTCTGTGGCGTACTCGTGGATCGTCTCCAGCATGCGGTACCGCATGCCAATGACGCCGCTGACGCCGCTCTCGCACGGGGTGGCCACGATCAGGGACTTGTCGACGAGCGCCCCCATGACGTCGGCCACGGGCCCGCTGCACACCGTCTCCGCGGCCTGAAGGTCCCAGCCGCCCGCGAAGACGGAGACCTCGCGCAGGACGGTGCGCTCGGCCTCGTCCAGCAGGTCCCAGGACCAGTCGACCACGGCACGGAGGGTCTGCTGGCGCGGCAGTACCGTCCGGCTGCCGGCGGTGAGCAGCCGGAAGCGGTCGTCGAGGCGGTCCGCGATCTGCCGCGGCGTGAGCAGCCGCAGCCGGGCGGCGGCCAGCTCGATGGCCAGCGGGAGGCCGTCGAGCCGGCGGCAGATCTCGTCCACGGACTCGGTGTCCTTCAGGACGGCGTTCGCGTCGGGGCGTACGGCCGCCGCGCGCTCCCGGAAGAGGCGGTGCGCGGGATCGGGGAGAAGGGGCTCGACCGGGCGCACGGACTCGCCGGGGACGCCCAGGGGCTCACGGCTGGTGGCGAGGATCGTGAGCCGCGGGCAATGTGTCAGCAGGGTCTCCGCGAGGTCGGCCGCGGCGCCGATGACATGCTCGCAGTTGTCAAGGATCAGGAGCTGGCTGCGCGGGGCGCAGTGCTCGACGAGCAGGGCGACCGGGTCGTCCTGCGGGACCGTCATCTCATTGGTGATCAGCACGGTCTCGCGCAGACCGAGGGCGCTGACCACCGCGCCCGCCACCGCCTCCGGCCGGTCGAGCGGGGCGAGCTCGGCCAGCCATGCCTGCGGATGCCCGGCGGCGGCTTCCTCGGCGAGACGGGTCTTGCCGGACCCGCCCGGTCCGGTGAGCGTGACCAGGCGGGCCCTGTGCAAGTCGGAACGGATGGCGTCGAGTTCGAGTTCCCGTCCGACGAAAGAGGTCAAACGGGGGCGGATGTTTCCGTTCCGGTCGGGGGTGGCTGCGAGGG
>NZ_VMNX01000305.1 GCF_009377235.1 Streptomyces acidicola
CCACACCCAGGCACTTCTCCGCCTGGCCCGCCAACGGATCAACGTGCTGTTCGCGATGCTCCGCGACAGCACCTTCTACGAACCCAGAACCCCACGCCTCGCTTGACGAAAGACATAGAGGCACCCCCCCACCCGAGACAGCGCCCCGCCGGTGAACGGCATGACCGGCCGAGTCTACCTCGAACGCGGCCAGCCCGTCACCGTGCTGATCTATGAGTTGGGCTCAGGCCGTGGTCCGCAGCACGGCCGTCTCCGGGACGTCGGCTGACGTCCCGGACTTCCGGGCCGCGCGCTCTTTCCGGGCCCGGCGCAGGGCGGCGGCCTCAGTCGCTGCGGCCTGGCGGCGGCGCTGGGCACGGGCCGTCTCGATCGCCGGCGCGTCGTCCAGCGGCTCGGGGAATGCGCGTCGGCTGAGCTAAGTAGGTATTTGGGAACCCTCGCCTGGGGAGGCGCGAGGTGATCGCTACTGGGTTTGGAAGCTGTTGATGGGCACGAGGCTGCCGTTCAGGCTCAGTGCGCCGTCGACGACGAGGTGCTGGCCGTTGATGAATGAAGCCTCGTGTGAGGCGAGGAACGCGACTACCGCGCCGATGTCCGCGGGATCACCGCAGGGCGGTGGCGACTCCGAGGCGCTGCTTCATGCCGAGCGAGAACCCGCCGATGCGGCGGTTCGCCGCGTCGGTCAATCCCACTTCGTGCAGGACCTCGTCCACACGGCGCGGGGAGATCCCGTTGCTGCGGGCCAGGGCGGACAGGTGGGCCGTGGCGGTGCGTCCGCCGTGGACCTGACCCGCGTCGAGGAGGGCGCCGACATGCCGCAGTCCCCGGGCGTTGCTGCGGAAGGGGACTCCGCTGGCGGTGGCGGTGCCCGAGGCGGGGGCTTCCAGGCCGAGGATCATTCGCAGGGTGGTGGACTTTCCGGCTCCGTTGGGGCCGAGGAAGCCGGTGACCTGGCCCGGCCGCACGGTGAAGGACAGCTGATCGACGGCGGTCTTGCCGCCGTAGCGCTTGGTGAGTTCGTTGACTTCGATCACATGGACAACCCTTGCCGGGAGGGCCCCGTCCGGTCATGGGGCCGTGGGTGGCAATCCCGTGGCCGCCTTCGCCCGTGGGCGTACGTCCACGGGCCGATGCCGCAGGGTCGGCGGCTGGATAGCCTCGCGGGATGAACGACATACGGACCACCCCGTTGCCTGAGCGCGTCGCAGGGCACGACCGTTCTCTTGAGTGGGCACATCGCCTCGAGAAGGCACACCGCCGATGACGAGAACGAAGGTCATGGCCTGGGTGGGGGGGTGTTCTGTACGTCCTCGCGGTGGGTCTGCTCATAGGAGGTGCGCCGCGGGCTTCGGGCACGGTCCACGGCATTGGGGCACTGCTGGCGGCGAGTCTGCTCGTCGGTGTCCTGCGACGCGGGCCGCTCCTGGCCCTGGCCATGGCGCTCCTCGGATCCACGGCCGCGGTGGTGGGTCCCCCGAGCTCCGCCGGTGTGGATCTGTCGGCTTCGTACCAGGGCCAGTTCCTGTCGTATCTGGCGGTCGACCTCGTCCTGGGCTTCATCGTCGCCACCCGCGCGCGGCGGGCTTCGACCGTCGCCGCGGCCACATCTCTCGTCGTCCAGCTCCTGCTCGTCGGCGGCTTCGCGCACGCCGACAGCCTGACCGTCAACCTCGTGATCACCCTCCTGGCGATGGCCGCGGCCTGCACGGTCGGTCTGCTGAGCCGCGAGCGTCGCGAGCACGCGGTGGAGCTGCGCGCGCAGGAGGTGGCCGAGGCCGTCATCGCCGAACGGCTGAGGATCGCACGGGAGTTGCACGGCATGGTCGCGCACAGCATCGGCATCATCGCCATCCAGGCCGGCGTGGGAAGCCGGGTCATCCGGACACAGCCCGCGGAGGCCCACGAGGCGCTGCGAGCCATCGAAGCCACCAGCAGAAAGACCTTGTCGGGCCTGCGGCGCACACTGGTGGCACTCCGCCAGGCAGACCCGGGCGCAGAGGTTTCGGGGCGGGCACCGATCACGCCTTCGCCCGGTCTTGCGGACCTCGAACGGCTGGCGGCGACGCCGGCGTACGCGTCGACGTGCGCCGCGGCGGGGAACAGCGCCCGCTGCCCGCCGATATCGACCTGTCGGCCTACCGTATCGTCCAGGAGGCGCTGACCAATGTGGTCCGCCACGCGGGCACCGGACACTGCCGAGTGACCATCGAGTACGGGGACGGGGAACTATCCGTGGAAATCGTCGACGACGGGCGCGGCGCCACCGAGGACGGCCCGGCCCACGGCTTCGGCATCGTGGGCATGCGCGAGCGGTCGCTCTGCTGCACGGCCGCCTCAGCGTCGGGCCGCGCCCCGAGGGCGGCTTCCGGGTGGCGGCGCGGCTGCCCCTGCCCGACCTCGCCGTAGTTCCGGTGGAGGCCCGATGACCGGCAGTCCCGTACACGTCCTGCTCGTCGACGACCAGCCACTGGTGCGGTCCGGCCTGCGCGTGATCATGGCCGACCACCCTGACCTGGAGGTCGTCGGTGAGGCGTCCACCGGCGCCGAGGCGGTCCAACTGGTTGGGGCCATATGCCCCGACGTCGTGGTGATGGACATCCGGATGCCCGGCATGGACGGGATCGAGGCCACTCGACTGATCACCGCCGGTCCGGCGACCGCCCGCGTCCTCGTCCTGACCACCTTCGACGAGGACGACCACGTCTACGGTGCGCTCCGGGCCGGAGCGAGCGGTTTCATGGTCAAGGACATGGCGCTGAACGAGATCCTCGCGGCGATCCGCGTGGTCGCCGCCGGCGACGCGCTGATCGCCCCGGGTGTCACGCGTCGTCTGATCGCAGAGTTCGCCGTGCGCCCCGAAGCCGCCTCGGCACGCTCCCCACGGCTGGTCGAGGGCATCACCGAGCGGGAACGGGAAGTCCTGACCCTGGTCGGGCGTGGCCGGTCGAACACCGAGATCGCGGAGGACCTCTTCATCACGGTGGCCACCGCCAAGTCGCACGTGTCGCGCCTGCTCACCAAATTGGGCGCCCGGGATCGGGTTCAGCTCGTGATCACCGCCTACGAGACGGGGCTCGTCACGCTGCCCGGCTGAACGCGTCTGACAGCAACACCGGTTTCCTGGTCCGTTCCTCGCATAGCCCTGCCGCTGCTCACGACGTTGCCCGGAGATCACACCGTACGCCTCCACGGCATCCGGCCCCACACCGAACAAGCCGGCCCCGACCGCGACGGGCTCAACTCGTCGTGCCGCCAGGGCGGTTGCAGTCGGAAGGGACCGATCGGCTCCCGGGCAGACGTCCGCCGTCACTTCGCAGCACGAGTGGCGGCTGCCGACCAGCAGGCCGCCGGATCCGGAACACGCGCCCGCGCTGGGCGATTCGTGTTCAAGTACAAGGTCAAGGCACCCGACGGGAACATCTACAACCCGGCGGACGCGCACTTCACCTCGGCCATCGAGATCAAGCTCGACCCGGTGTCCCGCCAGTTCACCCGGCGGTTCGCGCTGGTGCCGATGGACCCGTTCATCGTGGAACACGGCACCGGCAGTCGAGTTCAGCGGATTCGCCGGGTGCGACGAGTCCTGTCTCGTAGGCGAGGACGACGGCCTGGGCCCGGTCGCGCAGGGCCAGCTTGGCGAAAATCCTGGCCACATGGGTCTTCACCGTCGCTTCGCTCAACGTCAGTTCCTGTGCGAGTTCGGCGTTGGACAGACCCTTGCCCATGAGCGTCAGCACCTCACGTTCGCGCGGCGTCAGTACGGCAAGGTCTCGGTGGACGGCGAGGGGTGCCGAGCCCGGAGCGGTCCGTGCGGCACTGGAGGCGTAGCGCTCCACCAGGCGGCGAGTGATCGAGGGTGCGAGCAGTGCGTCACCGGTGCCGACCAGGTGTACGGCGGCTGCGAGATGTGTGGGGGTGACGTCCTTGAGGAGGAAGCCGCTGGCACCGGCGGCGAGGGCGGCATAGACGTAGGAGTCGAGATCGAAGGTGGTCAGCATGATCACTCGGCAGTCCGGGGCCTGGGCGATGACGCGGCGGGCGGCTTCCAGTCCGTCAATGTTCGGCATGCGGATGTCCATGAGGACGACGTCGGGGCGCAGGCGGCGTACGGCTTTGACGGCCTCGGCTCCGTCTGCGGCTTCGCCGACCACCTTGATGTCGCGTGCCGTCAGGATCAGGCGGAAGCCGGTGCGAACCAGCTCTTGGTCGTCGGCGATCACGACACGGGGGGGCAGGGCCGGTGGGTGTGGTCATGGGCGGTCCAGCGGGATTCGGGCGCGGACACGGTAGCCGCCGCCCAGGCGGCGCCGGGCGTCCAGGTCGCCGCCGTAGACGGCGACTCGCTCTCGCAGGCCGAGCAGTCCCCGTCCCGCTCCGTGAGCCTGGCCTGCGGCCGGATGGCTGCGAGGCCCGACAGCGTCGCCGGTCAGGACGCTTGGTCCGCTGTTCAGGACTTCGACGCGCAGGTAGTGCTCTGCGTACCGCACTGTCACCTCGGCTTTCGCTCCGTCACCGTGTTTGAGGGCGTTGGTCAGCGCCTCCCGGATGATCCGGTAGGCGGTGACATCGATCCCGGTCGGCAGCGGGCGGGGCTCCCCGGAGATTCGCACCTCCACGGGCAGGCCGGCGAAGGCGATCCGGTCGATCAGCGGGCTGAGCCGGCCCAGGCTCGGCTGGAGTGCCAGGTCCTGGCCAAAGGGTTCGTCGTCGCCACTTTGTGCGGGGGCGAGCAGGCCGAGCAGGTGCCGCAGCTCGGTCATGGCGGTCCGCCCGGCGCTCTCCACGGCGCTCAGCGCGGCCTCGGCCTCGTCGGGCATGGTGGCCAGCACCTCGCGGGCGGCCCCGGCCTGGACAACCATGAGGCTCACGTTATGGCTGACGATGTCGTGGAGTTCGGCCGCGATCCTGGCCCGCTCGGCTTCAACTGCGGTCCGTGCCGCGCTCTCGCGCTCCCGCTCAAGCAGCCAGCCGCGCTCTTCGATGGCTGCTCGGTGCCGCCGCCGCGCCCGGATGAGCGCCGCACTCAGGACGACAACCGCGGCACACGCCGCCGCCAATGCCGCAACCAGCCAGATCAACCCTGAACTCCCCACCCGCACAAGCCTCGCAGCTCGGCACGCCCGTCCGCGTCATGCTCCGGATCCAGTTCTCTACATCCCCAGGATGACCTGCGGGGCCGGCTACATCCGGCGGGGGACGTCGTACCGGTCGTGCCGCTTCTAGGTTTCATGCCATGACAACTGATCTGGACAGCTCCCAGCAGGTCGTCGTTCGGCTGGACGACGTCCACAAGGAGTACGGCGACGCGAAGGCCCTGAACGGCGTTGACCTGGATATCCGTGCCGGGGAAGCAATCGCGGTGATGGGGCCCTCCGGGTGCGGAAAGTCCACGCTGCTCAACATGGTTGCCGGCCTGGATCGTCCGACGTCGGGAACGGTACAGGTCCATGGCCAGGACCTGGGAAAGCTGAACGAGACCGGTCTCGCGCTGTTCCGGCGGCGACACCATCGGCATGATCTTCCAGTTCTTCAACCTGATCGACGACCTGCCTGCCCTGGACAATGTCGCGCTGGCCGCCCAGCTGACCGGCACGTCCGCCCGGCAGGCCCGCCGCCGCGCGCTGGAACTCCTCGACGAACTGGGCATCGCCGACCGCAAAGACACCTACCCGGCCGGGTTGAGCGGAGGGGAGCGTCAACGAGTGGCCGTGGCTCGGGCACTGATGAACCGCCCGGCCCTGCTCCTGGCCGACGAGCCGACGGGCGCGCTGGACAGCCGCTCTGGCGAGCAGGTCATGGACCTGCTGATCGACCTCAACCAGATCGGGCAGACCCTGCTCATCGTCACGCACGACCCGCACCTGGCCACCCGCTGCGCCAGCCGCCTCATCGAGGTCGCCGACGGCCGAGTGGCCCGCGAGAGCACGCTGGAGCCGACCGCATGAGCGCCGTGTGGAGGGCCTCGCGTGCGGCCGTGAGACGCCGCAGGCTCCAGACGCTCGTCATCGGGCTCGTGGTCCTGTGCTCCACCACGACCATCCTGCTCGGGCTGGGGCTGCTCACTGCAGCCTCAGCTCCCTTCGACAAGGCATTCGACCAGCAGCGCGGCACTCATGCCGTGGCGGCGTTCGACCTGGAGAAGGCGTCGCCTGCGCAGCTGGCGCAGACGGCCCACCGCCCTGGCGTCGAGGCCGCCACCGGGCCCTTCGGGCAAGCCGTCCTGGAGATGCCCAACGACTGGCTGTGGATGTCGGCCGGTTCTCTCGCCGTCGTGGGCCGGGCCGATCCGGACGGCCCGGTGGACCGCATCCGCCTCCTAGAGGGCCGCTGGGCCACCGCTCCCGGTGAAATCGTCGTCAACTGGCCCGTCGACGGCACGCCCGGCCCCGGCCAGCTCGGCACCAAGCTCAAGGCCCGGGGAGCCCCGACCCTCACCGTCGTCGGCTTCGCCACCAGCATGAGCAAGTCCGCCGGGGCCTGGGTCTCACCCGAGCAGATGGATCGACTGAACCCGACCACCGCCCAGATGCTGTACCGCTTCACGAACGCCGCGACCGAACCAGGAGCTGCGTACCGGCCTCACCACAGCCACCGCCGAATTGCCCGCCGGTTCGCTGACCACCGCGCAGTCCTACCTCACCCTCAAGCGGGCCTTCTCCGCACAGGCCGATGCGTATCTACCGTTCATGACGTTCTTCGGCGTCCTTGGTCTTCTGGTCTCCGTACTGATCGTCGGGAATGTCGTCAGCGGGGCAGTTGTCTCCGGGCACCGGCACATCGGCGTGCTCAAGTCGCTGGGCTTCACCCCGAACCAGGTGGTGGCGGTCTACCTGACGATGGTCTCCATCCCCGCGATCATCGGCTGCGCCATCGGCACCCTGATCGGCAACGCAGTGGCCGGCCCCATCCTGAAGGTGGCCTTCTCCGGCATCGAAACGGGCAGGGCCTCCATCGGTATGAGCTGGTGGCCGTCCGTCGTCTGCCTGGTGGGCATGCCAGCCCTCGTCGTCATTGCCGCCCTGATCCCCGCCGTACGCGCTCACCGGCTGTCCGCGGCCCAGGCCATCACAGCGGGGAGCGCACCACAGACCGGACGCGGACTACGCATCCAGCGCCGACTCAGCGGAACCCGGCTGCCGCGTGCCATGAGCCTGGGGCTGGGCCAGCCGTTCGCCCGACCGGGCCGCTCCCTCCTGACCATGGCGGCCATCGTCCTCGGAATCACCACAGTGACCCTGACGACCGGTCTGACCAGCACCATGGTCGCCTACGGAAAAGCCGGCAAGGGCGATGGTTCCGCCCGGGTCGATGTACAGGCAGACGCGCCTGCGCGCGGCCAGAACGCTCCGAAGCTGAGTGACCGGCAGACCGAACAACGACTGCGCTCTCTGCCCGGCGCGGATCAGGTGACCGCTCGCGCGCTCACCAAGGTGAGACTGGCCGGGTACACACAGACCGTATTCACGAACTTCTACCGCGGGGACACCCAGGACCTCGCCTCCGAAATCGTCAAGGGACACTGGCCGACCCGCGCCGGGGAGGCCGCAGCCGGTCCGGCCTTCCTCAATCAGCACGGGTTGTCGGTAGGCGGCCGGGTCACCATCCAGCTGAACGGCAAGCAGGCCCCCGTCACCATCGTGGGTGAGCTCATGGAAGGCAACGCCCAGGCACTGGACTCCAACTGGCAGACACTGACGCAACTCGACCCGACAACGCAGGCGGCCGAGTACACGGTCCGGCTCGCGCGCGGCGCCGACGCCCAGCGCTACATCACAGCGGTCAAGGCGGCGGATCCGGCCCTCCGTCCCGCACTGCGGCACTCGGACGACACCGCCACCACGACCGTTGTCGGCTTCGCGTCGGTGTTCACCGTGCTGCTGACCGTCGTCGCAGCACTCGGCGTCTTCAACACCGTCCTGCTCAACATCCGGGAGCGGCGCCGCGACCTGGGCATGCTCAAGTCGATCGGAATGACGCCGCGTCAAGTCATGGTGATGACCGTGTCATCCGTCGCGGCTCCGGGAGCGATCGGCGGGCTGCTGGGGATCCCCCTGGGGATCGTCGCGCACCGGCTGGTGGTGGACCGCGTCGGGGTGATCTCGTTCCCAGAATCCATGAAACAGGTCTGGCACATGCCACAGCTGACCGCCCTCGTTCTGGCGGGCGTCACGATCGCCGTCCTCGGTGCGCTGATCCCGGCGAGGTCGGCAGCGCGGCTCACTATCGCCAAGGTGCTGCACAACGAGTAGCTCTTCTCCCCCATTACCTTCTTGATCGGCCCCGCAATGGGGTTCCCGGCCTCCGGGCCCGGCATGACTGGTCCCCCCTGTTGACCATGAGGATCTGGGGGGGTGTCACCGGTCCCGGAGGCACTGGCAGACCGCGGATTAGGGGCATGACCACCGGTTCCCGCGAGGGACTTGGGAGGCTCTTCGTCATGTGGATGCCGGCAGCTGGTGCCGCAGGTGAGGCCGGGCCGCGCGACCGGAGGACGCACGTGATCGACACCAGTGACGTCGGCGCCTTTCTCGGCCTGGACGTCGGCAAGGGCGAGCATCACGCCACCGCCATCACCCCAGCAGGGAAGAAAGCCTTCGACAAGCGGCTACCGAACAGCGAACCGAAGCTGCGGGAGCTCTTCGAGAAGCTGCAGGCCAAGCACGGCACCGTGCTCGTGGTCGTCGACCAGCCCGCCTCCATCGGCGCCCTGCCGCTGACCGTCGCCCGGCGTGCCGGCTGCAAGGTGGCCTATCTGCCGGGCCTGACCATGCGGCGGATCGCCGACCTCTACCCCGGTGAGGCCAAGACCGACGCCCGCGACGCCTTCATCATCGCGGACGCCGCCCGCGCCATTCCGCACACGCTCCGCGCCCTCGAACTGGAAGACGAGACCGTCGCCGAACTGGAGATGATCGTGGGCTTCGACGACGACCTCGCCGGCGAGGCGACCCGCGTCAGCAACCGGCTTCGCGGCCTGCTCACCCAGATCCACCCCTCGCTGGAGCGGGTCCTAGGCCCGCGCATCCAGCACCCGGCCGTGCTGCTGATGCTCGACCAGTTCGGTTCTCCCGCCCAGTTGAGGAAGGCCGGACGCCGCAGGCTGGTCCATCTGATACGGGCCAAAGCCCCGCGGATGGCCGAGCGCCTGGTCGACGACGTCTTCACCGCGCTCGACGAGCAGACCGTCGTCGTTCCCGGCACCGACGCGGCCTCGCTGATCGTCCCTAGCCTCGCCAACCAGCTGAAATCCGTGCTCGACCAGCGCAAACTGCTTGCCGCCCGGATCGAGGAACTGCTGGAGGCTCACCCTCTTTCCAAGGTCCTGACCTCCATGCCCGGGATCGGGGTCAGGACCGGAGCCAGGATCCTCATCGACGTCGGCAACGGCAGCAGCTTCCCGTCCGCCGCCCACCTCGCGGCCTACGCCGGGCTCGCCCCGGCGACCCGAAGCTCCGGATCCTCGATCCGCGGCGAACAACCTTCCCGGAGAGGAAACAAGCAGCTCAAACGGGCCTTCTTCCTCTCCGCGTTCGCGGCCCTTGCAAACCCGGCCTCCCGCGCCTACTACAACAAGAAGATCGCCCAAGGGAAACACCACACCCAGGCCCTCCTCTGCCTCGCAAGACGCCGAGCCGACGTCCTCTTCGCGATGCTCCGCGACGGCACCTTCTACGACCCCCAACCCACCCCCACCGGTTGACGAAACCCATAGGGGC
>NZ_VMNX01000306.1 GCF_009377235.1 Streptomyces acidicola
GATCAGCCCCAGCCCCGCCATCCCGTGCGTCGACTACCGGTCATCCGTGGTTGATCGCACCCACGCGGCGGAGCCGCACAAGGTCACAGCCCCGCGCCGCTTCGGCGGGGTGCGACCCGCCGAAGGCCGTCCGGGCCGTTACCGCACTACCCGGCCCCGACTCGGGGCACTATGACGGAGTGGCAGCCGCGAGGTCGTTCCGGGGTGCTACCGAGATCGGTGGGGCCAAGGTGAACAAGGGGAGCAGCCGAAGTGGCGGATCGGGCCGGATGACCGGAGCCGTCCGTTCCGTCGGGCGTGCCCTGCACTTCCCCGTGACCGGGGCGGCACGGGGGATCAGGAAGGTCACGCACGCGCAGGGGGCCGGGGAGTCCGGGCTCGGCAAACTGATCGAGCTGCACGCGGTCAACGGCGCCGGGGACGTCATGATCACCGTGGCACTGGCGTCCACGGTGTTCTTCTCCGTGCCCACCGACGAGGCCCGGGGCCGCGTCGCGCTCTACCTCGCCATAACCATGGCCCCGTTCGCCCTGCTCGCCCCCGTCATCGGCCCCCTCCTCGACCGGCTCCCCCACGGCCGCCGCGCCGCCATGGCCGGAGCCATGCTCGCCCGCGCCCTGCTCGCGCTGCTGCTGTCCGGTGCCGTCGTCACGGGAAGTCTGGAGCTGTATCCGGCCGCCCTGGCCGTGCTGGTCGCGTCCAAGGCCTACGGGGTCGTCAGGAGTGCCGTCGTGCCGCGGCTGCTGCCGCCGCGGTTCTCGCTCGTGAAGGCCAACTCGCGCGTCACGCTCGGCGGGCTGCTCGCCACCGGGGTGGCCGCGCCGATCGCGGCGGGGCTGCAGTCCCTCGGGCCCCGGTGGCCGCTCTACGGCGCTTTCGTGATCTTCGTCGTCGGTACGTTTCTGTCCTTCTCGCTGCCCCCCAAGGTCGACTCGGCCAAGGGCGAGGCCACGGCGCTGCTCGCGGCGGACGCCGAGCACCTGCACGGCCCGCGCCGCGACAGGGCGCTGAAGCGGCCTGGCCTGCGGACCGTCGGGATCGCCGTCACCCACGGTCTCGGCGCCAACGCCTCGCTGCGCTGTCTCTCCGGGTTCCTGATCTTCTTCCTGGCGTTCCTGCTGCGGGTGCATCCGATCGCCGGGCAGAGCGCCGCCGTCTCGCTCGGGATAGTGGGGGTCGCGGCAGGAACCGGCAACGCGCTGGGTACGGCCGTGGGGGCGTGGCTGAAGGCCCGCGCGCCCGAGATCATCATCGTGACCGTCGTCGCCTTCGTCCTGGGCATCGCGATCACGGCGGCCGCCCTCTTCGGAGCCGTCATGGTGGCCCTGCTGGCCGCGGCCGCCGGGTTCGCGCAGGCCCTCGCCAAGCTGTCGCTGGACGCGCTGATCCAACGGGACGTCCCCGAGCTCGTCCGCACGTCCGCGTTCGCGCGCTCCGAGACGCTGCTCCAGATGTCCTGGGTCCTGGGCGGCGCCATCGCCATGGCCCTCCCCCTCAACGGGGTCGTCGGCCTCTCCGTGGCCGCCGCGATCGTGTGCACCGGATGGATCACGACCGTGCGCGGACTGCTCTCCTCCGCCCGGCACGGGGGCGCGCCCCGAGCGCGGGTGGCCTGAGGACCGCTCGGCATACGGGGCGGACCGTCGGCGTGCGGAGCGGACCGTTCGGCATACCGCGGACCGTTCGGCATACCGCGGACCGTCCGGCATGCCGCGCACCCCTCATGGAAAGGCCGCTGGACATGCCAGATAGCCTTCGGCCATGACCTCCCTGCGTTCCGAAGCCCGCCGACGTCGCGCCGTCGCCACCCTCGGCGCCGTGTCCGCCGGCCTTCTCGTCCTGTCCGCCTGCGAGAAGCCGACCCCGATGGCCACCGTCACGGTCGGCACGAACTCGGTGAGCTCCGAGACGGACTGCTACAACGACGGCAAGGCCGTCCCCACAGCCGAGCTCGCGAAGTGCCTGAAGAGCAAGGACATCAAGTCCATCAAGGTCGACCCGGACGAGACGGTCCGCTTCGGCGTCGACCCGAACATCGCGGACAAGGGCTGGACGATCCTCATGAACGGTCAGCCGCTGACCGACACCAGCACGAAGACGTACCGCACGATCCCGGGCAGCGTGTTCTTCAACGCCCAGTACGGCGCCCAGGGCAACACCACGGTCGTCTCCATCCAGCAGGGCGAGACCAACGTCACCGGGCTGTGGTCCTTCAAGCTCACGAAGGACGCCTGATCACTGCCCCTGGGCCGCGCGTGCTCGTGGCCACGGCGGTCCCGGCCGAGAGGGACGCGGTGGCCAGGGCGTTCGGGACGCAGGCCCATGAGGTGCCGCTTCCCGGCGTGACGCTGCACCGCGTCGGCGACCGGTACGACCTCGTCGCCGCCGGCGTCGGTCCCGCCCTGGCCGCCGCCTCCACCGCCACCGCGCTCACCGCGGCGGCCCTGCGCGGCACGCCCTACGGCCTCGTCGTCTCCGCCGGCATCGCGGGCGGTTTCCCGCCGGACGCGCCCCTCGGCTCCCTCGTCGTCGCCGACACCGTCACGGCCGCCGATCTGGGCGCCGAGACGCCCGACGGCTTCCTCCCCGTCACCGAACTGGGCTTCGGCACCGTCCACCACCGTCCGCCGGAATCACTCGTACGAGAGGCCTCGGCCGCCACCGGGGCACGCGTCGGAACGGTACTGACCGTGTCGACGGTGACCGGCAGCGCCGAGCGCGCGGCCGAGCTCCGCGCCCGCCACCCCCGCGCCCTCGCCGAGGCCATGGAGGGTTTCGGGGTCGCCGAGGCCGCCGCCGCGCACGGTACGCCCGTCCTGGAGCTGCGGGCCGTCTCCAACCCCGTCGGCCCCCGCGACCGGGCCGCCTGGCGCATCGCGGACGCCCTGGCCGCACTCACCGAGGGCTTCGGGAAGCTCGCGCCCGTACTGGAGAGTTGGACTTCACATGACCGCGCTGAATGAACCCAGTGATCGCCATGAGCCCCGTGAGCCCCGCGAATCCCTTGAGCCCCGCGAATCCCTCGCATCCCGTGACTCTCTTGGTCCCCTGAACATCGCCTACTCGCCCTGCCCGAACGACACCTTCGTCTTCGACGCCTGGGCCCACGGCCGGGTGCCGGGCGCACCCGCGCTCGACGTGACGTTCGCGGACATCGACATCACCAACGGCATGGCCGAGCGCGGCGAGTTCGACGTGCTGAAGGTGTCGTACGCGGTACTGCCGTACGTTCTCGACGAGTGGGCGCTGCTGCCGTGCGGAGGCGCGCTCGGCCGGGGCTGCGGGCCGCTGGTGCTCACCACGGAGCCGGGTGTCGAACTCGCCGGCCGTACCGTCGCCGTACCGAGCGAGAAGTCGACGGCGTATCTCCTGTTCCGCCTGTGGGCCGCGGACACGGTGCCCGGCGGGGTCGGGAAGATCGTGGTCATGCCGTTCCACGAGATCATGCCGGCCGTGCGGGACGGAAAGGTCGACGCGGGGCTCGTCATCCACGAGGCGCGCTTCACGTACCAGAACTACGGGCTGCACAAGCTCGCCGACATGGGCGAGCACTGGGAACGCACCACCGGACTGCCGATCCCCCTGGGCGCGATCATCGCCAAGCGCTCCCTGGGCACCCGGACGCTGCACCTGCTCGCCGAGACGCTCCGTACGTCCGTACGCGCCGCCTGGGACGACCCGGAGGCCTCCCGCCCGTACGTCCTGGAACACGCCCAGGAGATGGACCCGGCGGTCGCCGACCAGCACATCGGGCTGTACGTCAACGAGTTCACGACCGACCTCGGCGAGGACGGTTACGCGGCCGTTCGGGGGCTGCTGACGCGCGCGGCGGCGGAAGGGCTGGTGCCGGCGCTCGGGCCCGGCGCCCTGGACTTTCCCTGACCACGCCCACGGAAGTCCGCCGGCGGCGGGGCGGACGCGCGGCGGCCGAGGGGCCGGCTTCCGCCCCTCGGCTCGCAGGTGCTCGCTTTCCCGTAAGCGGGTCGGACGTCGACGTCCGATTCCCGAAAAGGGGCTCAGACGTCCAGCTGGTCCGCGACCGCGCGCAGCAGGCCCGCGATCTGCTTGCCGGAGGTCTTCTCGGGGTAACGGCCCTTCTCCAGCATCGGTGTGATGTTCTCAAGAAGGGTCGTCAGGTCCTGGACGATGGAGGCCAGTTCGTCGGGCTTCTTGCGCTGGGCGGCCGCGACCGAGGGCGTCGGATCCAGGATGGTCACCGAAAGCGCCTGGTCACCACGCTGGCCCGCGACGACGCCGAACTCCACGCGCTGGCCCGGCTTGAGAGCATCGACTCCGGCGGGCAGAACCGAGGAATGGACGAAGACATCGCCGCCGTCGTCGCGGGAGAGAAAGCCGAAGCCCTTCTCGCTGTTGAACCACTTGACCTTGCCGGTAGGCACGTCTGTCCTCGTCCTCGTTGCTCGTCGGAAACTGCGTCGGAAAAGTGTGCTCGGTGTGTTCCGGGCGTGTTCTGGGTGTGCGGAAACTGCTCTGTATAGCACTACAGCGGGTCGTGGGGACCCGCCGGTACCAAGGCTAATGCTCGGGGGCCCGGTGACAAGACGTCACCCGGCTGTTCCCTTGCGCTGGGAACTACCCTGGTCCGGTGCGTGACAAAACCCAAACGAATTCCGCCGAACCCGGCGACCGGCTGATCCGTGCCGGTTCCGTCGTGTTCTTCCTCGGTGCCGTGGCCACACTCGTCACCCTGGCCCCACTGTTCCTGGGAACGACGCCTTTCCCGACGTACATGTTCGGGCTGAGCATGCTCATGGGCGTCGGATTCCTGATCGCCGGGGCAGGCGTCCTGAAGTCGATCGCGGCGGGCCGCCGCCGGGCCCGCCGCGTGAGCGGCACCGGCGACTCGGGCAGCGCCGGCGCCGCAGGCAGCTCGGGCGACCCTCAGGCCGCCGCCTCGCGGTAGTTCGCCAGCCAGGCCGGGAACGCGGTCAGGTCCGGCAGGACGGCGTCCGCGCCCGCCGCGCGCAGCGCCTCCGCGTCGAACGGTCCGGTGGCCACGGCGAGGGAGTACGCCTCGGCCGCGCGCGCTCCACGTATGTCGCCGGTGTGGTCGCCGACGTACACGGCCGCGTCGTACTCGCGCAGCGCCAGGGCCTTCTGCTCGGCCCACAGGTCACCGATCACGGCGTCCGGCTCGATACCGAGGTGTTCCAGGTGGAGCTTGGCGTTCGGCTCGTACTTGGCGGTGACGACGATCGCCCGGCCGCCCGCGTCCTGGACGGCCCGGATCGCCTCGCGGGCGCCGGGCAGCGCGGGCGTCGCCGCGATGGCGACTGTGGGGTACATCTCACGGTAGAGATCGCCCATGGGCGCGAGTTGATCGGCCGGGAACCAGTTCGCCAGCTCCTCCGCCAACGGCGGCCCGAGCCGGGTGATCGCCAGGTCGGCGTCGATGTACGTGCCAGTGCGGGCGGAGAGTGCCTGGTAGCAGGCGTGGATGCCGGGGCGCGAGTCGATCAGGGTCATGTCGAGGTCGAAGCCGATGGTCAGCGCGGGAGAGGTCGTAAAGGCCATATGGGCCATTGTGCCCAGCCCGGATGACACCGATCCCGGCCCACACCCCCGCGCGGCCTCCCGCGCACCAAGGCATGGCCTCCGCACACCCCCGCACGGGCTCCGCGCACCCCACCCATAGACTCAGGCCAGCCTTGCCTTCCCTCACCCTCACCCCGGAGCCCGCCCATGCCCGCCGCCCGACGCGTCCTCGTGATGACGGCGGCCGTCGTCGCGCTGGGCCTCGCGGTGCTGCTGAGCCTCGCTGTCGGTGCCCGCGCCCTGGCCCCCTCGGCGGTGCTCGACGCACTGCTGCACGGCGGGGACAGCGCCGCCGCCGACGTCGTACGGAGCCTGCGGCTGCCCCGCACCCTCGTCGGGCTCATGGTCGGGGCGGGGCTCGCACTGGCCGGAGCGGCCCTTCAGGGCATCACACGGAACCCCATCGCCGACCCCGGAATCCTCGGTGTCAGCCAGGGCGCCGCGGTCGGTGTGGTGCTGGCCATCGCGTTCGCGGGGGTGCACACGCTCACCGGCTACGTCTGGTTCGCGTTCGCGGGCGCGGGCATCGCCTCGGTCGTGGTGTTCGCGATCGCGTCGAGCGGACGGGGCGGCGCGACCCCGGTGAAGCTGGCCCTGGGCGGGGCGGCGGTCAACGCGCTGCTGGTGTCCGTGACCTCGGCGGTGCTGACCACCCGGGCGTCGGCACTGGACGAGTTCCGGTTCTGGCAGGTGGGTTCACTGGCCGGGCGGGACGCGGAGCTCGCGGCGCAGGTGTGGCCGTTCCTTGTGCCGGGGGCCCTGCTCGTGCTGTCCGTGGCCCGCGGGCTCGACGCGCTCGCCCTGGGCGACGACGTGGCGCGGGGGCTCGGGCACCGGGTCGCGACCGTACGGGTCGTGGCCGGGCTCGGCGCCACCGTCCTGACCGGTGTGGGCGTGGCCGCCGCAGGCCCCCTCGCGTTCGTCGGCCTCGCCGTCCCGCACCTGGCCCGCGCCCTCGTCGGCCAGGCCCACCGCTGGATCCTGCCCCTGTCGGCGCTGCTCGGGCCGACGATGCTGCTCCTCTCGGACACGATCGGGCGGGTGCTGTTCCCTCCGGCGGAGGTACCGGCGGGCGTGATGACAGCACTGATCGGGGTGCCGTTCCTGGTCTTCCTGGTGCGCGGCAGGGCGGTGGCCGCGTGAGCGTCCTGGGCTCGGCCGGATACACGGCCGTACGGGCGGGCCGGACGTCCGTCCTTCTGCACCGCAGGGCCACGCTGGTGGCCCTGACGCTGACCGCGCTGCTCGCAGTGACGAGCCTGGCGTACCTGTGCGTGGGCGAGCGGTTCGTACCCCCGGGAGAGGTTCTGAAAGTCCTCACCGGCGAGCCTTCCTCGGCCAAGCTGGTCGTGGGCACGCTGCGGGAGCCGCGACTGGCGGTGGGCCTCCTGGTCGGGGCCGCGTTCGGCGTGGCGGGCGGCCTGATCCAGACGGTCGCCCGGAACCCCCTCGCCAGCCCCGACGTCATCGGGATCAGTCAGGGCGCGAGTGCGGTGACGGTCGCGGCGATGACGTTCGGGGTGACGTCGTACGCGGTCCTGCCGTACCTGTCGGTGGCGGGAGGTCTGGTCGCGGCCGTGCTCGTGTACGTACTGGCCTGGCGCGGCGGCCTGCAAGCGACCCGCTTCGTCCTCATCGGCATCGGTTGCGCGATCGCGCTGCGCTCCGTCACGACCCTGCTGATGACCAAGGGCGACTACCTGGTGGCCCAGCAGGCCCAGATCTGGATGACGGGCTCGCTGAACGGCCGCGGCTGGGCCGAGGCGTGGCCCCTCGGCTGGGCGCTTCTGCTCCTGCTGCCCGCCGTGGTGTGGGCGGCCCGGGCGCAGCGGACGGCCGGCCTGGACGACGACACGGCGGTCGCGCTGGGCGTACGGCTCGGGCGGGTACGGCTCGGTCTGGTGGCCCTGGGTGTGGTGCTGGCCTCCATGGCGACGGGAGCGGCCGGTCCGGTGGACTTCGTCGCCCTGCTGGCCCCCCAGATCGCCCGCCGGCTGACGCGCACGCCCCAGATCCCCCTCGTCTGCTCGGCGCTGCTGGGAGCCTTCATCGTGGTCCTGGCGGACCTGCTGGCCCGCCGCCTCTTCTCCCCCACGGAACTGCCGGTGGGGGTGCTGACGGCGGCGGTCGGGGCGCCGTACCTGATCTGGCTGATCATCCGCAGCCGTACCGTGCGCACGGCGGGAGGCGGGGCGTGACCGGGCCGGGGCCCGTCCGGCCCTACCTCCGGCGCTGGGAACGCCAGAGCAGGTAGAGGGCGGAGGCGACGGCCGCGGCGCGCAGGACCCAGGGCCAGGTCTCGGTGACCGCGTCGTTCATGTGCCCCTGGGCGATGGGGTCGCCCCACCTGCCGTCCGTACGCCCCCACAACCAGACGACCCAGGCGACGGCGACCGTTCCGGGGACGCCCAGGACGGCCCACTTGGACTCGTTCTGGGTGAGACGGCGGGACAGATAGGCGATCAGCCAGCCGAGGGCGAGAGGTACGAGACTGCCCATGACGGCGCCCGCGACGAGGAGGGCGGCGGCGAGGAGGAGCAGCGGGTTGTTCCAGCCACCACCGGAACGACCACCGGAACGACCGGGACGCAGCCGGGGAAGGACACGCCGACGGGTACGCCCGCCGCCGGTTTCGCCCCCGGAGCCCCCCTTCCCCTCCGCGCCGCTCTCCTCGGCGGTCTTCTCCAGACCGACCGCGCCGTCCTTCTTCTCCGGCCCATCGGACTCCGGCGACTTCGGCGACTTCTCCGGAGGGGGCTTCAGCAGCTCGGGGATCTCCACACCGCCGACGAACCCGGGCACGCTCTCGCCGAGATCGAAGTTGCTCCCGTGCAGACCGCCCTGCGGGCGGGCCAGGGGGTTGCCGTCCACCCGCCACCAGTCGGCCTGTCCGGCGCTGTCGCCGATCTCGTCGAGTCCGGCGAGGTGCGGCGGGGTGGGCCCGGCGTCCCTGGCCCGCGCCGACGGAGGCTCGGCGGGACGCGGCCGGGGCACGACCCTGCGCAGCCCCTTGGGCCGGTCCTCCGCTTCGCTCTCCCGCTGCACGGGTACGGCGGGACGGGGCTCCACCGGCCCCGCCACCCCGCTGTCCTCGCCACCCGCGGCGGCCACGACCTCGTCCGGGGTACCGAGACGCGCGAGGATCCGGCGCACCGCGGCCGGACTGTCCACCGGCGTCTTCGCCCGGCGCTGGTCGATCTCGTTCCGCAACTCCGCCACGAGCCGCATCCGCGCCGATGACGGCAACTGCCGCTGCTGGGCCAGGTCACCGACCCGGCTCAGATACTCAAAGACGACCTGGTCACTCTCAATCCCCACGAAGTCCCCTCCGGGGCGCGTGCGTTACGGAAGCGGCACCGCAGACGTTACCGCGCCCCACCAGGGGCGCGGGGCTGTGCCCTTATGCGGCTCCGCCGCGTGGGCGCGACCAGCCACAGACGACCCGCAGACTCCCCACAACAACACGGGGCTCCCACCAACCGAGGACGAGGGCGCAGCCCCCCAAAGGGGCGCGGGGCTGTGCCGATATGCGGCTCCGCCGCGATGGGGGTCCCCCCGGTCGAGCGCAGCCGAGAGTGGGGGAGCGACCAGCCACAGACGACCCGCAGATTCACACGGCATCACGGGGCTGTCGCTGACAGGGGGCCTGGGGCGCAGCCCCAAGGAAGACCGTGCACCCACGGCACGGCACGCTACCGTGGAGCGGATGAGCACCGAGGAGCAACCGGACCGCACCCCCGAGGGCGCCCCCCGTTCCCTGGCGGAAGCCCTCCGCACGAGGGACGACCAGTCCCTGTCCGCACTCCTCCGCACCCGCCCCGACCTCATCACCCCCGTCCCCACGGACCTCACCCAACTCGCCACCCGAGCCGGCACCCGCGCCTCGGTCGTCCGCGCCCTGGAACGTCTGGACCACTTCGCCCTGCAGACCGCCCAGGCCCTGGCCGTGGCCCCCGACCCGGCACCGTACGACGCGCTGCTCGGCCTCATGGCGGGCGACACCCCCGACGAGGCGGTCACCGCGGCCCTCCCCCGCGCCCTCGGCACACTCCGCGAGCAGGCCCTGCTCTGGGGCCCCGACGACTGCCTGCGCCTGGTCCGCACCGCCCGCGAACTGCTCGCCCCCTCCCCGCA
>NZ_VMNX01000307.1 GCF_009377235.1 Streptomyces acidicola
GAGGAGGGGTGGGCATGCTCCATGTGGGCGTTGTCGGGGTGTTGGGTTGTCCGCGGTGGACTAAGCCGGGGTCTCCACCCGGCGCGTAACCCGGCCTCTGAGACCTGCTCAGGCCGGCGCGTCGAACCGCGCGCGCTCGCTCAGCAGGGTGCTCAGGTCCGCCCCGGGGCCGAGTTCCGCGGGGTTCGCGCCGCGCCGAAACAGGACGGCTCCGGCCGCTATCCCGCCGAGCGTCAGCCGGTCCGCGTCCCTGCGCAGCCAGGTGCCCTCGCGCAGCCCCACCACCGGCACGTCGTTCTCCTCCAGGAACTGTTCCAGCCGCTCGGCGCGGGTCTCGCCCATGTGGCCGAGGTCCGGCCGCGCGTCCAGGTAGTGCGGGTTGATCTGGAAGGGCAGCAGGCCCAGTGCCTCGAAGCTGGGCGGCTGGACGATCGGCATGTCATTGGTGGTGCGCAGGGTGGGACAGGCCATGTTGGTACCCGCGCTCGACCCGATGTACGGCACACCGGCCGCCACCCGCTCGCGGACGGCCCGCACCAGGCCGTGCTCGTGCAGGGCCTTCAGCAGCCGGAAGCTGTTGCCGCCGCCCACGAACACCGCCTCCGCGTCGCGGACGAGCGCGGCCGGGTCGGCGACGGTGTGCGCACCGGTCACCTCAAGACCCAGGGGCTCAAGGGCCTTTGCCACCTGGGCGGTGTAGCCGTCCCGGTCGGCCAGGGCGTACGGGACGAACACCAGCCGGCGTACGCCGTCGAGCAGGGCGCCGATCTCCTCCCGTGCGTGCTCCAGATAACCGCGGCCGGGAGCGGTGGAGTTGGACAGCAGCAGCAACTGCATGGCGGATGGCCCTTTCTGGGACGGGACGTGGTGGACGGGATGTGGTGACGGAAGAGATCTCTGGAGGGGGGCGGGCGGTGTGTGCGCCGGCGCCGGGCCCGGCGGGTGCCCGCTCAGCGCCCGTCGCGGCGCGGGGGGACATGCCGCGGGCGGGTCGGCGTCAGCAGCCTGCCCAGGTCCGCGGCGTGACTCTGCAGCGGGCCGACCAGCTCCTCCTGGCGGCCCCGCAGGTCCTGGAGAGCCGAGGCCAGGGACAGCGTGCCCACCGGACGCCTGCCGACGAGCACCGGGACCGCGAGCGCCGCGGTCTGCGGATCGTACTCGCCCTCGGAGTAGGCGTAACCGAGGCGCCGCACCTCGGCGAAGCGCTCCTCCAGCCGCACCGGGTCGGTCAGCGTGTTCTCGCTGAACCGCGCCATCGGACGGCCGTACAGCAGGACGGCCCGATCGCCGGGCGGCAGCATACCGAAGTAGGCCCGCGAGGTGGCCCCGGCGTGCGCCGGGTACAGCTCGCCCGCCAGGGCGTAGTAGCGCAGCGGCCCGGTCGCCCCGTCCGCGGCCGTGACACAGCGCATGTGGACCCCGTCCGGCACCGCGAAGAGCGCGCCGATGCCGACCGCCTCGGCGAGCGCCTCCAGAGCGGGCCGGACCAGGCTGGCCATGCCGCCGCCGCGCTCCCACACGCGTGACAGATGCCACACCGCCGGGCCCAGCCGGTAGCGGCGGGTGCGCTGGTCGGAGACCAGGAAGCCGCGGTACGCCAGCGCGGCCAGCAGCCGCTGCGCGACCGACTTGTCCAGGCCGAACTCCGCGGCCACTTCGGTGACGCCCCACTCCGGGCGCTCCCGGTCGAAGGACAGCAGGACATTGAGGACGCGGTCCGCGGTCTGGAGAGGTGGCGGACCGGTTACGGGTGACTGCTCGACCATGACGGAAGAGTAAACATTCCCGCATATCGAGAAAACATTGCGCTCGGCGGAACGGTCGGCCGACTCTGGGGCGCACCGGCCCCGGGCACCTCCTCATTCGCCGCAGGGGCCCTTCTGATGGATCTCCGCGGCGTCGCGACGCCCGGCACGCACGCCTGGGGGTCCCCCCACGCCCTTGAGGCAGTGGGGGAGCACGCACCGGACGCCGCTCCTACCTCCGCGGAGATCCATCAGAAGGGCCCCAGCCCGGGCCTGTCGGCCGCGTCACCCGCAATCCCGTCCTGAGAGGCCCCCGTGCTCAAACACGTCCTTGAGATCATCGAACTCCTCGACCGCCCGCAGACCAGCGGGGAACTGCTCGCCGACCACCTGCGGGCCGTTCAGACGGCGGCCGGCGCCGACCCGGCGACCGCTCCGCGGATCGAGGTACGCACCGTCGAAGGCGACAAGGGCAGCACGGACTTCGTCTCCGTCACCGTCCCCGGCCGCCGCGGCCGGACCGCGGGCGGCGACGCGCCGACCCTCGGCATCCTCGGCCGGCTCGGTGGAGTCGGCGCCCGGCCGGAGCGCATCGGCCTGGTCTCCGACGCCGACGGGGCGGTCGCGGCGCTGTCCGCCGCCGCCAAGCTGCTGGACATGCACGCCCGCGGCGATGTCCTGGACGGCGATGTCACCCTCTCCACGCACGTCTGCGGGTGGGCCCCCACCCAGCCGCACGACCCGGTGCCCTTCATGGACTCCCCGGTGGACACCCTGGTGTGCAACCGCGAGGAGATCTCCCCCGAGATGGACGCGGTCGTCTCCATCGACACCACCAAGGGCAACCGGCTGCTCAACCACCGCGGCCTCGCCCTGTCGCCGACCGTCCGCGAGGGCTGGATCCTCCGGGTGAGCGAGGACCTGGTGTCCATCCTGGAGACCGTCACCGGGGAGCCCGCGCGCGTGCTGCCCATCACCACGCAGGACATCACCCCGTACGGCAACGGGGTGCACCACCTCAACTCCATCCTCCAGCCCGCCGTCGCCACCAAGGCCCCGGTCGTCGGCCTCGCCATCACCGCCGCCACCGCCGTGGCCGGCTGCGCCACCGGCGCCAGCCACGAGACCGACATCGCGGCCGCCGCCCGGTTCGCGATCGAGACCGCCAAGGAGTTCGGCCGCGGAGTCGCGCGCTTCCTCGACGACGCGGAGTTCGCACGTCTGGTCGAGCTGTACGGCCCCATGACCCATCTGCAGGCGCCCGTCCCCGCGCAATGAGCCCACGCGCCCAGGAGTCCCCATGAACAACCCGAACACCCGGACCGCCGCGGAGGCCACCTCCGCGCGGGTCGAAGCTCACCCCAGAGCCTTCGAACCGGTCACCCTCGTCATCACCGTCCTGATGTCGGTCCTCGGCGCCCTGATCGGCATCGTGCTGATCACGTCGCTCGGCGTCTCTCCCAACACGGCCGTGATCGGCGCCCTGGTGGCGATGCTGATCGGGCGCATCCCGGTCGGCGTGCTGGCCCGGATGCGCTCCCAGCACCGGCAGAACCTGGTGCAGTCGGCGATCTCCGGCTCCACCTTCGCCGCCGCCAACTCCCTGCTCACCCCCATAGCCGTGCCCTTCGCCCTGGGCCGTACCGACCTGGTGTGGCCCATGCTGGGCGGCGCCGTCATCGGGCTGGCCGTCGACAGCTGGGTGCTGTACCGGGTGTTCGACTCCAAGCTGCTGCCCGCCACCGGCTCCTGGCCCGCGGGCATCGCCGCCGCCGAGACCATCAAGGCCGGGGACACCGGCGGGCGCAAGGCCGCGATCCTCGGCGTGGGCGCGGTCATCGGTGTGGTCGGCGCGCTGTTCAAGCTCCCCACCAGCGCCGCCGGCGTGGGCTTCCTGGGCAACATCTGGGCGCTCGCGATGTTCGGCATCGGTCTGGCCGTCGGCCAGTACGCCCCTGACTTCGGCTTCGACCTCGGCGCCGAGCGTGTGCCGCACGGCCTGATGATCGGCGCCGGTCTCGTCGCCCTGGTCCAGGCGCTGCTGCTGATGCGCAACCGCAAGGGGCGCGGCGACGGCGCGGCGGCGGACGCCGCACCCACCGCCTCCGACGACGACGAGCGCACGGTCCAGGCACCGCAGCTGCGCCGCGGCCTGCTGGAGGGCATGGTCCTCTTCCTGTGCGGCGCGGTCGTGGTCGCGATCGCCGGCGGAGTGGCCGGTGGCCTGTCCCTGCCCGCCCTGATCGGCTGGGTGGCGCTGGCCGGCGCCGCCGCCATCGTGCACCAGCTCATCGTGGGCCTCGCGGCGATGCACTCGGGGTGGTTCCCGGCCTTCGCCGTCACCCTGATCTTCCTGATCATCGGCCTGGTCCTGCACATCCCGACCGTTCCGCTCGCCCTCATGGTGGGCTACACGGCCTCCACCGGCCCCGCCTTCGCCGACCTCGGCTACGACTTCAAGGCCGGCTGGCTGCTGCGCCGGAACGCCGTGCCGTGGCAGCCCTTCGAGATCGAGGGACGGCGTCAGCAGTACCTCGCGCAGCTGGTCGGCTTCGGTGTCGCACTCGTCGTGGTCGCCATCGCCTGGAAGTCGTTCTTCTCGGACGGGCGGGTGCCCCCGGTGTCCGAGGTGTACGTGGCCACCATCAAGGGCGGCCTCGAACCCGGCACCATGACCACCATGCTGCTGTGGGCGATCCCCGGAGCGCTCGTCCAGTTCCTCGGCGGCCCGTCCCGGCAGATGGGCGTCCTGCTGGCCACCGGTCTGCTGGTGGCCACGCCCGACGCCGGGTGGATGGTGCTCGGCGCCCTGGCCGTCCGCCAGGCGTACACGATGTGGCGCCGTCGCGGACTGACCGACCCCGAGGCGCGCAAGGACTCCGACGAGCAGTCCGAGAACGATCTGTCGCTGGTGGGCGCGGGCCTGGTGGCCGGAAGCTCGCTGAACGACGTGGGCCAGCTCACGAAGGCCCTGTGACCCCCTGTCAGGAAGAGCCCTGTGACCACCTCCGCGGCCCTGTGACCCCCTCCGTGCGTCCTGTTCCCGAAACCCGAAGGAGCCACCCGTGACCACCCCGGCCCTCGGCCTCGTCACCATCGGCCAGGCCCCGCGCGCCGACCTGCGGCCCGACGCCGAACCGCTGCTCCCCGGGGTGCGCCTGGTGGAACACGGCGCGCTCGACGGCGAACGGTTCGACGGCCCCGCCGAGCCGGAGACCCGCCGGCTGCTGGCCCCCGAGCCCGGCGAGGCGCCGCTGGTCTCCCGGCTGCGCGACGGCGGCTCGGTGGTGCTCGGCCACAAGGCCCTCGTCCCGCGCATCGAGCGGGCCGTCGCCCGCGCGGAGGGGGACGGCGCCGCCGCGACGCTGCTGCTGTGCACCGGGCACTTCCCCGCCGTACGGGCGAGCCGGCCGCTGCTGTTCGCCGAACCGCTGGTGCTGCGCGGCGTCGCGGCCACCGTCGGCCCCGACCCGGTGGGCATCGTCTGCCCGCACCCGGACCAGGCCGAGGACGCGGTCCACCGCTGGTCCCAGGTGGCACCGGGCAGCGTCCGGGCCGCCCCCGCCAACCCGTACGCACCGCCGGAGCAGGCACTTCAGGAGGTGGCGGCAGCCGCACGCACCCTCGCCGAGGCCGGCAGTTCCTGGATCGTCCTGGACTGCATCGGCTACACCGAGCGGATGCGGCAGGCCGCCGTCCGCGCCGCCGGCCGCCCCGTCCTCCTGGCCAGGGCCATCGCCGTCCGCATGGCGGGGGAGGTGGTGGCCGCCTTCGGCCGCCCCTCCCAGGCGCCCGCGACCCACCCGGGGAGCGGCTCATGACCGCGCACATCGGCGTGATCCGCGTCCTCACCAGCGATGACACCGCGGCCGTGGCGGCCCACGGCAGGGTCATCGAGGAGCGGTACGGGATTCCGGCCGTCTCCCGCTGCATCCCCGGGCAGCCGTACGGCATCCACGACGACGAGTCCGAGCGCCGCGCCGAACCGAAGATCGTGTCCCTGGCCCGCGAACTGGCCGACGAAGGCGCCGGGACCCTGGTCATCAGCTGCGCCGCCGATCCGGCGCTGGCCCGCACGCGCGAGGCAGTCGGCGTGCCGGTCATCGGCGCGGGTTCGGCGGCCGCCGCCGTGGCGCTGGGCCTCGGCATCCGCGTAGGGGTACTGGGCATCAGGGACGAGGCGCCGCCCGCCGTGACGGCGGTCCTCGGCGAGCGCTTCGCCGGCGCGGCACGGCCGCGGGGAGTGCGCCGTACGACGGACCTGCTCGCCCCCGATGGCCCTGAAGCGGTGCTGGAGGCCGCGGCCGGTCTCGTCGAGGCCGGTGCGGACACCCTGCTGCTGGCCTGCACCGGACTGAACACGATCGGGGTCCGCCCACTGCTCGAGGACCGGCTGGGCGTGCCGGTCGTGGACCCGGTGCTCGCGGCGGGACTGCTGGCCTCGTACGCCCGTCGCCGCTGACCACGGGGGACGGGCTCGCCTCCTGAACCAGCGGCGCAGGAGGCATTGGACACGCACCCGGCCGTGTAAACGGTGAACTCCCCAGGCGGGGGCGTTAGATTGACTCGCTGATGGTGGACGCAGCGGCTGGTCTGGGGGCAAGGGCGATGAACAGCGACGGGACGCAGGACGCCCGGGGTACGCACACGAACCCCGTACCGCGTCCGGCGGGGCCTCCGGATGTGCCCGCGATGCCTCCCCGGCCGCCGCAGGCACCGGGCGCACCGCCGATGCCGGACGGATCGGGCTTCGTGAACTGGCTGCGCGCACCACGACCCGACGCGGCACCCGGCGTGTGGCGGTTCGGACACCGGCCGCGGCCCGCGGAGGAGCCCGAGGAGATTCCGACGCGGCAGTTGCTGAGCGGGGCGTTGATCGCCTTCCTGGTGGGATGGCTGATCTGGTCGCTGCTGCAGAACGGGTACCTCGGCGGCTGGTGGTGGGTGCCCCTCAACCTGATCACCCCGGACTCCTGGCGCGGCGCCGACAGCGAGCTCGGCGAGACCGGCACCTTCCTCGTGTACCGGGGCTACGAGCTGCTCGTCGCCCTCGCGATCATGGTCGGGGTGGCCCGGCTCGGCCGCTGGAGCGAGGTGTGGCGCCGCTTCGTCGCCCCCCGCTTCCGCCGGCCGGCGCCCCAGGAGGCGCCCCCCGCACCCCAGGACGACCCCGCCCAGTGGAACCAGCTCCGCGCGGCCGGAGCCGTCGACGCCGCCGAGCGGCTCGCCGCCGAGGCAAGCTCCGGGCTCATGCGGGACGTCGACCACGCCCGGATCCTCCGTGCCTGGCAGGGCGTGCTCAGCGGACGCCACAGCCTCGCCACCTTCAGCTCCGCCGTCCTCCAGGACGGCGCCGCCGCCTGCCTCCACCCCTCCGGAGAGCGCGACCTGCCGGCGCGGCTCGCCCGGCACGACCTGGTCACCGGACAGGTACGGCTCGGGACCACCGTGGAGGACGCCCGCAACCCGTACGCCTACCGCGGGGCCGGACTCGCCCTCGGGCCCGAGCTCCTCGGTACCTCACTCGTCGCCGTCGGCCCGGCCGGCTCCGGCAAGACCGGCTCCGTCGTCTGGCCCGTCGCCGAGTCGCTGTGCCTGCACGCCCTCGCCGGACGGGCTTCGGTCGTCGTCGTCGGTGCCGCGGGCGCCGGGCTCGGGCCCGCGGACGCGTACGACGTCGTCGTACGGATCGGGAACCCCGAATCGGTGCACGACCTCGACCTGTACGGCGGCACCATCGACCCCGACGAGGCGGCCGCCATACTCGCCGAGGCGCTGGTCGGGGACCTCGCCGACCCGCACCCCGGAGGCGACAGCCGCCGCTCCACCACCGTGCTCGCCCAGCTTCTCGGGCCGTTCCGCGCCGTCCACGGACGCTTCCCGTCCGTGCCCGAGCTGCGGCAGCTCCTGGACGGCGCACCCGGACCGCGGGACGCGCTCCGCAAGGCCCTCCAGGAGGCCGGAGAGGAGTCCCTGCTCCGTGAACTCGACGCGCGGGAGCGGCAGTCGGGGCACCCCGGGGATGTGGGATCGGTCCTCGCGGACCGGGTGGCGCTGCTGGACCGGCCCGCCTTTTCCGGTTTCTTCGACACGTCCGGGCAGTCCCGGCCCTTCTCGCTGAAGGCGCTCGACCATCCGGTGCGCGTGCGGATCGACCTGCCCGAGCGCGGGCACGCGGACGCCTCGCGGATCCTGGCCCGGCTGGTGCTCGCGCAGTTCACGGCCAGCGTGGCCGTCAGGGAGGACCGGTCGCTGTTCGCCTGCCTCGTCCTTGACGACGCCACCGGAGTGGTGACCCCCGAGGCCGTACGCGGCATCCAGCGGCTGCGGTCCGCCCACGCCGGGGCCGTCCTGACGCTGCGCACGCTCGACGACGTGCCCCGGCCGCTGCGCGGGCCGCTGCTCGGGGCGACCGGCTGCCGGATGGCACTGTCCGGGCTCACCCCCTGGGACGGGCAGGACTTCGCCGAGGTGTGGGGCAAGGAGTGGACCGAGGCCCGGGACGTCACCGACCGGCAGATCATCGCGGAGACGCCGGCCGGCAAGGCCCTGTACGTGCTGCGGCGCGTGATCACCGGGAACGCGCCGACCGCACGGGCCGTGACCGTGCGACAGGTCGAGCGGGAGCGGTGGTCCGCGTCCGAGCTGGCGCACGGGGTGCCGCCGGGGCACGCGGTGCTGTCGCTGACGAATGTGCAGGGGGAGCACGCGCCGCCGCTGCTGGTGGATCTGCGGAGCTGACGGTACGGGCCATTCGGACCTTACGGTCCGGCCGAATCGGCATAGGGTGTTCATACATCGCGGACAAATGATCACGCTGTTTGTGATCATTGCAGAAACTGTCCGTGTCCGACGCAGATTCTGTGAACACCTGAAGGCCATATGCCCCCGACGCTCGCCTCGCTCGTCCACCACTCCGCGCTCAAACTGACCGTGCGCGCCGGCACGGACGGCCTGGATGTGCCCGTCCGCTGGGCCCATGCGAGCGAGCTCGCCGACCCTGTGCCGTACATGGAGGGCGGGGAACTGCTGCTGATCACCGCGCTCAAGCTGGACGCGGAGGATCCCGAGACGATGCGGCGGTACGTGAAGCGGCTGGTGGGGGCCGGGGTCGTCGGACTCGGGTTCGCCGTCGGGGTGAACTACGAGGACGTGCCCGAGGCGCTCGTCGACGCGGCCGAGGGCGAGGGGCTGCCGCTGTTGGAGGTGCCGCGGCGCACGCCGTTCCTCGCCATCAGCAAGGCGGTCTCCGCCGCCATAGCCGCCGACCAGTACCGGGCCGTGACCGCCGGGTTCGCGGCCCAGCGCGAGCTCACCAAGCAGGCACTGAACGACGCGCCCGAGGGCCTGCTCGCCGCGCTCGCCACGCAGCTCGACGGGTGGGCCGCCCTTTACGACGCCTCCGGCGCCCTGGTGGCGACCGCGCCCGAGTGGGCCGGACGGCGGGCCGCCCGGCTCACCGCGGACGTCGAACGGTTGCGGGAACGGCCCGCGCCCGCGAGCGCGGTGGTCGGGAGTCCGGACGGGGACGGCGGTGGCGACCGGGTCGAGCTGCACTCCCTCGGCACCGGGCGGCGGCCCCGGGCCGCGCTCGCCGTGGGCACCGCCGCGGCACTGGGGACCGCCGAACGGTACGCCGTGCACTCGGCCATAGCGTTGCTGACGCTGACGACGGAGCGGTCGCGGTCGTTGCACGCGGCCGAGCAGCGGCTCGGGGCGGCGGTGCTGCGCATGCTGCTGGCCGGGGAGCCGGACCATGCGCGGGCCGTGGCCGGGGATCTGTACGGGGAACTGCTGGACGCTCCGTTCCGGATGATCCTCGCGGAGTCGACCTCGGCGTCGAAGCCCTTCGGGGCGGATGCGTCGCTGGTGGCCGGAAGGCCCCTGTCGGCCGATGCCGACGGTGACCCGCTCGGGCAGTTGGCCGAGGTGGTGGAG
>NZ_VMNX01000308.1 GCF_009377235.1 Streptomyces acidicola
GGGGCCGGCGGCGCCGCCGCGAAGTGATCGGGGTGGTTGTCGAGGAGGTGGTCCACGGCCTCTTCCAGGGTGGGGTGATCGAGAAACAGCCTCGGCGCCGACGAGAGCCCGTACTCCGCCGCGAGCCTGCCGGTGAGCTCCGCGAGCGTGACCGGGTCGAACCCGTACTCGCCGATGTCCACCGCACCGTCGATCTCGTCCGCCGGTACGCCCAGCACGGCCGAGGCGAGCGTGATCACTCGGTGGAGGACGGTGGCGTGGGCGTGGGCGTGGGCGTGGGTGTCGGCACGGCTGACGGTGACGGTCTCGGTGGCAGCCGCCTCGGTAGCGGTCTCAGTGGCGGCCGGGTCGGCCAGCAGCGTGGCGTCGACACGGGCGCGGTCACCGTAGACGGCCAGGACGTGCGGCTCGCCGCTGCCGTAGGCGCGCAGCAGCGCCTCGACGCCCTGGGGGGCGCGCATCGGCACCATGCCGACCGTCTCCCGCAGCCTGCGTTCGGTCGCGGTGTCGACCGTCATACCGCCGTCGGCCCACAGGGGCCAGCCGATCACCAGTGTGCGGCCGTGGCGCTCGCCCCTGGCCACCAGGTCCCGGCGGTGTGCCGCGTACGCGTCCATGAAGGCGTTGGCCGCCGCGTAGTCCCCCTGGCCCTGGTTGCCGTAGGCCGACAGCGAGGAGAAGGCGATGAAGCAGTCCAGGTCGTGGGCGGCCGTGGCCTCGTCGAGGTGGACGAGGCCCGCGACCTTGGCGGCGAGGACCTCCCGCAGCTCCCCGGCGCTCTTCATGGCCAGGTAGCCGTCGCGCACCACTCCGGCCGTGTGGAGGACACCGTCCAGGCGCCCGTGCTCGGCGACGACCGCCCGCACGCACGCGTCCACCTCCGGGCGCCGTGCGACGTCCAGTACGCGGTACGTCGCCCGGGCCCCCATGTCGCTCAGCTCGCGCACCAGTTGCCGCTGCGCCGGGCCCTCGGGCGACCGTCCGCACAGGACGAGGACGGCGCCGGGCGCCTCCCGGGCGATCTCCCGGGCGAACAGCCCGCCGAGCCCACCCGCTCCGCCGGTGACGAGGTAGACGCCGCCGGCCCGCCACGGCCCGGCCGCAGGGGCGTCGTCGAGGGCGGTCCACCTCGGCACCTGACGGAGGCCGTCGGCGTACCGCACCGCCACGTCGTCGAGGCTCGCGGCCTCGTCGCGCAGCCGTCGGCACAGCGTGGCCGTGTCGACCGGCGTCTCCATCTCGACGAGCTGGGTCATCACCTTGGGGTGCTCCATACGGGCCGTACGCAGCAGGCCGCCGAGTCCGGCGAGCAGCCGGGACTCACCGTGCGCCGGTACGACGACCTGGAGCAGGACCGGGCCTTCCTTGGTGGCCGGGATGGCCTGCCGCAGCCGCTCCAGCACGGTTTCGGCGGCGCTGGTGTACCGCAGGACCAGGTCGTCCGCCTCGGGCATCGCGTCGCACGGCACGCCGAGGGCGGCCGCCACGGCTGACGGGTCGATCCCGCCGGTTCCTTCGCGTACGTCGTGTACATCGGGTCCGTCGGGTCCGTCAGGTCCGTCGAATCCGCCGAGCAGGACCCGGTGCCGCGCGAGCGGGCGCGGGGCGCGGGCGGGCTCGGCGGGACGCCATCCGGGCCGCATGAGGGTGAGCGAGGCGCCGTCGGCGGTCGCACTGCCCTTCTCGGGCACCGTCCTTGACGGATCGTCGGCCGTCGCGGGCAGCACCCGCGTGCTCAGCCCGAGCAGCCGCACGCACACGGCCCCGTCGTCGTCGCACAGGTCCACGTCGACGCGGCGCACGGCGCCGCCGCGGTCGTCCGCCGCGGGCCGCGCCACGGCCCAGCCGCTCGCCGGGGTCGGCGCGAGGATCCGCACGTCCTCCAGGACGAAGGGGAGCGCCGCCGCCACCGTGTCGCCGTCGGTGCCCTCGGCGAGCGACAGGCCGACCGTGGCCTGGAACGCCGCGTCGAGCATCGACGGGTGCAGGGTCCAGCCGCCGCCGTCGCGCGCGGCCCGGGGAAGGGTGAGACGGGCGACGGCGAGCCCGGTGCCGATGTCGAGCCGTCGCAGGCCCCGCAGCGCGGGACCGTAGCCGATGCCCATGCTCTCGAAGAGCCGGTAGCAGGCTTCGTGGTCCAGCGTGCGCACGTCGCACCGGGCGCGCAGCGCGGCGATGTCCAGGCGTGCGGGCGCGGGCTCGGACGCGGCGCACGGTTCGATGCGTCCCTGCCCGTGCGGTACGGGCCGGCCGTCCGCGCCGGTCGTGGTGATCCCGTAGCCGAGGCCGCCGCCCGCCCGGCGCCGTAGCGCGATCTCGGCCGACGTCGGCCCGGTGATCCGTGCCGGGCGCGACCAGACGACGTCACGCAGCCGCAGTGCGGTGGGCTCCATGCCCTCCGCCCGCGCGGCGGCGCACGCCAGCTCCAGGTACGCCACGCCGGGCAGCACCGGTACGTTCCGTACGCGGTGGTCGTCCAGGAAGAACTCGGTGCCGGTCAACTCGACGGCGTAGCACGGCGCGTCGGGCTCTCCGGGACGCTTGCGGCCGGTCAGCGGCGACTGTACGGACCGGGATGCCGACGGTGCCGGGGCCTGGAGTGCGCGCTGTCCGACCCAGTACCGCTCACCGCCGAACGGGTACCCCGGCAGGGGCACGATCCGGAAGCCCCCGTCGGCGAAGAGCGGGGCGAAGCGCAGGTCCACGCCGTCGGCGAAGATCCCGGCCAGTTCGGTCAGGCTGCCGTGGCTGTCGTGACGGCCGTGACTGTCACCTCGGGCGTGACTGTCGTGGCGGGCGTGCTCGGCCATCAACTGCTCGGCGCGGGTGAGTGCGGCGTGGTCCTGGCGGCGGTGTCCGTCCGAGGCCTCACCGGTGGACACGCTCGGGGCGCGGCCGTCGCGCAGCCAGGTCCGCAGGGCCTGGATCAGCTCCTCGCGGCCGGCCGCCACGCACGCCCACCGGTGGCCGCAGTGGCGGCGGCCGGTGGCCAGGGTGTGGGCGACGTCGCCGAGGTCCAGGTCCGGGTGGGCGAGAACGTGGTCCAGCAGGCGCTCGGCCTGGGCGCGGCGCGCGGCCTCGTCCTGGCCGGACAGCACGAACAGCCAGCGCGGGCGGTCGGCGTGCGGGGTGCGGTCCGGCTCCGGGGCCTGCTCGATCAGGGCGTGTGCGTTGGTTCCCGCGGCGCCGAACGAACTGACGCCGGCACGGCGCGGCCCCGAGGCGGGCGCGGGCCAGGGGAGCAGCTCGGTGGGGACGTGGAAGGGGCTGCCGTCCAGCGCGATGGCCGGGTTGCTCCGTCGGAAGTGCAGCGACGGGGGCAGCTGTTCGTGCCGGAGCGCCAGCAGCACCTTGATGACACCGGCCACGCCCGCGGCGAACTGGGTGTGTCCCAGGTTGGTCTTGACCGAGCCCAGCGCGCAGCCGCCCGCGGGCGCGTCACCGAACACGGCGCGCAGCGCCTCGAACTCGATCGGGTCGCCGAGCGGTGTGCCCGTGCCGTGCGCCTCGATGAGCTGGACGCCGGCGGGGTCGACGCCGGCCCGCTCGTACACGGCGCGCAACAGGCGTTCCTGGGAGCGGGCGCTGGGCGCGGTGAGCCCGTTGGTCGTCCCGTCCTGGTTCACGCCCGACCCGCGGATCACACCGTAGACGTGGTCGCCGTCCCGCAGCGCGTCCACGAGCCGTTTGAGGACGACCACTCCGGCGCCCTCGCCGGGCACGAAGCCGTCGGCGCGGTCGTCGAAGGTGTGGCAGCGGCCGCGGGTGGAGAGCATGGTGGCCCGTACCGCGGACTTGTAGAAGATCGGCGTGGACTGGACGAACACCCCGCCGGCCAGCGCCATCGTCGTGTGGCCCTGGCGGAGGTCCTGGCAGGCCTGGTGGATGGCCACCAGCGAGCTGGAGCAGGCCGTGTCCACCGACAGCGCGGGCCCCTGAAGGTCCAGGAAGTAGGAGATGCGGGAGGCGATGACCGAGGAGATGTTGCCCCACAGCGTCTGCGGGGGCGCGTCGTCGCCGATCAGCTGCTGGTAGTCGCTGGGCGAGCCGCCGACGTAGACCCCGCAGCCGCGGCCGTCGAGCCGCTCACCGGCGTAACCGGCGTCCTCCAGCGCGTGCCAGCACTCCTCCAGGAAGATCCGCTGCTGCGGGTCGGTGTACGTCGCCTCCTTGCCCGACATGCGGAAGAACCAGGCGTCGAAGCGTTCGATGTCGTCCACGAAGCTGCCGTACTGGCGCGGAGCGCCGGGCCCCAGCTCCTTCGCCATGTCCCAGCGGGTGACGGTCCCGACCAGGTCGTCACCGGCCGCGAGATGCGCCCACAGTGCCGCCGCGTCGGGTGACTGCGCGAACCGGGCGGCGATTCCGACGACCGCGACGGCGTCCTCGTCGGCGTCCTCGGCGCCCTCCTGGTCGTCGGCGGCGGCGGACGGGACAACCACCGGAGCGGGGGCCGGTGCGGGAGCGGGGTCCTGCGTCGGCCCCCCCTCGGGTTCCCCGGCCGAGTCGTCGCCCAGGGCGCCGGACGACCGCAACCGCTCCCCGTGCCGGGTGACCAGATGGTCCGTCAGCCGGTCGAGCGAGCTGTGCTCGAACAGCGTGGTGCTCGGCAGGTCGACGCCGAGGGCGCGGTTCACCGAGTCGACGAGCTTCACGCTGAGGACCGAGTCCACGCCGAAGTCGGAGAACGACGCCTGCGGGTCGATCTCTTCGGGCTCCATCATCAGGACGCGGGCCACCTCGGCCAGCAGACGGGCACCGACCAGCGGGCGCAGGTGGGGCAGCTCCCGGTGAGCGGCGCCCGGTGCCGGAGCCGCGGGCTGCCGGTTCCGGTCGTGCCGGGCCGGAGTCGTCGTGGTCACCCAGTAGCTCCTGCGCTGGAAGGGGTACGTCGGCAGCGGCGTCCGGCGGACGTCGAGGCCGGAGTACAGCGGAGCGAAGTCGACCGGGGCGCCGTCGAGGTACCGGACCCTGACGCGCTCCGACGCCGGGTCCGCGCTCCGGTCGCCGGTACCGCCGTCCCCGCCCGCGAGCCAGGCGTCGAGCCGGCGCAGGAGTGCGTCGCGGCTGTCGGCGGTGAAGGCGGCGCGGTGGGCGAAGTGGTCGCGGCCGACGGCCAGCGTGTAGCTGACGTCGCCGGGCACGGCGTCGGGCCTGCGTCGGAGGTGCTCGGCCAGGTCCTCGACGCGGCGGCGCAGGGCCGAGGGCGCCCCGCCGGACAGGACGAACAGGTGCTCACGCGTTTCGGCCCGGCGCTCCTCGGGGCCCGGGAAGTCCTCCACGACCAGGTGTGCGTTGGTGCCGCTGAAGCCGAAGGCGCTCACGGCGGCGACCCGCCTGCCCCGGCTGTTCGGCCGCCACGGCCGCAGCTCGGTGTTCACCTGGAACGGGCTGCCGTCGAGCCGGATCGCCGGGTTGATCTCGTGGTGGTGCAGCGACGCGGGTATCTGGCCGTGACGCATCGACAGGACCGTCTTGAGCAGGCCGGCCACGCCCGCCGCGGAGGTGGTGTGCCCGAGGTTGGTCTTGATCGAGCCGAGCGCACAGGAGCCCTCCGGGCCCGCCCCGGAGAAGGCGTTGACCAGGGCCTGGCACTCGATGGGGTCACCGAGCTGGGTTCCGGTGCCGTGCGCCTCGACCATGCCGATCCCGGCCGGGTCGATACCGAACTCGTCGTGCACCTGGCGGATCAGGCGCTCCTGCGACAGGGCGCTCGGTGCGGTGATGCCGTTGGTCGCCCCGTCCTGGTTGACGGCCGAACCGCGGATCACCGCGTGGATGTGGTCGCCGTCCGCCAGGGCGTCGGACAGGCGCCGGAGCACCACCACGCCCACGCCCTCGCCGGGTACGAAACCGTCGGCCGCGGCGTCGAAGGTGTGGCAGCGGCCGGTCGGCGACAGCATCCCGCCACGGCTCGCCGCCAGGTAGGTGCCGGGCGTCGCCTGGACGCTGACCCCGCCCGCGATGGCCAGTTCCGTCTCGCCGCTCCACAGCCCCTGACAGGCGAGGTGGACGGCGACCAGCGAACTGGAGCAGGCCGTGTCGACCGCGATGGCCGGCCCCTGGAGGTTGAGGTGGTAGGCGATGCGGGCGGGTACGACGGACGGTGCGTTGCCCCACGCCGCCTGGGCGGGCGGCGCGTCCTCGAACAGCTCGTGGTAGTCGCCGCCGGTGCAGCCGACGTACACACCGCAGCGGCGGCCGTCCAGCGAGGCCCTCCCGTGGCCGGCGTCCTCCAGGGCGGTCCACGCCTGCTCCAGGAAGAGCCGCTGCTGCGGGTCGGTGTACGTCGCCTCCAGGCCGGTCACGTTGAAGAAGCGGGCGTCGAATTCGTCGATGCCGTCGATGAAGCTGCCCGCACGGCAGGCGAGTTCCTCGTCGCTGTGGGCGGACAGGTCCCACCGCTCGACCGGGCCGACCAGGTCGTCACCCGCGGCGAGGTGCCGCCACAGCGCGTCGACGTCGTCCGACCCGGCGAACCGGCCGCTGATCCCGACGATGGCGATCGGCTCGCGCTCCGCGGACCGGCGCCCCGCGCCCGCGGCGGACGATGCCGGTGAGGCGGAGAACGGCTCTGAGGCGGGGGATGCCTCCGAGACGACGGACGGCTGCACCGCGGGCTGGGGCTGCGGCACCTCCCGGACCTCCCGAGCCTCCCGGGCCTGCCCGACCTCCCGCGCGGGCCGCCGCGGCCGGTGGCTCTCGACGATGTGCGCGGAAAGCAGCGTCGCGCTGCGGTGGTCGAAGATGACCGTGGTGAGCAGGTCGATCCCCAGTTCCTGGTTGAGGCGCTGAACGAACCTCGCGCCGACGATGGAGTCGAGGCCGTAGTCGGCGAACGTCCCGTCGGGGTCGATCCTCTCCACGGGCATGCGCAGCGCGTCCGCGAGTTCGGCCAGCACCACATCCGCCACGGACCGGGCCGGAGTCGTCTCCACAGCGGCGACGGCAACGGCGACCGGGGCGGCGGCCAAAGCGCCAACCGGTACCGGGGCCGGGACCGGGACCGCCGACTCGGCGGGCACGACCCGGGGACCGCGCGCCAGGCCGTCGCTGTGGGCCACCACCACCTGCTGCCCCAGCGCCAGGGCGTCCCCGGCCGGGTGGCCGACGCCGGTGAAGCCCTCCTGCTCCAGCACCCGGCGCCAGCTCTCCGGGGACAGCGCGGGGCTGCCCGGAGCGCGCAACTCGGGGTCGTCGTAGAGCCACCAGCCGTCGAGCAGGCCGAACGTCAGATGGTTGACCAGATAGAAGCCGCTGATCTCGTTCAGCGCGAGAAGCCCGCCTCCGCGCAGCAGCGCCTTGGCGTGGCGCAGGGCCGGGCGGACGTTGTCGGTGGCGTGCAGCACGTTGGCCGCGATGACGACGTCGTACGCGCCGATGTCGAGCCCCTGGACGTGCGGGGGCCGGCCCGCGTCGAAGATGCCGTACGTCAGGGCGTCGTAGCGGGGTCCGAAGGTGTCCTGCGCGCGCTGGAGGAAAGCCTGGGAGAGGTCGGTGAAGCGGTACTCGGCCAGGTCCAGTCCGGCCCGGCTCAGACGGTCGAGCACGGGAACGGTGGTACCGCCGGTGCCCGCGCCGATCTCCAGGACGCGCAGGCGGGCGCCCGGTTCGGCCTGCCTGCGGGCACGGAGGAACGACAGGACGTGCTCGGCCAGTACGGCATTGAAGTGGCCGGCCACGCGGTTGTCCCGGTACACGCCCTCCACCAGGGAGAACGATCCCTGCGGGAAGAGCACGTCGGTGGCGAGCACCTGGCCGCGCAGGATGCCGGCCAGCGCGGGCAGGGTCCGGCCGAGCAACTTGAGCGGGGCGCGCAGATCGGCGTTGGCGTCGGCCCACCGGGCGGCGGCCCGGTCCCAGTCGGCGCGCAGGGCCTCGGCGTCCGGTACGGCCGGGCCGGCGTCGTTCCATCGGCCCCGCGCGTCGATCAGCCCGTGGTCGGTCAGGGTGCGCAGGGTGGCCGTGAGCCAGCGGTCGAACCGGGCGTCGACGTCGTGCCGTGCCTTCCACTCGGCCAGGCCGTCGCGCGGCTCGTCGAGTCCGGCCCGGCGCAGCTCCACCGCGAGGCGGCGGTGCAGGAACGCGTCGATCTCGCCCGGCACCGGGCCCGCGTGATGCGCGGCCAGGTCGTCCGGCAGGGGCACGGCCGGGGCGTCGCCGGACGCCACCGCGCCGTGCGGGTGGGAGCTCAGCGTCTCCCCGGTCAGAACGCCCTCGACGGGCAGCGGACGCCCGAGGCGCATGAAGCCGATCTGGTCGAGCGGGCCGGCCAGCAGACGCTCCACCGCGTCCATCGCCGCGGCCGGGTCGATCGGGGCCAGCCCCATGTCGGTCACGTCGCGCAGGAGTGCGTCGGGGACGTTGCCCCAGTAGCCCCAGTTGACGACCTTGACCGGGCAGGCGAGCGCCGTGCGCAGCGTGGCGGCGTACGCGTCCTCGAAGGCGCAGGCCGCCGAGTAGTGGGCCTGGTTCGGGTTGCGGATGAAGCTCACCAGCGAGGAGATCAGCAGGACGAAGTCGAGGTCCAGGCCCGCGAGGACGTCGGCGAAGTGCACGCAGGGGTCGGCCTTGGCGGCCAGGGTGGCCTCCAGCTCGTCCTCGCCCATCCGGGCCAGCGGGGTGTGGCTGAACACCATCGCCAGGTGCACCACACCGTCGATGCGGCCGTACCGTCGGGTCACCTCGTCGCGCACCCGGGCGAGCGCGGCGGGGTCGGAGGCGTCGGCGGACAGGTAGACCGGTGGGCGCCCGCCGCCCTCGGCCACCCGCGCGGCCTTGTCCCGGATCGTCTCGTCCTCGGCGCGGCGTCCGACCCACACCACGCGCGCGTCGTACCGGCGGACCAGGTACTCGCTGAGCAGCACGCCGAGGTCTCCGGCGCCGCCGAGGAGCACGTACACACCGCCGGGGCGCAGGACGGGCTCGGCCGGGAGCGGGGTGGCGTCCACCGGCAGGAGCTGCCTGCGCAGCCACTGGCCGCCGCGGCGCAGGAACGGGTGCGCACGGCGGTCGGCGGGCAGCGCGAACACCTCCCCCGCGACGAACGGCTCGCCGTCGGACAGGTCCACGGCGCGGACACGCCAGTACGGCTCCTCCTTGGCCAGACCGCCGATCAGGCCGTGCAGGCTCGCCTGGGCCGGGTCGGCGGGCACGTCGCCGTCCGGGGCGAAGGCGCCACGGGTCACCAGGGTGAGCCCCAGCCGCCGCTCGTCCGCGCCGAGTTCGGACACCGCCTTGAGCACGCGGAACATGCGCCGGACGGCTTCACGCTGCTCGGCGATCCGCTGCTCGCCAATCGGCTGCCCGGCGTCCAGGCCCGCGGGGGCCGTGGTCGGGAACTGCATGACCATGTGGTCGAAGGCGCCGGCGGCAGCCAGCTCCTCGCGCAGCTCCGTCACGGACGACGTACCGGGGTGCAGCGGCACGACGTCCGGGCAGTGGGCGGTGAGCGCCGCGAGGACCTCCGGTTCGAGGCCGACCGCGACGACACGCGCCGACTCGGCCGGGTACGGCCTGCCGCGCAGCAGCCGCGTCGGCTCCCAGACCGGGTGCAGGGTGAGGTCGCCCGCGGGGATCTCCTGGGAGTCGGACAGGCGGACGGGGGCCGTGGGAGCGGGAGGTGCGGCCTCAGCAGGGCGGGGGT
>NZ_VMNX01000309.1 GCF_009377235.1 Streptomyces acidicola
GGAGCAGGGAGAAGGGGATCGCCGCGGGGGCGAAGGCCTTCAGCGCCAGGTGGAGCATGACGATGGAGTCCTTGCCGCCGGAGAACAGGATCACCGGCCGTTCGAACTCGCCCGCCACCTCACGGAATATGTGCACCGCCTCGGACTCGAGCGCGTCCAGGTGCGAAAGAGCGAAGGTTCGCTCGGTGAGCTCCGCCGTCATGCCAGCCCCCTCCCCGCCAGCAGCGCGTGCACCGCGTTCGCCGAGTCCTCGGGCGTCTGCGACTGGGTGTGCAGCACCAGCGCCGGGTCGACCGGCTCCTCGTACGGGTCGTCGACACCGGTCAGGCCCTTGAGGTTGCCCGCGGCCTGGCGCGCGTACAGGCCCTTCACATCCCGCTGGCTGCACACCTCCACCGGGGTCGCCACGTGCACCTCGAGGTACGGCGTCCCGCTCGCGTCGTGGCGCTTGCGCACGGCCTCGCGGCTGTCGGCGTAGGGGGCGATGACGGGGACGACGGCGAGGACGCCGTTGCGGGCGAGCACCTCGGCGACCAGGCCGATGCGCTGGACGTTGATGTGGCGGTCCTCACGGGAGAAGCCGAGGCCGGCGGAGAGGAAGCGGCGGATCTCGTCACCGTCGAGGACCTCCACACGGTGTCCCTCCGACCGCAGGCGCCCGGCGAGGATGCGGGCGATGGTGGTCTTGCCCGCGCTCGGCAGCCCGGTGAGCCAGACGGTGGCTCCCTGAGCCCTGGGAGTGGTGGTCATGCGCGCTGTCCTTTCGCGGCGGCACCGCTCGGATGCCGTTGTCCGTGGAGGTCGGTGAAGAGGGCTTCCCAACGCGGGTGCACGGCGTCCGGACCGTACGACGAGGCAGTGAGCACCGCAGCGACACCCATGTCCGCGCGCAACTTCTCGTCGGCCATCAGTTTGGCCATCGAGTCGGCGAGCGCGTCCGGGTCCTCGGGCGGCACCAGCAGACCGTCGACCCCGTGCGTGAGGACGTCCGCGGGGCCGGTCGGACAGTCGAAACTCACCACCGGCAGCGCGTGGCTCATCGCTTCGATCATCACCATCGGCAGCCCCTCGAAGCGGGAACTCAGCACGTAGAACGAGGCCTTCGCCAGTTCGTCGTCCAGGCGGTCGGTGTGACCCATCAGGAACACGTGATTGTAGAGGTGGTGCTCCTCGATCAGAGTCCGAAGTTCCGCTTTCTTCTCCCCGCTTCCGTAAATCCTCAACTGCCATTCGGGGAACGTTTCCACAAGCTTCGCCCAAGCCGGTATCAGCATGTCGAAGCCCTTCTGCGGGAAGAGCCTCCCGGCCGCCACCGCGATCTTCGCCTGTGGACTGGCGGGCACCTGGTCGAGCGAGTGCACGGCGTTGGGGATGCGTACGACCCGGGTGCCGGGCAGCAGCTCCTCGTACTCGTCGCGGTCCCGCTCGGTGAGCACCGCGACCGCGTCGAAGCGGGGGTAGGTCTCCTGGATGCGTTTTTGCACGTCACGCTTGTGGGTGCCGTGGTTCATGTGTTCCTGGGCGATGCGGACCACGCCGTTCGTGGCGTGCTCGGCGGCCAGGAAGTTCAGTGCGGGGCGGGTGGTGACGAGGATGCCGTCGGTCAGCGCGCCCAGGTACGCGATGAGCCGGTCCTCGACGTACCGGTTGAAGTAGCGGTAGCCGAACTCGCCCGCAGGGATGTACCGAGGGGGCTCGTCGAGAAGCCTGCCGCGGTGGCGGTCGCGCCAGCGGGCCATGAGGCCGGACGGCGGGGTGTACGCGTCCTCGCGCAGGTCGACGACCGTGGAGATCCGCACCCGCGGGTCGAGCGGGAACTGGATGTCGTCCCGGCGGCGGATCGCGCTCACGATCTCGACGTCCCAGCCCGCGGCCACGAGCGAGTTGGCCTGGTTCATCACGGTACGGATGGTTCCGCCGCGGCCGTAGGCGTGCAGCAGCAGATAGCGGACCCTGGGGAGGGTGCGGCGGTCGCTCATGCCGCACCTCCCGTACGGCACTCCAGGGACAGGTTGTCCTTGACCGTGTAGTAGGGGCGCACGCCGATGTTCCCGGTGCGCTGCTCCGGGTACACGAAGATCTTCTTCTTGCCGCGTATGTCGTCGAGCCGGCGTCCGGCGCGCAGTTCCGTCTCGCCGTCGCTGAGGTGGATGTCCCACTCCTCGACGGCCGCGTGGTCGGCCGCGGCGAGGTCGGCGACGGGCAGTTCGCCCTCGAAGCGGTCGCCCGTGAGGTGGGCGTCGTAGCGCAGACGCTGGTCGGGGTGGGCGCGGCGGGTGAGGACCAGCTGCCAGGTGACCGCGGTGCCGGCAGCGTCGTTGGAGGGCAGCCCGTGGAGGCGTCCGACCAGCCGTATGCGTCCGTCGCGCGGCCAGACCTCTGCTATCTCGGCATGCGGCTTCACTCGCTGTAACCCCAGGCCTTGCACATGGGCCGGAGGATCTCCGGGATCTCGTCCTCGGTGGGCAGCGCGCGGCCGGACTGGACGGTGCCGGTCTTGATCTTGTCCCGCCAGTCACCGAGGCCCTTGACGACCTGGGCGTCGTCCTTCTTGCCGTAGTCGAGCATGGACGGCTCGAAGTCGATGTCGAGGAACAGGCACAGCCGCCGCATCTCCTTCTCCGGGTCGGCGGTGATGTCCTCGTAGCGCACGGTGTGCCCGCCGGTGATGCCCTCGCGGGCCCTCTCGACGGCCTTCATGTAGCGCAGCGCGTCGGCCGCGGCCTCCTCGTACGTGCGCTTGTCGGGGTCGCCCTCGTGCCAGGACTGGGCGATGGAGACGGGGTGGCGCAGCAGGAAGACGAAGCGCGCGTCGGGCCAGCAGTCCCTGATGCGCTGAAAGACGAAGGCGTTGCTCGGCGTCTTCTCGACGACGAAGTCCTTGCCCGACTTCACCAGCTCGCGGTGCATGACCCGGTCCCACAGCAGGTGCTCCAGGTCGCCGCGCTCCAGGTCCAGCGCGCTCATGGCCTTCTGCGACAGCTTGCTGCCGTAGCCGACCTCAAGCCGGCGTATGTGCAGCTCGTGCGGCGAGTGCAGCCGCGAGTGCGCGTTCAGCAGCATCCGCAGCAGCGTGGAGCCGGAACGCACCGGAGACATGATGAAGACCGGCTGCCGCAGCAGCCGGTCCGTCGTGAGGTCCTCGGGGCCCGGACATCGGTACACCGCCGTGGGCTGCTTGGCGGCCGGCTTGGGAGCCGCGGCTTTCTTCGGCTGGTCGGGCGTGGCCGGGGCGGCCTTGCGGACCTGGAGGCCGGTGGTGGCGGTGAGCGCCCGGTTCAGATTGCGCATCAGACTCATGCGTCATGATGCTAAGTAAGAATTCTGAGAAGACGGAAGGAGAAATCTAAGGGTTCCCTGAGTCCACCAAATCGTAACCTGGCGTCAGGTTTGGCGGATCACTCCCGGTGCCTGATCCACTCCGGCGAAGACCGCTCCCGCGTCCCTCAACCGCTCGTGCAGCGCCCGGAAGACGGCCGCCGAACGCACGCCCGGCCAGTCGGCGGGGAGCAGGGCGGACGGCAGCCCGGGGTCCACGTACGGCAGGTGCCGCCACGAGTCCAGGGCCAGCAGGTAGTCGCGGTACGCCTCCTCCGCAGGGGTGTCCTCCCGGCCCTCCCAGTCGTGCAGCACGCGCGCGTGGCCGTCGAGGAACGCCTCGTGTTCCTTGGCGATCGCGGCCAGGTCCCACCAGCGGGCCACCGACTCGACCGTCGGCGCGAAGCCAAGGTGGTCGCCGCGGAACAGGTCCACGTACGGGTCGAGCCTCAGCCGCTCCAGGCTGTGCCGGGTCTCCTCGTACAGGCGGGCCGGCGCGATCCACACCCCGGGGGCCGCGGTGCCGAAGCCGAGCCCGGCCAGCCGGGAGCGCAGTACGTGCCGCTTCTGCCGCTCGGGCTCCGGTACGGAGAACACGGCCAGCACCCAGCCCTCGTCCACCGGGGGCGGCTGGGCGGCGTACACGCGCCGGTCACCGTCGTCGAGCAACTGCCGCGCCTGGGGCGACAGCGCGTACCCGGCCGCCCCGGTCACCGTACGGGCCGGCAAGAGCAGCCCGCGCCGCTTCAGCCGGGACACGGACGACCGTACGGAGGGCGCGTCGACGCCCACCGCGGCGAGGAGCCGGATCAGCTCGGACACGGGCACCGGACCGGGCACGGAGCGACCGTACGCGCCGTAGAAGGTCACGATGAGGGAACGGGGTGCGTGCTGATCGGACACGTTGATCATTTTAGATCTTCGGCATCGCTGCTGCTGGTCGTCACCGCTGGTCGTCGCCGGTGCGCAGCCTGAACCGCTGCAGTTTTCCGGTCGCCGTGCGCGGCAGGGCGTCCAGGAAGACGATCTCGCGCGGGCACTTGTAGGGCGCCAGTTCGGCCTTGAGGAACGTGCGCAGCGCCGTCTCGTCCCGTGGCGCGCCCGCCCTCAGCACCGCGTACGCCACGACGACCTGACCCCGCGTCTCGTCCGGCCGCCCCACCACCGCCGCCTCGACCACGTCCGGGTGACGCAGCAGGGCGTCCTCGACCTCCGGGCCCGCGATGTTGTACCCGGACGAGATGATCATGTCGTCCGCGCGCGCGACATATCGGAAGTAGCCGTCGGTTTCGCGGACATACGTGTCCCCGGTGATGTTCCAGCCGCCCCGCACGTACTCCCGCTGCCGCGGATCGGCAAGGTACCGGCAGCCCACCGGCCCGCGCACCGCCAGCAGTCCGGGTTCGCCGTCCGGCACGGGCGAGCCGTTCTCGTCCTGCACGCGCGCGTGCCACCCCGGTACGGGAACGCCGGTCGTGCCGGGCCTGATGTGCTCGTCGGCCGCGGAGATGAAGATGTGCAGCAGCTCGGTGGCGCCGATGCCGTTGATGATCCCCAGCCCGGTGCGCTCGTGCCAGGCCTCCCAGGTGGCCCCGGGCAGGTTCTCGCCCGCCGAGACACACCGCCTGAGTGACGACACGTCATGCCGGGCCTGCCCGGACGTTCCGTCGAGTTCCGCCAGCATCGCCCGGTACGCCGTCGGCGCGGTGAACAGCACCGACACCCGGTGCTCGGCGATCGCGGGCAACAACTGCCGGGGACCGGCCTGTTCGAGCAGTAAGGAACTGGCGCCCACCCGCAGCGGGAAGACGACGAGCCCGCCGAGCCCGAAGGTGAACCCGAGGGGCGGACTGCCCGCGAAGACATCCTCGTGGTGTGGCTTCAACACATGCTTCGAGAAGGTGTCCGCTATGGCCAACACATCGCGGTGGAAGTGCAGACACCCCTTGGGGCGGCCGGTCGTGCCGGACGTGAACGCGATCAGCGCGACGTCGTCGGCGGCCGTGTCGACCGCCTCGAACGGCTCGTCGGGTGCCGGCAGACGCAGCAGGTCGTCCGGCGCGTCACCGCCGTACGTCGTGATCCGCAGCCCGGGCACCTCGGCCTTCGCGAGGTCGTCGACCGACCGTACGTCGCACAGCGCCCGGTCCACCCGGGCGATCCGGCACATGGTCGCGAGCTCGTGCGGTCGTGCCTGCGCCAGCACGGTGACGGCGACCGCACCCGCCTTGAGCACCGCCAGCCAGCAGGCCGCCAGCCATGGTGTGGTCGGGCCGCGCAGGAGGACCCGGTTGCCTGGGACGACACCGAGGTCGGTGACCAGGGTGTGGGCGATGCGGTCGACACGGGCGCGGAGTGCGCCGTACGTCCAGGTGGCGCCGGAGGGGGTGTGGAACGCCGGACGCCCGGGGGCGACCGTGCCGAGCAGTTCGGCGGCGCAGTTGAGGCGGGCCGGGTAGCGCAGCTCCGGCAGGTCGAAGGTGAGCTCGGGCCACTGGCCGGGGGGTGGGAGGTGGTCGCGGGTGAAGGTGTCCGCGTGGGCCGAGCCAGTCGGCCGTACGCCCTCAGCGGGGTCCTTCTCACCGGGGTCCTTGGTCTCCATGGCGGTTCGCCCCCTTGGCCGTGGTGGGCTCGCACCAGGAGCGTATCGGGTTGGTGACGACAGTCAATGGTCCGCGATACCGTCGGGTGAGGACCCGCCCCTCAGGTGAGAGGACCGGCGATGACCGCATTCTCGCTCGAACCAGCACAACTCGCCCGGTGTGCCGAGCTGCGCGCCCTGGCGGCGGAGCGGCTGAGGCCCCTGGCGGAGAAGGGCGAGCCGGGCCGCGTCAACCGCCCGCTCGTCGCGGAACTCGCCCGACTCGGCCTGCTGGAGCGGCTGTTCACCTCCGGCGCGCTCGACCTGTGCCTGATGCGGGAGTCCCTCGCGTACGCCTGTACGGAGGCCGAGACCGCGCTCGCCCTGCAGGGCCTGGGCGCCCATCCGGTGCACGCGCACGGCACCGGGGCCCAACGCGCCCGCTGGCTGCCCGAGGTCACCGCGGGCACGGCGGTGGCGGCCTTCGCGCTGAGCGAGCCGGGGGCGGGCTCGGACGCGGCGGCGCTGGCCCTGCGGGCGGAGCCGGACGGCCCGGGCCGCTGGCGGCTCACGGGCGAGAAGTGCTGGATCTCCAACGCCCCCGAAGCCGACCTCTACACCGTGTTCGCGCGCACGACGCCCGAAGCGGGCGCCCGCGGCGTCACCGCCTTCCTCGTGCCCGCCGACCGCCCCGGCCTCACCGGCACCGCCCTCGACATGCTCTCCCCGCACCCCGTCGGAGCCCTCGGCTTCGACGCGGTACCGGTCACGGCGGACGACGTCCTCGGCGAGCCCGACCGCGGATTCCGGGTCGCCATGGGCACCCTGAACCTCTTCCGGCCGAGCGTGGGCGCCTTCGCGGTCGGCATGGCGCAGGCGGCCCTGGACGCCACGCTCGCCCACACGGCCGAACGCAGCGCCTTCGGGGGCAAGCTGAAGGACCTTCAGACCGTGGCCCACCAGGTCGCCGAGATGGCCGTACGGACGGAGGCGGCACGCCTCATGGTGTACGCGGCGGCGACGGCCTACGACGAGGGGGCCCCGGACGTCCCCAAGCGCGCCGCCATGGCCAAGCTGTTCGCCACCGAGACCGCCCAGTACGTCGTGGACGCGGCGGTCCAGCTCCACGGCGCCCGCGCCCTGCGCCGCGGCCACCTGCTGGAACACCTCTACCGGGAGGTGCGGGCGCCCCGGGTCTACGAGGGGGCGAGCGAGGTCCAACGCGACATCATCGCAAAGGAGCTGACGAAGGAGTTGGCGAAGAAGCTGAACGAAGAAGGGGCGAGGGATGTGACGAAGGAGGTGCACGTCTCATGAGCGCCGAGCGCATCAACCCGACCGACCTGTCCCCGCCCACGGGTTTCTCCCACGCGGTCGTCGCCACAGGTTCCCGGGTGGTCTTCCTGGCCGGCCAGACGGCGCTCGACACCGACGGCAAGATCGTCGGGGACACGCTCCCGGAGCAGTTCGAACGGGCGCTCACCGGCCTGCTGACGGCACTGAAGGCGGCCGGCGGCACTCCGGCCGACCTCGCCCGCGTCACGGTCTACGCCACCGATGTCGCCGACTACCGCGCACACGTCTCCCAGCTCGGCCGGATCTGGCGGAGACTGGCGGGCCGTGACTATCCCGCGATGGCCGTCGTAGGGGTCGTACGGCTGTGGGACGAGCGCGCCCTGGTCGAACTCGACGGCTTCGCGGTGCTGCCGTAGGCGCGGTACGGCGCCCCGACAGGGGCGCGGGGAACTGCGCGACCAGCCCCCACCGGCCCGCAGCGATGTCACCGCTCTCCCGCGGAGCGCTACGCGGCGACCGTCAACTCCGCGACCGGCACCCGCCGCGGAGCGACCACGCTGCCGTCGGGCTGGATCTCACCGGTGTCGTCGAAGACGATGGCCCCGTTGCACAGCAGGTTCCAGCCCTGCTCGGGGTGGAAGGCGACGATGTGCGCGGCGTCGCTTCCGGGACGGTCGACCGAGGGGCACTGGGGCTGGTGGGAACACATGGCGCGCCTCCACATCGGATGCCTCACATCGGATGGCTTCCATCGGATGACTGTGCGGCGGGCGGCGGGTCACCGCCCCGCCCTGGTGCTGTACTACGAACCATGCGCGCGCCCCGAACCCCTCGCCAAGCGATGTCGAGGAAGCGTGACACCACCCGGACGTCCTGTGACACGACGCTGACAAACCGGAGACCACTGGTCCCCCGGTGAGGGGCCGGTGTGCTGGAGACGGGCGAGCCGACTCGCTGACGAAGGAGTGACGAAGACGGACAGGCGCCCGCCGGGCCGATACCTCTGAGGTACCCGTTCAAGGAGGTATGAGGAGGTATACCGATGTCGTTTTCCCGGGTCATCGGCGCGGCCACGGGTGCCGCGCTGCTGGTCTTCACCGCCCCCTCGGCCCAGGCCGCCGCCGAGCCGGACGAGGCCGTGACGATCGCCACCACCGGTCGCATGGCCACCGACGGCACGATCACCCTGTCCGGCACGTACCGCTGCGCGCCCGGCAGCGGCCCCGTCTTCGTGTCGTCCTCGATCCAGCAGGGCACCAGCCGACGCAGCATCGGCGGCACCCGCGCCGTCTGCGACGGCGACGAACACCGGTGGACGAACTCGGGCAGGGCCGGGTCCGTCACGTACCGCTGCGTCACCACAAGCAGCTCCGGCAACGGCGTCGAGCGCCGTGTGAGCAGCAACTCCCGCACGGACTGCCCCGGAGACGGACATCCGTCGGGGGACACGGGCTGGGTCAGGTCCGACACGTACCGGCCAGGCGACGCCCAGGTGCAGGCCACCCTGCTGGAGCTGCGCCGCTTCTCCGGCTGGATTCCGGTGCCGTACATCCGCGCGGTGGAGGAGCGGCAGATCAAGCTGGTCGCTCGCTGACGGACACGGCACGGCGGCCCCGGTACCCGGCGCTGGGCCGGGGACCGGGGCCGCCGCCCGGGGTCAGCCGACCCGGTGGACCTGCTGGGTGGTCAGTTCGTAGCGGGCGCCGACTATGAGCAGTTCGCCCGCGTCCACCTTGGCGGCGAGGTCGGGCTCGGCCGCGAGCTGGGAGCGGACGCGCTTGACGTTGGCGTCTATGGTCGCGTCGACGCGCGCGTCGCCCTCCTGGCTGTGGTCGATGGCCGGCTTGATCTGCTCGACCAGGTACCGCAGGCTGGCGGGCACTTCCTCACCCGTCTCGTCCGCGTGGACCGCGGCCTTCACCGCGCCGCACGACTGGTGCCCGAGCACCACTATCAGGGGTACGCCCAGTTCGAGCACCCCGTAGGTGGTGCTGCCGAGCACGGCGTCGTCGAGGACCTCGCCGCCCGAGCGCACGGTCATCAGGTCGCCGAGGCCCTGGTCGAACACCAGCTCCGGCGGCACACGGGAGTCGATGCAGCCGAGCACGATGGCGAAGGGTTGCTGACCCGACACCAGGGCCTGCCGCACGGTATGCGTCTCGTCGGGGTGCTGCTGGCGGTAGGTGCGCCAGCGGAGGTTGCCCGCCGCCAGTTCCCGCAGGGCCTCCTGCCCGGTGGTCGGGCGGGGGCGGGTGG
>NZ_VMNX01000030.1 GCF_009377235.1 Streptomyces acidicola
GTTCCCAGCCCCGCCCACGACTCCCCACGGGCGATACGCGTGCGAAGGAGCCCGCGATGAGCGAGATGATCACCGCGGACCTGGTCGACCTCGACCTGTCCGCCGACACCAAGGAAGCGGCGGCCCGTGCGCTCGCCGAGCGGATGGTGGCCAAGGGCCGGGTGACCGACCTGGACGGCTTCCTCGCCGATGTGGCCGCTCGCGAGGCGCAGATGCCGACCGGCCTCGACGGCGGCATCGGCATCCCGCACTGCCGCAGCGAGCACGTCACCGAGCCGACTCTCGCTTTCGGGCGCAGCGCGGCGGGTATCGACTTCGGCGCGGCCGACGGGCCCGCCGACCTGATCTTCCTGATCGCGGCTCCGGCCGGCGCGGACGACGCCCACCTCACCATCCTGTCGTCCCTCGCCCGCCAGCTGATGAACGCCGAGTTCACCTCCGCACTGCGGTCCGTGGACGACGCGGAGCGGGCCGCGGCGCTCATCCGGGGCGACGACGACGCCCAGGGCACCGAAGACTCCGCGGCGGCGCCGGCCGGAACGGCCTCCGCCGACGCCGCCGCGGTCAGCACGGACGACGACCGCGCGGGCGACGAGGGCGCGGGCGACAGCCGGGGCGCGGCGGGGGCCAAGGGTGCCGCGAGCGCCGATGGCGCCGTGAGCGCTGCGGGTGCCGCGAGTGCGGCCGGCGCCGAGGAGGCCCGTCCGTTCCGTATCGTCGCCGTCACCTCCTGCCCCACCGGCATCGCGCACACCTATATGGCAGCCGAGGCGCTGGAGAACACGGGCCGTGACACCGATGGTGTCGAGGTCGTCGTCGAGACGCAGGGTTCGGCCGGATTCTCCCGGCTCGACCCGGCCGTCATCGCCGCAGCCGACGGCGTGATCTTCGCCCACGACGTCCCCGTACGCGAGAAGGAGCGGTTCGCGGGCAAGCCCACCGTGGATGTGGGTGTGAAGGCGGGTATCAACCGGCCCGCCGAGCTGATCGCCGAGGTCCGCGACAAGGCCGCGCGCGGCGAGGGCACCGAGTCCGCCCGGCCCGGCTCCACCCCGGTCGAACGCGCGGGCGAGCCCGGCGACGGCTACGGCACCAAGCTCCGCAAGTGGCTGATGTCCGGCGTGAGCTACATGGTTCCGTTCGTCGCGGCGGGCGGTCTGCTCATCGCGCTGGGCTTCGCACTCGGCGGTTACGAGATCAACGGGGCCAAGCCGGTCACCGAGCACTTCGACTGGGGACAGGTCGACAGCTGGGCAGCGCTGCTGTTCCAGATCGGCGGCGTCGCCTTCGGCTTCCTGATCCCCGTCCTCGCGGGTTACATCGCCTATGGCATGGCCGACCGCCCCGGCCTCGTCCCTGGCTTCGTCGGCGGAATGATCGCCTCCAACATCGCCGCCGGCTTCCTCGGCGGTCTGGTCGCCGGTCTGTTGGCCGGTGCGGTGGTCCTCGGCATCCAGCGGATCAAGATCCCGCCGGTGCTGCGCGGCATCATGCCGGTGGTCGTGATACCGCTGGTCTCCTCGATCGTCGTCGGCTTCCTGATGTTCGTCGTGGTCGGCAAGCCCATCGCCGAGGCGCAGAAGGCCATGACCGACTGGCTGGGCGGCCTCTCCGGGACCAACGCCGTCCTGCTCGGCATCCTGCTCGGCCTGATGATGTGCTTCGACCTGGGCGGTCCCGTCAACAAGGTCGCGTACGCCTTCGCCACGGGCGGTATCGCCGTCCAGGACCCGAGCGGTTCCGCGATGAAGATCATGGCCGCCGTGATGGCCGCCGGGATGGTCCCGCCGCTGGGCATGGCCCTGGCGACCACGATCCGCAAGAAGCTGTTCACCCCCGCCGAGCGCGAGAACGGCAAGGCGGCCTGGGTCCTCGGCGCCTCCTTCATCTCCGAGGGCGCGATCCCGTTCGCCGCCGCCGACCCGCTGCGGGTCATCCCGGCCTCCATGGCGGGCGGCGCGGTCACCGGCGCGCTGACCATGGCCTTCGGCTCGACCCTGCGCGCCCCGCACGGCGGCATCTGGGTCACCTTCCTGATCGGCAAGCCGCTCCTGTACCTGCTGGCCATCGCGGTCGGTACGGCGGTCACGGCCGGCCTGGTCATCGTCCTGAAGGGCATGCGGAAGACAGAGCCGGCCACGGTCACGGAAGCGGCCCCGGCCACCGGCACCGAAACGAAGCAGCCGGTCGCGGCCTGAACCCGCGACCGGCCCGCACAACGGCCGATGGGGCGCACGACGGCCGATGGGATGTACCACGGCCGATGGGGCGTGCGACACGACAGCCCATCGCCATACGGCGAGCCCATCGCCACACGGCGGCCGCAGCCCGTTGGACAGGGGGCTGCGGCCGCCGTGCTTCGTCCGCTTACTCACCGCGGTGTGTATTTGGTGTGTATTTGCCGGTTTTACATCGGCGGTGAGTTTTTCGGGTCACCTGCGAGATGCGTCACGGTCCGGGCCAAAAAGCCCGGACCGTGGTGTCTACTGGGAGGCATGCCTGAGCCCGTGTCGATCCTCCATTTGCTGGGCGTGACCGCCCTCGCCGTGGCGGCGGTCATCTGGGTCGCCATGCTGGTCTGCGTCATGCGCCGCGACCTTCCTGTGCACCGCCGGCAGTTCGCAGCCCTGACCCGCCGCGGCAGGATCCTGCGGGTCCTGCCCTACCAGCGCCACTCCGCCCCCTACATCGAGCACGTCGAACTGACCCCGGCGGAACGCGACGCCTTCGCGGTCCTCGTACGACGGCTCAGCGACGGCCGCCCCTGACCGCAGGGCAGTCAGGAACGACCCCGTGGTCGCCCTGATCGTCTGCGGTCAGCACGGCTCGCCGCTTGCCGCCCGCCGCTCCATCGCGTCCCGGGCCGCGTCCTCCGTCGCGTAGACCTCGCACATGTGGCGCCCGTCCGGCGTCGCCGTGTGCTCGACCTCCCACAGGGAGATCTCCCGGCCGTCCGTGAGCAAGAACGCGTGCTCGTACAGCGAGAAGTTCGGCCCGACGCGGCCCGAGCGGCCGGTGCGGCCGAACGCCTGGGTGATCTCGTGCGCGAACGCCGTCCGCAGCAGCAGCGTGGCGAGCTCGTCCCCCGGCGGGTCCGGGTTCTCGGCGCGTCGCAGCAGCCGCCGGGCGTGGTCGGCCGAGTCGTCCGGCACGTACTCGTGGCGGGGCTCGGGGACCGGCGCCAGTTCCACCGTGACGGGCAGTTCGAACTCCGGCGTGTCCGACGGCAGCGGCAGCCGCGCCGTGGCGGCCCGCAACTCCTCCTCGTCCACGTACACCTCGTGCTGTGGATCGCTGCCCGGCGCCGTGTTGTGCGCCAGCTCCCACAGCGTGAGCGCGCAGCCGTCGGCCAGCAGCCACGTGTGCCGGTACGTCGCCCGGTGCAGCCCCGCGCTGTAGTGCGCCGAGTGCAGCGAACTGTCGTACGCGAGCGCGCAGTCGAGCCGCCGTATGGTCTCGTCGGGCAGCTCGAAGGAGTTCAGGGCGCGACCGAGGAGTCGCGCGAGGTGCTCCTCCGGAGACTCGGGCGACTCGGGTGGCTCGTACGCTGCCGTCTCGTACGGAACGCTCAAGGCTTCTCCCGGCGTTGCTGCATGTCACCTTGTGGGTGCATACCGTAGCCCCTCGGTCGGACATCATGTCCGGGAACCGAGAAAACGTACGTTCTGAAAACGCCAGGGCCGCGCGGATGGTTCCCGCGCGGCCCGCTTGTTTTTGCCGAAGATCTTGGCGTCGTGTCACCAAAGAGTGCTTGTCATGGCCGAGTTGGCCGTGACGTCATCTGCCGTGGCACGGCTCAGAGGGCGCTGCCCGCCGTCCAGGCGCTCCACGGCATGTTCCAGCCGTTGAGGCCGTTGTCCGGGGCGACCGTCTTGTCGGGGGAGTTCTTGACCGTCACGACGTCGCCGATGAGCGTGTTGTCGTAGAACCACTTGGCGGGGGTGTCGCCCTGGGCGCCCTGCACGTCCTGGAGCCCGACGCAGCCGTGGCTGGTGCCCTGCCTGCCGAAGGGCGGGTTGCCCTTGGCGTACCAGTAGTTGCCGTGGATGAAGGTGCCCGACGTCGTCAGCCGCATCGCGTGCGGCACATCCGGGATGTCGTACTCGCCGCCGAAGCCGACCGTCGATCCGTTCATCCGCGTCTGCACGAACTTCTCCGAGACCACCATCTGCCCGTTGTATGTGGTGTTATCCGGGCTGCCCGCGGAGATCGGGATCGTCCTGATCGTCTTCCCGTCACGCACGACCGTCATGGTCTGCGTGCCGGCGTCGACCGTGGAGACCTGGGACCGCCCGACGGTGAAGCGGACCGTCCTGTCCTGCACGCCGTGGATGCCCTTGGCGCCCTCCACCCCGTCCAGGTCGATCTTCATCGTGACCTCGGAGCCGGCCTTCCAGTACTCCTCGGGCCGGAAGTCGAGCCGCTGCGCCCCGAACCAGTGCCCGACCACCTTCTGCCCACTGCTCGACGACACCGTGATGCCCGACTGCACGGCCTTCTTGTCGGTGATCGCCTTGTCGAACGTGAACGACACCGGCATCCCCACACCGACCGTGCTCCCGTCGTCCGGCGTGTACGTCCCGATGAAACTGTTGGCCGTAGTCACGGTGGTGAAGATCGAGTTGGCGGCGGACGTGCGCCCGTCGGTGTTCTTCGCGATGGCCGAGATCTGGTACTTCGTGCCCCGCTCCAACCGCTCCTTCGGCTTCCATGCCTTGTTGTCCGCGGACAACGCCCCGGGCACGGCCTGCTCCGTCCCCGCCACCGTCATCTTCACCTCGGTCAGCTCGCCACCGCTGACCTTCACACCGGTCGCGTTGATGGACGCACCCGTCGAGCCGTCCTTCGCCGAGATCGTGATCCTCGCCGCGGAGCCCTCGGCGGGGCCCTTGTCGTTGTCGGCCTTGGCGCTGCCACCGCAGGCGGTGAGCGTCAGGGAACCGACCACCAGGACGGCCCAGGCCCCCAGCGTGCGTCGCACCATCTTGTCCGGCGATGTCACGGGCTGCTCCATCTTCTCGCTTCGTACGTGATCCGCTTCAGTACGAGGAGAAAGAGCGCTCGGGGCTCAGTGGGGTTCCGGCGGTCCCACCGCTGCAGCCGTCGCGTGACAGAACCCGGACAATCGCCTTACGGGGCCCGCTTGATGGACTCCGCCCGGTGGACTCCGCCCGGTGGACTCCGCCCGGTGGGCTCCTCCCGCTGGATTCCTCTCTCTGGGCTCCTCCCGATGGACTCCTCCCTCTGGGTTTCTCCCTCTGCGCTCCTTCCTCAGCGTTCTCCCTTACCTCGTTCCCCCTTCCGGGCCCGCGGCCATGTCACACTCGTCGGCCCCCGCTCCGTCCCCGTTGGTGTACCGGCACGCCACGACAAGGAGCCCTGTCCATGAACGCGCTGTTGTGGACCGCGCAGATCCTGCTCGCCGCGATCTTCCTCCTCTCGGGGACGCTCAAGGCGACCCTGCCCAAGGAGCGCCTGCTCGCCACCGGGCAGAGCGGGGTCGCACCCTTTCCCCCTTCCGTGATCAAGCTGACGGCCTGGGCGGAACTGGCCGCCGTCCTCGGTCTGGTCCTGCCACAGCTCACCGGCATCGCCCCCACCCTCACCGCGGTTGCCGCCGCCGGTCTGATGCTCGTCATGACCGGCGCGCTGATCAGCCACTCGACCCTGCTGCGAGCCGATCTCCGGGCAGGACGCCGTCTCCACGAGTCCATCGAGTCGGTCGCCGTCCTCACCTGTCTCGCACTCCTCGGCCTGTGCACCCTCGTCGTCACCGGCCGCACTTGACCTCCTGACCTCCTGACCCCCTGGCCCCCTGCCCCCTGACCCACGTCAGGCGCGCCCCGGAACGACTCTCAGTCCCCGTACAACTCCCTGTACGCCGGCCACACCCCGCCCGGCCCCTCCACCGATTCGGCAGCCCGCACCGCTCGGACGATCGCCCGCGTCACCAGGTCCGCGCCCGCCGCGAGTACCTCGTTCAGGGCGAGGGGGTTGTCCGAGGGCAGGGGGTGGGCGGCGGTGGCCAGGGTGAAGACCGTGTCGCCGTCGTTGAGGAGGTGCACCGGGCGTATGGCGCGGGCGATGCCGTCGTGCGCCGTGCCTGCCAGCTTCTGCGCCTGGGCGCGGGTGAGATCGGCGTCGGTGGCGACGACCGCGAGGGTCGTGTTCAGCGAGGGTGCGGCTTTCTTGGCGGTGGCCTCCGCGAGCCGCTGCCGTGCCGCCTCGTGCACCTCGGCCGCCGGGTGGGCCGTACGGCCGCCTCCCTGGAACAACTCCCCGTAGAGCACACCCGTTTCCGGATCCATCACCGACCCCGCAGCGTTGACCACCACCAGGGCGGCCACCGTGACACCTGAGCCGAGCACGACGCTCGCGGTGCCGACGCCGCCCTTCAGCTGCCCGACCGTCGCCCCGGTACCGGCACCCACGCAGCCCTCCTCGACCGGTACGCCCGGCTCGCTCGCGGCGGCCGCCTCCACCGCGGCCCGTCCCGTCGCCGCGTCCGGCCTGGCACGGAAGTCACCGCCACGGCCAAGGTCGAAGACACAGGCCGCAGGCACGACCGGCACGACGTGCGTCGGATCGGGACCCACTCGCACTCCGCGTCCCCGCTCCTCCAGCCAGGCCATCACCCCCGACGCCGAGTCCAGCCCGTATGCGCTGCCCCCGGTCAGGACGACCGCCTCGATCTTCTGCACCAGGTTCCGCGGATCGAGCGCGTCCGTCTCCTTGGTCCCCGGCCCGCCGCCGCGTACGTCCACGGCCGCCACCGCTCCGCCCTCCGGGGCGAGCACGACCGTCGTCCCGGTGAGCCAGCCGTCGCCGATCCGGGTGGCGTGTCCGACCCGCAGCCCCACGACATCTGTCAAAGCGTCAACTGTCATGGACCCAGTGTGGTCCGGCGCGGCTCATCCCGCCTCACCCGGCCGATGCCGTCGCTCCCCCCTCTCTCGCCGCCATCCGCGCCGTGAATACCCCTGCGGCTACGGCCAGCGCTGTCACGATGCCCGTCGCGAACACCGCCCAGTCCCCGAGGAACGTGCACGCGATCACCGTCAGCGCGGTGGTGGGCAGCACGGCCTGCTGGGCGATCCCCACCTTGAAGTGGCGCGCGTGCAACGCCCACACGGTCAGGAGGTACAGCGCCGTCGGCAGCGTCACCGCGGCCGACGCGACGAGCGCCGAGATGTGCGCCTTGCCGACCGACTGCTCCACCGCGACCTCCAGTCCGGCACCGATCGCGGCCGCCGACGCGAAGATCAGGTAGTGCCCGTACCCCCACAGGAAGCTGTCCCTGCTGGAGCGCAGCCGCCCGTGGATCGGCACGACGAAGTAGATCCACCACGCCGAGAACACGGTCAGCAGCCCGCCCGCCGCGATCGGCAGCAGCTCACCCAGCGCTTTGCTCTCCTGCACGCCCGACTTCACGGCGAGCGTGGCCGCGGCGATCGTCTCGCCGAGCACGATGATCGTGAACAGTCCGTAGCGCTCGGCGATGTGGTGCGGATGCCACGCCGTGACACAGGCCCTCTCCGCGTACAGCGGCACGCACATCTCCGCCAGCACCATCACCAGGTACACCCAGGGACGGTCCGGGGCAGGGAAGAAGAGGAGCCCCGTCCAGCCGATCTGGCACAGCGCCACACCGCCCGCGTACCGCAGCGCCATGGTTCTCTCGGCGCCCCGGGCCGACCGAGCCACCCGCAGCCACTGGGCCGCCATCGCCAACCGCATGATCACATAGCCGATCCAGACGACCAGGAAATCGTGGTGTTCGAACGCCTGGGACACTCCGGCCGCGAGCACCAGCACACCGGCGATCTGGACCAGCGTCACGATCCGGTACAGCACGTCGTCGTTGTCGTACGCCGAGGCGAACCAGGTGAAGTTCATCCAGGCCCACCAGATCGCGAAGAAGATCATCGCGTAGTCGAGGATGCCCTCGCCCACGTGGTTCTCCGCCACCACGTGGACCAGTTGGAGGCCCGCCTGGGCGACCGCCACGACGAAGCACAGGTCGAAGAAGAGCTCAAGCGGTGACGCGACCCGGTGCTCCTCGTCGCGCCCCCGCGCGACCAGCCGCCGCACAGGACCGCCGCCGGAGGCATGAGCGGAGTCCGAAGCTGATCGGGCAGAACGGGATGTCATGGGGCCAAGCACACCAGAAAACCCAGAGAGCTTCCCCGAACCGCGCGCACCGGCGGGCGAGCCCTCACGGACACCGTGTCCTCCCGTGGCGCCCGGGTCTCGCCCGACTGCAGGGCCGTACCCTGGGGGCATGAGTACCGCTTCCGCCCCCGAACCGCGCGAGCAGGCGAAGGCCGCGCTGGTCTTCGACGACCCGCTCGACCAGCAGTCGTCGGACGACACGGACCGCGGGTGGGGCGAGCGGCCCGCGGCCGGCGACAGCGTCGCCGACCTGAAGCGCTTCCTCGACGAGAAGCCGCCCCACCACCTCTGAAGACGCTGAATGCGGTCCGTGAACCGCGTTACTCGCGGTCGTGGCCCGAGCCTCGCTGCGCGACCAGGGCGTCGCGTATCTCCTTCAGGACCTCCAGCTCGGTCACCTCGATGACCTCCTGCGTGCCCTCCTTGGCCTTGCGACGGGCCTCCAGCCGTGAGAGGTACTTGGCCATCGGCAGCACCATCAGGAAGTAGACGACGGCCGCCGTGATCACGAAGCTGAGGGTCGCTCCCAGGACGGAGCCCCACATGATGGTGATGCCCGTCGCGGCGTCGCCGCTGCCCGTGCAGGGGTCCTGGAGGCAGTAGCTGTAGTGGTCGAGGTTCTTGGTGCCGACCGCCCCCACCAGGGGGTTGATGACGCCCTTCACCACCGAGTTCACGATGTTGGTGAAAGCCGCGCCGATGACCACGGCCACCGCCAGGTCGACGACGTTCCCCCGCATCAGGAAGGCCTTGAAGCCCTCCCAGATGCTCGGCTCCTTCTTCTTGCTCACCGCGACGCCTTTCCGTGCAAGTCGTGGAACAAATGACTCCGCAACTTACGGCACGGCGTCCGGGACCTGTCCAGTCGCACCTCTCGAACGAGAAGTGTGACCGGCGCTCGACGGTCCCCCTCGTCACGGTCGGCACAGTGTCACCGCCAGCCGTGAGGTCGCGCCCGCGCCCGCCAGCCGTGCCGCCGTGGCCCGGGGCACGGTCAGGACCACCAGCGCCCCGCTCTCGGTGGCGCTCGCCGCCGGCACCCTCGTCACCCGGGCCCCGCGCGCGACCACCCGGGCGCCGCCGCCATTCGTCGACGACTCCTCGGCCGCGATCACGTCGACCCGGTTGCCGGGCCGCAGCAGCCGCACCGTGGCGCCGTCGGCGATGCGCACCGGCGCCGCCACCGTCTCGACGACTCGTCGCCGCTCCGGCACGGCCTCGGCCATCGGATGCCCGCGGGCTCGCTGGCCATCCTGAGCCGGCGCCGCATCCCGCGGACCCGCCGCCACCAGCGCCGCAGCGGTCACGGCCAGCCCGGCAGCCACGGCCCGCCTCCGGCACCGCACGAGCCGCCGCAACTGGTACCGGGCACCCCCCACCCGCAATGGGGCGAAGTGCGGAACCTCGCAGGTCGGGGGAGCGCCGGAACCGGGCGGGCCATGGAGGGACGTGGACAGGGGTCCCGTAGACGAAGACGCAGACGACGACGGAAAAGACGAAGACGAGCCCGAGGACGAGCCCAAGCCCGAGGACGAGCCCATGGACGAACCCGTGCCCACGGACAACGAAGACGAGGACAACGAAGACGAGGACAGGGAAGGAAACGGAAGGGACATGAGGCCACCACCTGCTGCGTGAGATCGGCTTGCGGTCCCACGATGAGGCTTCGCGGCAGAGTCGGCCGACGCCCGTGGACAACCCACGAGCTGTGGATAACTCCCTCCCCCGAACGGGAAGTTCCGCCGACCGGCGCCCCTGCCGCAGCCCCCGCGCCCCACCCATCACGGCATGGCGAACCCCGGATCCATCCCGCCCAGCGCCGTCGTGCACAGGCAGTCGCGCTTCTCGGTCGGCGGCAGTGCGGCGACCGCGTCGAAGAGGACGCCCCGCAGCCGGTCGACGTTCGCCGCGAACACCTGGAGCACCTCCTCGTGCGAGACACCCTCGCCGGTCCCGGCGCCCGCGTCGAGGTCGGTGACGAGGGTCAACGACGTGTAGCAGAGCTCCAGTTCACGGGCGAGCGCGGCCTCGGGATGACCGGTCATGCCGACCACGGACCAGCCCTGAGCCTGGTGCCAGAGCGACTCGGCGCGCGTTGAGAACCGCGGCCCCTCCACGACGACCAGCGTGCCGCCGTCCACCGGTTCCCAGTCCCGCCCGCGGGCCGCCTCCAGCGCGATTCTGCGGCCCGTGGGGCAGTACGGGTCGGCCAGCGACACGTGCACCACGTTCGGGGCGTCGCCGCCCGGCAGCGGCAGCCCGTCGAAGTACGTCTGCGTCCGCGCCTTCGTACGGTCCACCAGTTGGTCCGGCACGAGCAGCGTGCCCGGCCCGTACTCCGGCCGCAGTCCGCCTACGGCGCAGGGTCCCAGCACCTGGCGCGCCCCGACCGACCGCAGCGCCCACAGGTTGGCGCGGTAGTTGATGCGGTGCGGCGGCAGGTGGTGGCCGCGCCCGTGGCGGGGGAGGAAGGCGACCCGCCGCCCCGCGATCTCGCCGAGGAAGAGGGAGTCGCTGGGCTGCCCGTACGGGGTGTCGACCTGTATCTCGGTCACGTCGTCGAGGAAGGAGTAGAAGCCCGAACCGCCGATGACACCGATCTCAGCGTTTTCCGTGTTCGCCATGCCCGCACCCTAACCGGGGCCCCGGAAACGCCGAAAACCCTGTCGCCGAACGACGACAGGGTCCCGTAACCCTTTTGCTGCGGAGCCTTTTGGCGCGGCCGACCGGCCCCTACGCCGCCGAGCTGCTGCTGGAGGCGGAAGAGCCCGAGGCCGACGAGCTCGACGACGAGCCGGAAGACGACTTCGAGTCGGACGACGACTTCGAGTCCGTCGAGGACTTCGAGTCCGACGACGTCGAGGACTTCGAGGACGACGACGTGCTGCTGCTCGACGACGAACCACGGCTGTCGTTCCGGTAGAAGCCGGAGCCCTTGAAGACGATGCCGACCGCGGAGAACACCTTCTTGAGGCGGCCATTGCAGTTGGGGCACTCGGTCAGGGCGTCGTCGGTGAACTTCTGCACCGCTTCGAGGCCCTCACCGCACTCGGTGCACTGGTACTGGTACGTCGGCACTGGTCTTCCTCCTGGCACTCTCACTCGATGAGTGCTAACGACGGTCCATAGTGACGTATTCCGTCGGTTCAGTCCACTGCCACTTGTGAGCGGTGACCGATGCCACGTGCGACGGTGCGGTTCCGGGGCCGTGGCGCGAGCCGTGACCGCAGTGCGGCCAGGACCGCCAGCGCCAGCGCCGTACCGGCCGCCGGCGCCAGGAATCCGGCACCGTCCCAGAGGCGGTCCTCCAGCTGTCCGGCGACCGTGACGGCGGCGGCCTGACCGAGCGCGACCGCACCGGTCAGCCAGGTGAAGGCCTCCGTGCGGGCGGCCGCCGGCACCAGATCGTCGACCAGCGTGTAGCCGATGACCAGGGTGGGTGCGACGCACATGCCGACCAGCAGGCCGAGACCGCCGAGGACCAGCACGGACATCGCGGAGTGGGCGGCCCACAGGCCGGCGGCGGTCAGGGCGAGGGCCGTGTACGCGACGACCAGTCGCCGCTGCGGGGCCGCCTTCCAGGCGATCGCACCGCAGGCGAGGCCGGACAGCATGTTGCCCGCCGCGAAGACGCCGTACAGGACACCGTTCAGACCGGGCTCGCCGATCGACTCGGAGAACGCGGCGAGCGAGACCTGCATGCCGCCGAAGACGGAGCCGATCCCCAGGAAGGCCACGATCAGAACGCGCACTCCGGGGACCCGCAGTGCCGAAACGTGCTCCACGCGCGCGTGCCCGTCGAGAACGGGAGCGGGTTGCGTGCCCCTCTGGGCGGCGAAGAGCAGACCGCCGATCAAGGTGAGGGCGGCCTCCGTCACCAGGCCGGCCGCCGGGTCCACGGTCGTGCACAGCGCGGTCGCCAGCAGCGGGCCGAGGACGAAGGTCAGCTCGTCCGTGACGGACTCGAAGGCGGTCGCGGTCGTCATCAGGGGCGTGCCCTGGAGCTTCATGCCCCAGCGGGCGCGCACCATGGGGCCGATCTGCGGCACCGAGGCACCGGTGGGAACGGCGGCGGCGAAGAGCGCCCACAAGGGGGCGTCCGCCAGTGCCAGCGCCGTCAGGGTGAGGCCCGCCAGGGAGTGCAGGACGACGCCGGGCACCAGCACGGCCCGCTGTCCGTGGCGGTCGGCCAGACGCCCGCTGAACGGGGCGAACAGTGCCATGGAGACACCGGTCACGGCGGCCACGGCACCGGCCGCCCCGTACGAGCCGGTGGTGTGCTGTACCAGCAGCACCAGGGAGATGGTCAGCATCGCGAACGGCTGGCGCGCCGCGAAGCCGGGGAGCAGGAACGTCCAGGCGCCACGGGTGCGCAGCAGCTGCCCGTAGCCCGGGCGGGACGACGTCGAGGTGACCGTGGACGCCACGGCCCATGCCTTTCGCCGCCTGGTAGCACGCGCCCCGTTGTCCGGTCATCCGGGAGGCGTGCCGAGAGCTGTCCTCTTGCGCGTACTGCGGTAGATACCGGAGTCCACTGCGAGGAGGCGTCCCGGCCGCCATACGGTCGCGCCAGCTCTGCGTCAGGCAGAGGTGGTTCGATCAGGGTGCGCCTTCATAGTACAGAGGTGATGTTGCCGTTCTCCTGTGAAAGCGAGCACCACCAGACAGTCGACCTGGGATTGCGGCGGCCTATGAGCGCGCCCCGCCGTTCGGTGTCCCCAGCCAGCCGGCCAGCTTTCCGCCCAGGCCGACCGCCCGCAGGCGCCGTTCCGCCGCGTCCCGGACAGGGTCCGTGGCCACCACGAGCAACTCGTCGCCGCGTCTCAGCACCGTGCTCGGCAGGGGGACGAACGACGTGCCCTCCCGGACGACGAGCGTGACGGCCGCGCCGGCGGGCAGCCGGAGCTCGCTGATCTCGACGCCGTGCATCTTCGAGCCCTCGGGGATCGCCACGGACAGCAGGTGCCCGCGCAGCCGCTCCAGGGGTGCCGACTCGATGCCGAGGTCGGCCGCCTCGGGGCCTTCGCCCAGGCGCAGCTTCCGCGCCAGCCAGGGCAGTGTGGGTCCCTGGACGAGGGTGTAGACGACCACGAGCACGAAGACGATGTTGAAGATCCGGCGGCTTCCCTCGACCTGATTCACCATGGGGATGGTGGCCAGGATGATGGGCACCGCGCCGCGCAGCCCGGCCCAGGACAGCAGCGCCTGCTCCGGCCAGGGCACCCGGAACGGCAGCAGCGCGACGACGACGCTCACCGGCCGGGCCACTATCGTCAGCACCAGGCCGATGATGAGCGCGGGCACGATGTCGTCGCCCATCCCGTGCGGGGTCACGAGCAGGCCGAGCAGGACGAACATGCCGATCTGGGCGATCCAGCCGACTCCCTCGGCGAAGCCGCGGGTGGCGGGCCAGTGCGGCAGCCTGGCGTTGCCGAGCACCATGGAGGCCAGGTAGACGGCGAGGAAGCCGCTGCCGTGGGCGAGCGCACCGGCCGCGTACGCCGTGACGGCGATGGCCATGACGGCGATCGGGTAGAGACCGGAGGCGGGCAGGGCCACGTGCCGCAGCCCGAACGCGCCGAGCCAGCCCACCGCGAGACCGATGGCCGCGCCGATGGCCAGCTCCAGGGCTATCTCCCCGACCAGTACGTACCAGTGCTCCACCGGTCCGGCCATGGAGAAGGAGACGACGAGGATGACCACCGGGGCGTCGTTGAAGCCGGACTCGGCCTCCAGGGTGCCCGTCAGATGCGCGGGCAGGGGGATCCTCCGCAGGACGGAGAAGACCGCCGCCGCGTCCGTCGAGGACACCACCGCGCCGATGATGAGCGACTGCCGCCATTCCAGCCCGATCAGGTAGTGCGCGCCCGCGGCTGTCACGCCGACGCTCACCGCGACGCCGACCAGCGCCAGTGAGGTGGCGGCCGGGAGGGCCGGTTTGATCTCCTTCCACTTCGTGCTGAGGCCGCCCTCCGCGAGGATCACGACGAGGGCCGCGTACCCGATGACCTGGGTCATCGCGGCGTTGTTGAACTGGATGTCCCCGAGCCCGTCCTGGCCCATGGCGACGCCTATGCCCAGGTAGACGAGCAGGCTGGGGAGCCCGCTGCGCGAAGAGATACGAACCGCTGCCACCGCGACGAGCAGAACGAGCGAGCACACGAGCAGGAGCTGGTTGAGGTGGTGGACAGTCAGCGGCTGGTCCCTTCTCGCGGGTCCGGGCAGTTGGATACCAGCACGTGAAGGCGATCGTCCGCACGCGCTTCAGTGCAAGTACTTCGTTACCTTACCTAACTCTTGACGTTTTCTTGACGCTCGGGAGTGGCAAGATCGAACGCCCGTACGTGCTGGTTGCCGACTCCGCGTCAAGTTGTCTCGCGCCCTGCGCCTATGGTTGCTCCTGCGCTCAGTTAAAAGCACAGCCCGGCCTGCCGCTCGCATTAGGACAGCAAGGACAGCGATGCCCCCCAACACCACCGCCTCTTCCGGTCAGCAGCCCGGCAAGTCCGGCAGGAAGAAGGGGCGCAGAGCCCGCCTGCTCGTGATCGTCCTGGTCCTGGCCATCATCGGGGGCGTCGGCTACGGGTCGTACTGGTCGATCGACACCGTGCGCGCCTCGTTCCCGCAGACCAAGGGTTCGATCAAGCTGGACGGCCTGTCCGGGCAGGTCGACGTCCAGCGCGACGACTACGGGATCCCGCAGATCTACGCGTCCACCGACGAGGACCTGTTCATGGCACAGGGTTACGTCCAGGCGCAGGACCGGTTCTACGAGATGGACGTGCGCCGCCACATGACCGCGGGCCGTCTGTCCGAGATGTTCGGCAAGGGCCAGATCGCCAACGACGCGTTCCTGCGCACCATGGGCTGGGACAGGGTGGCGCAGAAGGAGTACGACACCAAGCTGTCCGCCGAGACGAAGAAGTACCTCCAGGCCTACGCGAAGGGTGTCAACGCCTACCTGCGGGGCAAGGACGGCAAGGACATCTCCCTGGAGTACGCGGCCCTCGGTTTCAGCAACGAGTACAAGCCCGAGGAGTGGACCCCGGTCGACTCGATCTCGTGGCTGAAGGCGATGGCCTGGGACCTGCGCGGCAACATGCAGGACGAGATCGACCGCGCCCTGATGACCAGCCGCCTGGGCCCGAAGCAGATCGCCGACCTGTACCCGGAGTACCCGTACAACCGGAACAAGGCGATCATCCGCGAGGGCGGGTACGACGAGTTCGCCGGAACCTGGAGCCAGGGGGCGCAGGGCACACAGGGGGCGCAGGGAACGCAGAGCGCCGGAAGCTCCGCGCAGAGCGGTGCGGGCACGGGCGGCGGCGGAATCCCCGCAGGGACCGCGGGGACCGCGGGAACCGCAGGGACGGCCGGCACCTCCTCGGCCCTCCAGTCGCAGCTCTCGGGCCTCTACAGGGTGCTGGAGGACGTGCCCGAGGCCGTCGGCGTGAACGGCAACGGCATCGGCTCGAACTCCTGGGTCGTCTCCGGCGACCACACCATCAGCGGCAAGCCGCTGCTCGCCAACGACCCGCACCTGTCGGCCTCGCTGCCGTCCGTCTGGTACCAGATGGGTCTGCACTGCAAGGCGATCTCCCAGAAGTGCCAGTACAACGTGTCCGGCTACACGTTCGCCGGTATGCCCGGCGTGATAATCGGCCACAACGAGGACATCGCCTGGGGCATGACCAACTCAGGCGTCGACGTCACGGACCTCTACCTGGAGAAGCTCACCGGGAACGGTTACGAGTACGACGGCAAGGTGCGCTCCTTCGAATCCCGCGAGGAGACCATCGCGGTCGCCGGCGGCGGGTCCAAGAAGATCGTCGTCCGCACGACCAACAACGGCCCCCTCCTGTCGGACCGGGACGACGAGCTCCTGAAGGTCGGCAAGAAGGCCACCGTCAACACCGCCGCCCCCGACCGCGGCGACGGCTACGCCATCGCGCTGCGCTGGACCGCGCTGGACCCGGGCACCTCCATGGACGCCGTGTTCGCCATCAACAAGGCCAAGAACTGGGCAGGCTTCCGCAAGGCCGCCGCCCTGTTCGACGTGCCCTCGCAGAACCTGGTCTACGCCGACAGGGAGGACAACATCGGCTACCAGCTGCCGGGCAGGATCCCGATCCGCGGCGAGGGCGACGGCTCGCTCCCGGCGCCGGGCTGGGACTCCAAGTACCGCTGGACCGGCTACATCAAGCAGGACGAACTGCCGTACGAGTACAACCCGGACCGCGGCTACATCGTCACCGCCAACCAGGCCGTCGTCGACAAGGACAAGTACCCCTACACGCTCACCACGGACTGGGGCTACGGCACGCGCAGCCAGCGGCTCGCCGACCTGATCGACTCGAAGATCAAGGGCGGCGGGAAGATCTCGACCGAGGACATGCGGCAGATGCAGCTGGACAACAGCAGCGAGGTCGCCCGGCTGCTGGTGCCCAAGCTGCTGAAGATCGACGTCGAGGACAAGAGCGTCCGGGAGACGCAGAAGCTGCTGGAGGGCTGGGACTACACCCAGGACGCCGACTCGGCGGCGGCCGCGTACTTCAACGCGGTCTGGCGCAACATCCTCAAGCTCGCCTTCGGCAACAAGCTGCCCAAGGAGCTGCGGGTCAAGGGGCAGTGCCTCACGGTCGATCCGGTCGACACGACCGGCCCCGCGGACGAGGACCAGAAGGTGCGCGAGTGCGGTGAGCGCGACGCGGACCAGGCACAGCCGGACGGCGGCGACCGCTGGTTCGAGACGGTCCGCAGGATCATCGACGACGAGGACAACGACTGGTGGTCGGCGCCCGGCACGCGGACCGAGGAGCCGGCCACGACCCGTGACGAGCTGTTCGAGCGGGCCATGGACGACGCCCGCTGGGAGCTGACCGCCAAGCTCGGCAAGGACATCGACACCTGGAACTGGGGCCGGCTGCACCGCCTGTTCCTGAAGAACCAGACCCTGGGCACCGACGGCCCCGGCTTCCTGCAGTACATGCTCAACCGCGGCCCCTGGAATCTCGGCGGCGGCGAGGCCACGGTCAACGCGACCGGCTGGAACGCGGCCGGCGGCTACGGCGTCGTCTGGGTGCCGTCGATGCGCATGGTGGTCAACCTCGGGGACCTCGACAAGTCCAAGTGGATCAACCTCACCGGTGCCTCCGGACACGCCTACAGCGCCCACTACACGGACCAGACGGACAAGTGGGCCAAGGGCGAGCTGCTGACCTGGCCCTTCTCGCAGAAGGCGGTCGACGCGAACACGAGCGACACGCTGCTGCTGAAGCCGTGACGCCGCTCGCCTGACGCACGCCGGTGGAAGGGCCCTCTACGCGCGCGTAGAGGGCCCTTTCCGTGCGCGAGGGGCACCTAAGGGCGGGCGGTTCGGAAGCGCCGTACTCCCGAAGGGGTCACCACCGCGTGCACCGGACGGTCATGGGGCTCCTCCGGCACGCGGTCGACGACCTCCGTGTCGTACAGGAGCACCACCAGCGCCGGATCGGCCCCCGCGCGCTCCAGACGGGCGAGAACACGGTCGTACGAGCCACCGCCGCGCCCCAGGCGCATCCCGCGGGTGTCCACGGCGAGACCGGGCAGCAGGACGGCGTCGGCCCGCTCGACGGCCGCGGGGTCGAGGCGCTCGCCGGCCGGCTCCAACAGGGCCATCTTTCCGCCGTGCTGGACACGCACCAGGGAACCCTCACCCTCGTACGCGCCCCAGTCGAGATCGTTGTCCTCCATCAGGACCGGCAGCAGAACACGCACCCCGCGCGCGTGGAGCGCGTCGAGAAGCGTGAGAGTGCCCGGTTCATTCCCGACAGAGACGTATGCCGCGACCGTGCGGGCCTGTGCCAGTTCGGGCAGGCCGAGCGCACGGACGGCAAGAGCGTCTGCGGCTCTCCTGACGTCATCCGCCGTCAACCCTTTCCTCACCGTGAGGAAGCCCTGCCGCAACATTCGCTTGGCAGCGTTGCTTCCACGCCTCATCCGGCTCACAGACTGCTCCCGTAGTGTTCATGGCGGGCTCATATGAGTGCGAATTAACCGGAGCCACAGATTCTGCACAAAGGCACCGGATAGGGTTGCGCGCATGACTGACTCGAACCTCAGGATCACCAAGGCTGTCATCCCCGCAGCCGGCCTCGGCACCCGGTTCCTGCCCGCCACCAAAGCCACTCCCAAAGAAATGCTGCCGGTCGTCGACAAGCCGGCGATCCAGTATGTGGTCGAAGAGGCGGTGTCTGCGGGGCTCGACGACGTCCTCATGATCACCGGTCGTAACAAGCGTCCCCTGGAGGACCACTTCGACCGCAACTACGAGCTGGAGTCCGCCCTCCAGAGGAAGGGCGACGCCGGCCGGCTCGCCCGGGTCCAGGAGTCCAGCGACCTCGCCACCATGCACTACGTCCGCCAGGGCGACCCCAAGGGCCTCGGCCACGCCGTCCTGTGCGCGGCCCCGCACGTCGGCCAGGAGCCCTTCGCCGTCCTCCTCGGCGACGACCTCATCGACCCGCGCGACCCCCTGCTCCAGCGCATGGTCGAGGTCCAGGCGCAGCACGGCGGCAGCGTCGTCGCGCTCCTGGAGGTCGCCCCCGAGCAGATCCACCTCTACGGGTGCGCGGCCATCGACGCCACCGAGGACAGTGACGTCGTCAGGGTCACGGGCATGGTCGAGAAGCCCGAGCAGGCCGACGCCCCCTCGAACTACGCGATCATCGGCCGCTACGTCCTCGACCCGCAGATCTTCGAGATCCTCCGCAAGACCGAGCCCGGCCGCGGCGGCGAGATCCAGCTCACCGACGCCCTCCAGCAACTCGCCGCCGACGAGGAGCTGGGCGGCCCCGTCCACGGCGTCGTATTCAAGGGCCGCCGCTATGACACCGGTGACCGCGGCGACTACCTGCGTGCCATTGTCCGACTCGCATGCGAACGTGAAGACCTGGGCCCGGACTTCCGGACCTGGCTTCGCAGTTACGTAGCCGAGGAGATGTAGCGACTTTGAGCAGCGCCCCGACCCGCGACACCGGCCAGGACCACGTCTGGACGGTGACCGAGCACCTGGAGGACATCCTCGCCACCGTCCGCCCCCTGGAACCCATCGAGCTGCAACTCCTCGACGCCTTGGGCTGCGTCCTGGTCGAGGACGTCACGGTGCCACTGTCACTGCCGCCGTTCGACAACAGCTCGATGGACGGGTACGCGGTGCGGGTCGCGGACATCGCGGGCGCGAGCGAGGAGTACCCCGCCGTCCTGACGGTGATCGGCGACGTGGCCGCGGGCCAGGGCGAGCAGCCGCACGTGGGACCCGGCGAGGCCGCCCGCATCATGACCGGCGCCCCGCTGCCGCCCGGCGCCGAGACCGTCGTCCCCGTGGAGTGGACCGACGGCGGCCTCGGCCAGGGGCCCGTCTCCCGGATGCGCGCCCACAGCGCCAGCCCCGAGGGCGCCTCCGGGCAGGTCGCCGTCCACCGCGCGGCCGAGGCACGCGCGCACGTGCGGGACAAGGGCAGCGACGTGAAGGCCGGCGACCGGGCCCTGGCGGCGGGCACGATCCTCGGCCCGCCGCAGATCGGGCTGCTCGCCGCGATCGGCCGCGCCATGGTCCGCGTGCGCCCCCGCCCGCGCGTGGTCGTCCTGTCCACCGGCAGCGAACTCGTCCAGCCCGGCGAGAAGTTGGACCCCGGCCAGATCTACGACTCCAACAGCTTCGCCCTGACCGCCGCCGCCCGCGACGCCGGAGCGATCGCCTACCGTGTCGGCGCCGTCACCGACGACGCCGAGATCCTCCGCGCCACCATCGAGGACCAGCTCGTCCGTGCCGACCTGCTCGTCACCACGGGCGGGGTGAGCGTTGGAGCGTACGACGTCGTCAAGGAGGCCCTCCAGTCCGTCGGCGACGAGGACGAGGCCGGCAGCGGCGTCGAGTTCCGCAAGCTCGCCATGCAGCCCGGCAAGCCCCAGGGCTTCGGCTCCATCGGCCCCGACCACACCCCGCTGCTCGCCCTGCCGGGCAACCCGGTGTCGTCGTACGTCTCCTTCGAGCTGTTCGTACGGCCCGCCATCCGCGCCCTGATGGGACTGGAGGACCTCCATCGGCCCTCCACCCGCGCGACGCTGGAGGCGCCCAAGGCGCTGACCTCGCCCGCCGGGCGCCGGCAGTTCCTGCGCGGGACGTACGCCGACGGGAAGGTCACCCCCGTAGGGGGTGCCGGATCGCACCTGGTCGCGGCCCTCGCCCTTGCCGATGCGCTGATCGTGGTCCCCGAGGACGTGGAGTCGGTCGAGCCCGGCAGCGAGGTCCAGGTCGTCCTCCTCGGCTGACCACCGGGGCCCTGTCGTCAAAATCCCTCCGCCACTGCCTTGAGGGCGTGGGAGGTACCCCACTCGCCGCACCGGGCGAAAGCCCAAGTACGTCCAGGGCGAAAGCCCAAGTACGTCCAGTACGAGGGCTTCCGCCCGGCACGCCGAGAGCACGCACCTGACGCCGCGAGGCCCGCCCTTCGGGCGGACGACGGGAGTTTGACGACAGGACCCGGGGCCAGGGAGAACCGGCTCCGCGGGGCCGCTGAAGTTGGCGTACCGTGTCGCGCACAACAGGCCGTTCGCCCACCGCGACGGCCCTGACCGGGAGCGCCACACCACATGACTGTGTCTTCCCGGGGGGAGACCCCCGGACCGCCTGCGGACGACCGACTGACGCACATCGACGAGGCGGGAGCCGCCCGCATGGTCGATGTGTCCGGGAAGGACGTGACCGCGCGCACCGCCCGCGCCAGCGGCCGGGTCCTGGTCTCACCGCGCGTGGTCGAGTTGCTGCGTGGCGAGGGGGTGCCCAAGGGCGACGCCCTCGCCACCGCGCGTATCGCGGGGATCATGGGCGCCAAGCGCACCCCCGAACTCATCCCGCTCTGCCACCCGTTGTCGGTGTCGGGTGTCAAGCTTGATCTGTCGGTCGCGGACGACGCCGTCGAGATCCTGGCCACCGTGAAGACGACTGACCGCACCGGCGTGGAGATGGAGGCCCTCACCGCGGTCAGCGTGGCGGCGCTCACCGTGGTCGACATGGTCAAGGCAGTCGACAAGGGGGCGGTCATCACGGACGTACGCGTCGAGGAGAAGACCGGCGGGAAGTCCGGCGACTGGAGCCGGGAATGACCGGTTCCCCGTCTCTGGGCGGCGCCCTGGTCGCGCCGTACGCGGCCCTGGTGGTGACCGCCTCCAACCGGGCGGCCGCCGGGGTGTACGAGGACAAGGGCGGCCCCCTGATCGTGGAGGGGCTCGGCAGGCTGGGCTTCGCCGTCGACGGCCCGCAGGTCGTCCCCGACGGTGACCCGGTGGCGCAGGCGCTGAGGGCGGGTGTGGACGCCGGGTACGACCTCATCGTGACCACCGGCGGAACCGGCATCTCACCCACCGACCGGACCCCCGAGGCCACCCGGAGCGTCCTCGACCACGAGGTGCCGGGCATCGCCGAGGCCATCAGGGCGTTCGGCCGTCAGAAGGTGCCCACGGCGGCGCTGTCCCGTGGGCTCGCGGGCGTCGCGCGCGGGACACTGATCGTGAACCTTCCGGGCTCCACCGGCGGCGTGAAGGACGGGCTGGCGGTGCTGGAGCCCCTGCTGGTCCACGCCGTCGACCAGATCCGAGGCGGGGACCACCCCAGACCCGGCGGGGGTACGGAAGCCGCCGGGCACAGACCCGGCGGGGGCACGGAGGCCGCCGGGCACAGACCCGGCGGGGCCGCCATGGACGGCCCCGGAGCCGCCCCGGAGCGTCCCGGAGCCGACACGGACCGTCCCGGACCGAGTGGGGGTGCGAGCTGAACAGCCCATCCTGGCCCGCCGTGCTGGTGGACGGCGACATCGTCCTCCGGCCCATAAAGCTGCGCGACCAGCGGGCCTGGCGCGAGGTCAACCGGCGCAACCGGGACTGGCTGCGGCCCTGGGAGGCGACGATTCCGCCGCCCACGCCCGGCGGCCCGATCACCCACCGGCCGACCTACCGCCAGATGGTCCGCCATCTGCGGGCGGAGGCGAACGCGGGCCGGATGCTGCCGTTCGTGATCGAGTACCAGGGCCGGCTCGTCGGACAGCTGACGGTCGCCGGGATCACCTGGGGCTCGATGTGCTCCGGACACATCGGCTACTGGGTGGACGAGACGGTCGCCGGGCGGGGCGTGATGCCGACGGCCGTGGCCCTCGTGGTCGACCACTGCTTTCGCGCCGTCGGTCTGCACCGCATCGAAGTCTGTATTCGCCCCGAGAACGGGCCCAGCCGCCGGGTCGTGGAGAAACTCGGATTCCGCGAGGAAGGGCTTCGTCCACGATATCTTCACATCGACGGGGCCTGGCGCGACCATCTCGTCTTCGCACTCACCGCCGAAGAGGTCCCCGACGGCCTGCTGGCCCGCTGGCAGCGGGTACGCGCGGGGAACACTCCGCGGAGCAGCACATCGCAGAACACTTCCGGCGAGTCTCCCCGCAAATGAAATACATGTTCGAAATTGATCGCTCGTCGATCGTCCGAGGGCGTTAATTTCGCACTCTCAGTGTCCTGTTGATCACATCGGTCGCAAAAAAAGCTCGAAATATCAGCCAGATCGTGCGACACACCGGAGCAATTGGCAGATGGCCCCAAGCAAACCCCTCTACCGTGTGAGGCGTGAGCAGCAGCGGCCTCATCTACGCAGTCATCGTCGGGGCCTGGGCCGCCTACTTGGTGCCGATGTGGCTCCGTAGGCAGGACGAGCTGAACGAAGCCCGTCCGACGGAACGCTTCAGCACCGCCATCCGGCTGCTTTCCGGACGGGCGGGCATGGAGCGCCGGTACGCCAAGGACCTGCAGGCGCGCTCCACCGACGAGGGGGAGCGCAACGCCGACCCGGATGCCGTCACCGACTCGGTGGACGTCCGGGCCTACGCCATGCCTCCGTACCGTCCGCAGACCAGGACGCAGCTTCCGGTGGAGCCGGGCGAGCCCAAGGGCAAGAGCGGCACACCTCAGGGTGGTGCGCCCCAGGGGAGCGCCAGGTCCGGGGTGTCCACGGGTGCCAGGCCGGTGCCGCAGCAGGCGCAGCCGGGCAGCAAGGCACAGCCGGGCGGCAAGGCGCAGCCAGGCAGCAAGGCACAGCCTCAGTCGTCGCACGCTTCGCCGCCGTCCAAGGTCGCCGGGAAGTCGGCATCGGGTGTGCGCGGGCCACGTGGGACCTCGGCGGAGTCGGCCGCACGCGCCCGGCGCTTGAAGGTGCTCGCGCGCCGGCGGCGTACGACCGTCATGCTCTTCGTCGCCTTCACATGCGGAGCGATCGTCGCGGCGGTCGGAGGGCTCGCCTTCCTGTGGGCGCCCGGCGTACCGGCGGTGCTGCTGAGCGCGTACATCGCGTACCTGCGCACCCAGGAGCGGCGGCGGTTCGCGTACACGATGGACCGGCGCCGGGCCGAGGTGGCGGCACAGCGGCTGCGTGAGCGCCAGCCCCGGCGGCGCCCGACGCCCGACGTGGACGCCGACGAGCCGGAGGACGGACCAGAGACCGGGACGAACCCGGGCCTCTCCGCGCTCGCGGCAGACCGCCGCGCCCTCGTCGAGCAGACCGACCACGCGGAGTGGGTCGACCAGCAGCGCGAGCGGCAGCGCCGCCCCGGCCAAGGGGACAGCTGGGACCCGGTTCCGGTACCGCTCCCCACGTATGTGACCGCGCCGGTCGCACCGCGGGCCACACCGGACGTGGACCTGGGCGCGCCGGACTCCTGGAGCTCGGCGCGGTCGAGTGCGGTGGGATCGGGCGCTGCGGGAGCGGCGGGTACGGCGGCTGGTACCGGAAGGGGCGCCGGCACCAGCACCGGCAGCGGCACCAGCATCAGCACCGGTGCCGCCTCCGGGCAGGAGCCGGAGTCCTCCACGCCCGTGGCCGCCGATACGGCCGAGGAGGGCCCGGCGGGCACCGGCTCCTCCGGCGACAGCCGCTGCGATGCCCGCCGTGCCGCGTCCGCGCGCCGGGCCCGGGAGCGGGGGCGCACCCCGCTGTTCGACCAGTACGAGGACGGCGACCGGCCGCGGGCCGCCAACGAGTAGGTCCGCGGTGTGCCGGAGGACCGACGGCGTGTGCGCTGACGCCCCGGCAGGTCGGGCGGTGTGTCCTCGCCCGTCCCCTTCCCGGCCGTCGCCGGGGCGCGCGAGCGGGGTGCCGTTGACCAGCGCGGAACGGATTTCCAAGCAGCCGGATGGGGATGCTAGAGTTTCACTCGTTGCAAGGGCCTGTGGCGCAGTCCGGTAGCGCACCTCGTTCGCATCGAGGGGGCCAGGGGTTCAAATCCCCTCAGGTCCACGCACGACTGTTCTTGAGTTCGCTCAAGGTCGGTTGACGAGATCCCGGCGATCATGATGATCGCGCGGGATCTTTGTCGTTTCCGGGGTCTGTTCGAGCCTGTTCGGTGGTGGATGGCGGCGGTCCTTGGTGGGCGCAGGGGCGGCGGGCTGCCGTCGGCTGCTGAAGGCACCGCGGCCGGCCCCGGGGTTCCGGGGCCGGCCGCGTTCAGGTGTGGGGGATGTTCTTCTCGTGGGGCTTCATTCGGTGAGCGGAGGTGGCCGGCTGATCCCGGCGGGCGAGTCTTTCTCCGGCTGCGTCGGTTGCTGGGAGAGCGTGTCGGTGTAGTCGGTGTAGTCGGTGTAGTCGGTGTGCGTGAGGTGGGTGCCGGTGCGCTGGTAGAGCCAGGTTTCGAGGATGTCGAGGTTGCCGGCGGTGACCATGAGGGCGACGAGGAGGGTCTGGGCTACTTGTCCTCGTGCCTGGCGGTGTTTGGGGCTGCCGATGTCGAGTTCGTCGCTCTTGAGGCGGCCGCGGATCCCCTCGTTGCGGGAGCGGATGGGCTTGTAGGCGGCGGTCCAGTCGTCGGAGAGGTAGTGCCTGTCCTGCCGGAACTTGGCGGTCTTGAGATCGTCGGCGGCGTCGGCGGGAATCGTGATGTCCGACTTGCGGCAGACTGGGGGAAGTTCGTCTGCTGGTGGCGGGTCGAGCCACTCGTTCTGTGGCAGTTGGACGGTGGGCAGGGCGGCGGGGTGCGCGGCGAGTGTGCGGCGGTCGCTGAAGTCGACGACCGAGGTGGGCGGGCCTGGGGTGCGGGGTGTGCGCGGGCGGAGCCGGTCGCGGCGTGCGCAGTTCACCGACGGCGACGGTCCTGCGGCTGGGCACTGCAGGCGGACGGCGCCCCGGGCGTCAGGGCCCTGCTTGGTCTTCAGGAAGTGCGGTTCTCGGGCGGCGATGTGTTCGGTGAGCTGCTGATTGTCCCGGATTTCGCGGACTGGGACAGCACGCCCAGCTCGTCGCGGATCCGCATCGCCAGACAGCCCTTGGGGAAAGCCGCACGAGCAACCCGAGCAGTCATCTCAGGGATCTCGGGAGCGGGGACAGGATGCAGCGACACCGCCGATCCTCCTCACTTCCCCGCGAACAGACCGATCCCCAACACCATCCCACCCCGAGAACCCGCAGGTCAGCAGATTCTCAAGAATCGGGCGACACAGTCCGACACGTCACCAGAAGCGGCTGGGCGCTCGTGCGCCGAGGGGACCGTCCTTCGTCCGACGGTGCCCTCGGCCCGGATCAGCGAAAGAGCTGTTGGCGCCCGCCGTTCGTGGACTCCCGGGCGTGCAGCCAGTGCGGAGCCGTGTGCACCTCGAACGGCAGGGGCTCGTCCGAGCGGATGCGGGCCGCCAGGCACTTTACGGCCAGCGAGGCGATGGCGGTCTTGTCGGGGACCACGGACGTGAGGGACGGCGTGCTGTAGAGCGCCTCGTCGGAGCCGTCGATGCTCGCCACGGCGACATCGTCCGGGATGGCCAACCCCGCTTCGAACAGGGCGCGTTGGGCACCGACGGCCAGCAGGTCGCTGAAGCAGAAGACCGCGTCGGGGCGTACGCCGGCCGGCAGGGCGGTCAGGGCGCGCATCGCCAGCAGGCCATTGCGCCGGTCGAACTCCTTGATGGCGGGGGTGAGCCGGGGGTCGTAGATCACCCCGGCTTCGTGCAGGGCGAGTTGGAAACCCTCCAGGCGCTGACGACTGGTCGCCGACGCCTGCTGGTCCACACCGATGGCGGCGATCCGCGTACGGCCGAGAGCGGCCAGGTGCGCGGTAGCATCGCGTGCCGCCGCGACGTTGTCGATCAGGACGTGGTCGGCGCCCACCTGGTCGCGCTCATAGCTGCGCTCCCCGAGCAGGACCAGCGGGAACTCGTTGGCCACGGCGGCGAGTTCGTCGGGCGAGACACGCAGGGGCGACAGGATCACACCGTCCAGCAGGGACGCTCCGACGCCGGTCGCCAGGCGCAGTTCCTCCGTCGCGTCGCCCAGCGTCTCCTCGATCAGGACGGTCAGGCCCAGGTGCGCGGCCTCGGCCCGTACGTGCTGGGCGAGTTCGGCGAAGTACGGCGTGGCCAGATCCGGGACGGCGAGGCCGATCAGGCCGCTGTGTCCGGTGCGCAGGCGGCGGGCCGACGGGTTGGGCCGGTAGCCGAGCTCGTGCACGGCCTTCAGTACGCGCTTCCGCGTGGCCTCGGATACGCGGGGAGCATTGCGTACAACGTTGGACACGGTCTTGATCGAAACCCCCGCCCGCTCCGCCACGTCCTTGAGTGTCACCGCGGCCACTGGCCAACCTCCTCACCTGTGTTTCTCCGCATTATGCAGGGGCTGTGGCGGGCTGTCAGCTCCGGGGTGGCTCGGAATCCCGTTCCGGACGAGGGGTTGACCGTGGCGAGATATCGCGATTACAACGTTGGAATCCCTCGGTAGCAAGCGATTGCTACCGAGGGCCTCACGCGGGCAGCCGACTGCTGTCCGTCGGACGGGTCCGGGCTGCCGGCCCGTGCCCACGGCGTCGACGCTCACCGCACATCTCATGAGAGGGCCCGCATGTCTCCGCACCGCTCCACCACCCCGCTGCGCACAGCCGTGGTCGGCACCGGGGGCATCGCGCGCTCCAGCCACCTGCCCGAGGCGGGCGACGCCGTGCTCACGCTGCCGCCCGACCTGCTCACCGACGCCGAGACCGACGCGGACGCGATCCGGATCCCCTCCGATGTCCGCCGAGGCCGAACAGGTGGCGGTCGCCCGCGCCCGCCGCGATCCGGCGACGCGCTGGTTCATGGAGATGCGCGACGCCACCGAGAGCGGGGACCCTGGGGCGCTTCTGACGGAGTTCCAGCGTGCCGCCGCCGATCCCGTGCGCCCCCTGGTGGACGCCTGGGGGCGGCGTCGGCGTGATGGCGCGCAGGCCGCCACGTCGGCGACCGCGGCCCACCTCGCCGCCCTGCGCGACAAGGACGAGCGGCACCTGACCGAGGCCCAGGTCGCCGCGACCGGGCCCACCGCACGCGGACGCTTCGGCATGTGCGGCCGCCTGGACGTCCATCCGGGATCTGACGTCCCTCCGACTGCCTTGCGCAGCACTCCCCTTCACATCCTCTCCTCCCCTGGAAGGTCCCCATGCCCGAGCCTCCGAACGGCCCGTTCCCACGCCCGAGCCGCCGGGCCGTCCTGGCCGTTGCCGCCGTCGGCCTCAGCACCGCTCTGACCGGGACGCTGTCCGCGTGCTCCGCCGCGAGCGGCGACACGTCCGGCATCACCGTCCGGTTCTCCTGGTGGGGCAACGACGACCGTGCCGCGCGCACCGAGAAGGCGGTCCGCCTCTTCGAGAAGGAACACCCCGGTGTCACCGTGCGCACATCGAACAGCGACTTCGGGTCGTATCTCCAGAAGCTGGCCACGCAGGCCGCCGGCGGCGGGGTACCCGACGTGGTACAGCTCGACTACCGGCAGATCTCCCAGTACGCGGGCGGCAAGGCGATCATGCCGCTGGACGGTGTCGTCAAGGACCTGACGATCCGCACCTCCGACATGGACAAGGACTTCCTGCGCACCGGCACCTACAAGGGCAGGCAGTTCGCCCTGCCCATGGGGCGTGGCATCACCGGATACGCCTACGACTCCGCCGTCTACAAGAGGGCCGGTATCCCCACGCCCCGGCCCGGCTGGACCTGGCAGGACTGGGCGAAGGCCAACAAGAAGATCGCCGCCCTGGGGCTGAAGTCCCCCGACGGACGCCCCTACACGGGCTCCAACGACGGCGGCGACAACGAGGACGTCTTCGAGACCTGGCTGCGCAGCCGCGGCAAGAACCTCTACGCGAACCAGACGAAACTCGGCTTCACCGAGGACGACCTGACCGCTTTCTGGTCGTTCCGCGACCGGCTCCGCAGGGAGGGAGCCATCGCTCAGGCCCGGGACACCGTGCAGGCCAAGAGCACCGAGACCAGCCCCATCGGCCGACGTCTCGCGGCCGCCGACTTCACCTGGGACGCGCCGTTCCCCGGATACACGGCCCTGCTCGGCGAGGACATCCACTTCGCGCCCGTGCCCACGACCGACGGCCGGCAGGGCGCGTACTTCAAGCCGAGCATGCTCCTCGGCATCGGCTCGCAAAGCGGACACCCCAAGGAGGCGGCCCAGTTGATCGACTTCCTCCTGAACGACCCACGGGCCGGCGACATCCTCGGCTTCTCCCGGTCCACCCCGCCCAACCGCAAGATCGCCGCCCGCGTCGCCAGGACGCTCGAGGGACCGGAGCGGGAGATCTACGACTACGCGCAGACGATGGAGAAGTACGGCCTGGACGCCCCGCCGACCGCACCGCCGCCCGGCGACCTCGCGATCCAGACCGCGCTCAAACGGGGCTACCAGCGCGTGATCCACGGCATGGCCACACCGCGGCAGGCGGCACGTGAACTCATCGACGAGGCGAACCGGGAGCTGGAGTCATGAGAGTCATGAGCACGGTCTCGACGACGAGGGCGCCCGAACGCGCCGCCCGCACGACGCGGCCGGGCCCGCGGAAGAGCAAGCGGCGCCAGATCCGTGAACGGCAGTGGCCCGCCTATGTGTTCCTGTCCCCGTGGATGATCGGCGCGGTCGTGTTGACCCTCGTGCCGATGGCCGTGTCCCTGTACCTGTCGTTCACGGACTACAACCTGTTCGACCCGCCGCACTGGGTGGGGCTGCGCAACTACCAGGAGATGCTGACCGAGGACCCCCGCTACTGGCGGTCGGTCGGCACCACGATGCTGTACGTCGTCGTGGCCGTCCCGCTGAAGCTGGGCCTCGCCCTCGGCGTGGCGATGCTGCTGAGGAACCTCAGCCGGGGCCGGGGCTTCTACCGCTCCGCGTTCTACGCGCCGTCCCTGCTCGGCGCGAGCATGTCCATCGCCCTGGTGTGGAAGGCGCTGTTCAACGACGGCGGCACCGTCGCAGGCGTCCTGGACTCGGTCGGCATCCACACCGGCGGCTGGGTCGGCAATCCCGACCTCGCGGTGTATGTGATCGTCCTGCTGACGGTGTGGCAGTTCGGTGCGCCCATGGTGATCTTCCTGGCGGGCCTCCAGCAGATCTCGCCCGACCTCTACGAGGCCGCGGCGCTCGACGGCGCGGGCCGCCGGCGGCAGTTCGTGTCCATCACCGTGCCGATGCTGTCCCCGGTCGTCTTCTTCAACCTGGTCCTGGAGGTCATCAACTCCTTCCAGGTCTTCACCCCGGCCTTCGCCGTCAGCGGCGGCGACGGCGGCCCCGCCGACTCCACGATGTTCTACACGCTGTACCTGTACGAGCGCGGCTTCACGGCCTCTCACATGGGATACGCGGCGGCGATGGCCTGGCTGCTGCTGATCGCCATCGGCGCGATCACCCTGATCCTGTTCCGGACCTCCCGGTCCTGGGTCTTCTACGCGGACGAGGAGGGCCGATGAACATCGCCACGAAGCGGTGGCTGCCGCACACGGTCTCGGCCGCCGCGCTGCTCGTCCTGCTGTATCCGCTGGCCTGGCTGCTGGCCACCTCGCTGAAGCCGGCCGACGAGGTGATGACGAGCCTCGACCTGTGGCCCAGCCACCTGGAGTGGTCGAACTACACGACCGCCCTGGACGGGGTCTCGGGCGTCACCGTCACCCAGCTGCTCGGCAACACCCTGCTGATCGCGGGGGGCGCCGTCCTCGGCAACGTCCTGTCCTGCTCGCTGGCCGCCTACGCCTTCGCCCGGCTGCGCTTCCGCATGAGCAAGGTGATGTTCGCCTTCATGGTGGCGACGCTGATGCTGCCGCACCACGTCGTACTGATCCCGCAGTACATCATCTTCAACCGGCTCGGCCTGGTGGACAGTTACTGGCCGCTGATCCTGCCGAAGTTCCTGGCCACCGAGGCGTTCTTCGTCTTCCTCATCGTCCAGTTCATGCGCGGCCTGCCGCGTGAGCTGGAGGAGTCCGCGCGGATCGACGGCTGCGGTCCCTTCCGTACGTACTGGTCGATCACACTGCCGCTGGCCCGGCCCGCGCTGATCACCACGGCCATCTTCACGTTCATCTGGACGTGGAACGACTTCTTCACGCAGATGATCTATCTCTTCGCGCCGGAGAAGTACACCATCACCCTCGCCCTGAGCAGCTTCGTCGACCAGTCCAGCACCTCCGCGTACGGGCCCATGTTCGCCATGTCGGTGATCTCGGTGCTGCCGATCGTGCTGTTCTTCTTCGTCTTCCAGCGCTACCTGGTGCAGGGCATGGCCACGTCCGGACTGAAGGGGTGAGGCACACCATGGCCCACGCACCGATCGCGCCCCGGCGCGAGCGCCGGGAACCCGGAGAGGTCTTCGGCTCCGGCTTCACCCTCTTCGCCGACATGCTGCTCGTCGGCCTGCTCACCAGCCTCGCCTGCCTGCCGGTCGTCACGGCCCCGGCCGCGTTCGCCGCGGCGTCCGCGACGCTCCGGCAGGCCGCGGGCAACGGCGCGCAGGTCAGGGCCGGTACGTACGGCGCTCATCTCCGTGCCCACCTGTCCGCGCGGTCGACGGCCCTCGGTCTGGTGCCGCCACTGCTCGCGCTGGTCGTCCTGATCGATGCCGCGCTGATGCGTGCCGCGCTGCCCGGAGCGGCCGTCATGGTGCCCGCCCTCGCGCTGCTCATCCTGGGCGCCACGGTCGTGGCGCTACGGGCGGCAGCGCTGGAGGCACCGCACGTCCTGTCCGCTCGCGAAGCGCTGCTCCGCTCGGCCGCGAACCCGCGCGGCAGTCTCCTGCTGGCCGGTGCCGTGATCCTCAGCGCGCTCCTGGCCTGGTCGATTCCGCTGCTGATCCCGCTGCTGCCGGGGCCGCTGGCGTTCGCCGCCACGGTCGTGGACCTCCGTTCCCCCGCGGACGCCCAGGAGAACTGAACGGTGGCGCGGCACCTTCCCATCCCCCACCCACGCACCACACCACCGGAGTTCACGCATGCCCCACCCGCACCTGGACGCCGCAGGCCATCCGAGGCCGCAGCTGATCCGCGATCCCGACTGGCGCGACCTCGGCGGTCCCTGGCAGTTCGCCCACGACGACGAGGACCGCGGTCGCGCCGACCGCTGGATGGACCCGGCGAACTCCGCACCGTTCACCGGCACCGTCACCGTGCCCTACCCGCCTGAGTCCGCGGCCTCGGGCGTGGCGAACACCGCCTTCCACCCCGTGCTCTGGTATCGGCGCACGATCGACGTGCCCCGGCCGGCCGCCGGGCGGCGGCTCCTGCTGCACTTCGGTGCGGTCGACCACCGCGCCGAGGTCTGGCTGGGCGGCCGCCTGGTGGGACGGCACGAGGGCGGGCACACCGGCTTCACCTGTGATCTGACCGACGCCATCGACCGGGACGGCGAGCAGACCGTCGTCGTCCGAGCCGAGGACCAGCCGCTCGACGCCGCACAGCCCCGCGGCAAGCAGGACTGGCGCCGGGATCCGCATGTCATCTGGTACCACCGCACCTCCGGGATCTGGCAGCCGGTGTGGCTGGAAGAGGTCCCGGCCGAGCACATCGCACTCCTGCACTGGACCCCCGAGGTCGCCCACGCCCGCGTCCGCTGCCGGCTGCGGCTCGGCCACTGGCCGCGGCGCCCGCTCACCGTGACGGTCCGCCTCACGCGGGGTGAGCGGGTGCTCGCCGAGCAGCGGACGCTGATCGAGGGCCAGGAGACGGAGTTCGATGTCGCGGTGCCCGCCCTGCGCCACGCGCAGGATCTCGACGAACTGCTCTGGAGTCCGGAGCGGCCGCAACTCGTCGACGCCGTGGTGGAGTTGCGCAACGCGGCCGAGGACACACCGGTCGACCGTGCGACGTCCTACCTCGGCCTGCGTGACATCGGCTGGGACGACGGCGTCTTCCTCCTCAACCACAAGCCGTACTTCCTCCGGTTCGCGCTCCAGCAGGGCTACTGGCCCGCATCGCATCTGTCGGCCTCGGCCGAGGAACTGCGCCGCGACGTCGAACTGGCGAAGGAGATCGGCCTGAACGGGCTGCGTATCCACCAGAAGGTCGAGGACCCGCGCTTCCTGTACTGGGCCGACCGGCTCGGGCTGCTGCTGTGGGAGGAGATGCCGTCGGCGTACGCCTTCGGCGCACAGACCGTCGAGCGCGTGGTCGCCGAGTGGACCGAAGCCATCTCCCGCGACCTCAGCCACCCCTCGATCGTGGCCTGGGTCCCGATCAACGAGTCCTGGTCCGTGCCGAACCCGGCGCTCGTCCCCGCGCAGCGCCACTTCATGGACGCCCTGTACCACCTGACCAAGGCCCTGGACCCGTCCCGGCCCGCCGTCTCCAACGACGGCTGGGAGATCTCCGCCGCCGATATCTGGGGCGTCCACGACTACACCCAGCACGGGGACGTACTGCGCAGGCGCTACGGCCACGCCTCGCTGCGGCGGGGCGAGCTCGCCGAGCAGTGGCCCGGCGCCAAACGGCTGACCCTGGACGGCGTCCGCCACCAAGGGCAGCCCGTCGTTCTCAGCGAGTTCGGCGGCGCGACCTTCGAGCCGGCCGAGGGCGCCGAGTGGTTCGGCTACGACACCGTGGCCACCAAGGAGGACTTCGCGGAACGCCTCGCCGAGCTGGTGACCGCCGCGGTGGACTCCGGGCTCGCGGGCTACTGCTACACCCAGTTCACCGACACGGAGCAAGAGACCAACGGCCTGCTCACACCGGAACGCCAACCGAAGATTCCCCTGGCCGAACTGCGCGAAATTCTCACCCGAACCCGCACATAGCGCCGCTCGCCGGCTGAGGGCTCGGGGCAATTCCCTTCGTTCTTCCGCAGAGGAGAAACCGCAATGGCGCGATCCGAGTACGAGTACAGCCGTCGCCGAGTGCTCCAGGCATCCGCTCTCGCCTTCGCCACCGTACTGAGCCCGTGGAGCACGGCGGCCGGCTTCGCCCCATCGGCAGGCACCCCCGATGAGGACGGCTACGATCTCTGGCTGCGCTACCGCCCCACCACCGATCCCCGCCGGCTCGCCGAGTACCGGGAGGTCCTGGCCGGTCTGGCACGTCAGGGCGAGGGCCGGGTCATGGGCAACGCCGAGTCGGAACTGCGGCGAGCCGCCCGGGGCTTCACCGGCAGCGCACCGGCCCGGGTTCCCGCCGATCGCGCCTCGGTCGTCATCGGCACGGTGGACGAGTCACCGGTCGTGCGCTCCCAGGTGAGCCCCGGTCGGCTGGCCCGGATCGGTGAGCAGGGGTACGTGATCGAGATGACCGGCCCGCCGGGCAGGCGGCGTCTGGTCGTCGGGGCCCGCAGTGATCGGGGCGTGCTGGCCGGGGTCTTCCATCTCATCCGTCTGCTCCAGCTCGAGCGGCCACTGCACAAGCTGTCCATCGTGGAGAAACCGCGCACCGCACTGCGCATGATGAATCACTGGGACAACTTCGACGGGTCCATCGAGCGTGGCTACGCGGGCACTTCGCTCTTCGAGTGGGACAAGCTGCCGGACATCTCCGACCGGCTCGTCGACTACGCGCGGTCCATGGCATCGATCGGCATCAACGCCTCGGTGCTCAACAATGTGAACGCCGACGCCGACTTCATCACCGGCGAGATGCTGACCGGACTCAGACCCCTGGCGGCACTTCTCCACTCATGGGGCATCTCCGTCTGGCTGTCCGTCAACTACGCCAGTCCGATGAGCCTGACCGCGGACGACGCGGATCCGATCACGACGGCCGACCCCGCCGATCGACGGGTCCAGCGGTGGTGGCAGGACAAGAGCGCCGAAATCTTCAACAGCCTGCCCGGATTCGGCGGGTTCCTGGTGAAGGCGAACTCGGAGGGGCAGCCCGGCCCGCTGGATTACGGACGCACCCATGCCGAGGGCGCGAACATGCTGGCCCGCACGGTCGCCCCGCACGACGGGCAGATCGTCTGGCGCAGCTTCGTCCACGAGGATTTCAGCGACTGGGCGGAGTACCAGTACCGGGTGTTCGCCCCGCTGGACGGCACGTTCGACGACAACGTCATCCTCCAGACCAAGTACGGACCGATCGACTTCCAGATCCGCGAGCCCGTACACCCCCTGTTCGGCGCGATGCGGCACACGAACCAGATGCTGGAACTCCAGCTCACACAGGAATACACGGGCCACACGCTCCACACGACCTATCTGGCTCCGCTGTGGCGGGAGGTGCTGACCTTCCCGACGCGGGGGCCCGGCACCGGACCGACCGTCGCCGACATCCTCGCGGACGGCGACGGCCGTGCGCCGCGGGCGGGCATCGCCGGGGTCAGCAACTTCGGCAACGCCCGCAACTGGACCGGCTATCTGATGGGAGCGGCGAACACCTATGCCTTCGGCAGGATGTGCTGGGACCCGGACGCCGATCCCCGGGACCTGGCCGCGGAGTGGGCCGGGCTGACCTTCGGCACCGACGACGCGGTCACCGAGGTCGTGGCCGACATCCTCGTGCACTCGCGCCGGACGTACGAGGACTACACCTCGCCGCTGGGGATGGGCTATCTCACCGACCCCGGTGGCGACCATCTCGACCCGAGCCCGCTGGGCACCCTCTTCCAGTCACACCACTCCACGACCGAGGGCACCGGCTTCGACCGCACCGAGGCGACCGGCAGCGGCTTCACCGGGCTCTACCCACGGCCGTGGCAGGAGCACTACGCGTCCACGGCGACCTGTCCCGACGACCTGCTGCTGTTCATGCACTGGGTGCCGTACGACCATCGACTGCGGTCGGGCAAGACGGTCATCCAGCACATCTACGATACGCACTTCACCGGGGTCGACCGCATCGACCGGTTCCTCGCCGGGTGGAGCAAACTGTCCGGGGAGGTCGACCGGCAGCGCCATGCCGCCGTCAAGGCGGGCTTCGAGGCCCAGCGGGAGCACGCGACGTTCTGGCGCGACACGGTGGTCGGATTCTTCTTCGACAAGAGCCGCATCGTCGATGCGCGGCGGGAATGGCTGCGAGCGGCGCTGAACGGCTCACGGGTGCTGCTCGGCGGCCGGCCCAACCTCCTGCCGGTCACCGTCACCAACGCCTCGGCGCGGGACCGCGACCTGACGGTCTCGCTGCGGCCACCGGCGGCGGACTGGCGCACCGAGCCTGCCGAACAGTCCGCGGCCGGCGCCGCGACCGCCGAGCTCGAACTGCCGGTCACGCCCCCCTTGTCGGGCACCGTCGCCGCCCTGGACCTGGATGTGGCGCCGAAGGTCACCCGGCTCGACGGCCGCCCGCCGTCCCTGGTCGTGGCCCCCGAGGGCAGTCGCTGCCTCCTGGCACTCAACGCCGGTCCGCGGAACGGGACTTCGATGCCCGGCTACGACGCGCTGACCCCCGAGTCGGCCTGGTCCGCGTCGGCCGGCCACGGCTGGGTCGGCGCCGCCCCGTCGGCCAGGGACCGTGGTGGCGAGCCCCTGTTGCGCGACCACCTCTGGCACAACTCGTCCCGGGTGCTGCGCGTCGCCCTGCCGGCCGGCGAGCACACCGGGTACGCGCTGGTCGGTGACACCGGGGCCACGGCCTCGCCGACCCGGGTCGCGGTGGACGGCGCCGCCGTCGCCACCAGTCCGAAGCAGCCCGGCGGAACCTTCACCTGGCTGGAGCTCCCCCTCGACGGAGGTGCCACCGGCCGCACCACGGACATCACGTTCACGGGGGTGGGCGGCCCCTGGCGGCTGTCCGCGTTCGCCGTCACGGACCCCGGCGCCCCGGTGCCGTCCCTGGTCGTCATGCGGGCGGTGGCGGATCCGGTGTGGTGGGCGGGCCGGGCCAACCCGGTCACGGTGCTGGTACGCAACACCGGCACCGAGGACCGCGATGTCACCGCCCGCCTCGTCACCCCCGACGGCTGGTCCGGCACCGAGCGGACCGTGACCGTCACCGCCGGAGCCGAGCGAGAGCTGACCGTCACCGCGACCCCGGTGCCCACTCCGGGATTCGCCACCGTCGAGATCCGGCTCACCAGCGGCGACGAGGAGACCGAGCGCGGCCGGTCGGTGCCCGTCGTCACCACGCCGCACCCCGATGACGCGGCCACGGCGTTCGACGCCGGCCCGCCGGCCAGCCCGCTGCTGACCGGATACACCAGACTGTCCCCCGAGGACGGCTACAGCGCCGACCGCGGCTTCGGTTGGGTCGGCGACCGGCCGAACACCCGTGACCGGGGCAACGCCGACGATCTGCGCCGCGACATCGTCATGCAGCGGGGCAAGCCCACCGTCCTGCGCGTCCCGGTGCCGGCCGGCAAGCACACGGTGTGGGTGCTGACCGGCGACTCCCTCACCGATTCGGGTGTCACCACCATCTCCGAGGGCGGCACGGTCCTCGGACGCTCCGGCGACGACAGCCTGCCGAGCCGAGCCTTCGTCTGGTTCTCCTTCGCCCTCGATGGTGGAGCCCATGGGCGCACCGCCGACCTGGAGATCACCGGCTCGAAGCTGAACGGCCTCTGGCGCATCGCGGCCCTCGTCGTCGTCTGAGCCACCTCCGCGCCGTACACCCATCTGTTCTTCCGGGCGCGGCCCGCGACCCGGCGTCTCCAGCATCTCCGGTATCCGCAAAGGAGAGTTCCCGACATGACATCGAAGCCGACACGATTCCCCTCGCTCCGGGGCAGATCCGGCGCCGCCCTCCTTGCCCTGCTCATGGTCCTCGGCCTCGGCAGTGCGCATCCCGGACCGGCCGCGGCCGATCCCGCCGATCCGCCCGGGACGTACCAGAACCCCGTGATGGACAACGTCGCGGACGCCTTCTCCGACCCGTCGATCATCCGCGGTAAGGACGGCTACTGGTACGCCTATGCGACCCAGACCAGCATGCGCCGGGACAACCAGGGAGGCCCCTGGGAGTCACAGCACTTCATGCCGATCACACGCTCGGCCGACCTCGTCAACTGGACCTACGTCGGTGACGTCTTCGGGCCCGACAACCACCCGGAGTGGCGCGACTTCGCGAGCACCTACTACTGGGCACCCGACATCCGCTACATCAACGGCACGTACTACCTCTACTACTCGGTCGCCGGCGGCGACAAGAACACCATCGCGCTGGCCACGTCGGACCATCCGGCCGGCCCGTGGAAGGACATCGGTCACCCCGTGCTGCCGTACGGGACGACGGTCAATCAGATCGATCCGTCGGTGTTCGTCGACGCCGACGGCCAGAAGTACCTCTACTACGGCTCGTTCCGCGACGGCGGAATCCAGGCGGTGCGTCTGAACGAGGAGGGCACCGCGCCGGCCGGCGATCCGGTGCAGGTGGTCGGCGCCCGGCGCGGCGAGGCCGCGTACGCGGTGAAGCGCGACGGCTGGTACTACCTGTTCTACTCCGGCCTGGGCTGCTGCGCCCGGGACGAGGGCGCCTATCCGGTGTTCGTCGGGCGGGCCAGGAACCCCATGGGCCCGTTCAAGGACGCCGAGGGCGTCGGCCTGGCCGACCTGCACCCGGGCGGCACGCTCGTCAACGCACCGAACGGCAACAAGTGGGTCGCGACCGGCCATTCGGCGAACGTGGTCGACAAGTCGGGCCAGGACTGGATCCTCACCAATGGATTCGACCGCCACGAGAGTGATCCCAACTGGGGCGGACGGCCGACCATGATGGACCGGCTCGACTGGATCGACGGCTGGCCGACGGTCCGCGCGGGGGCCTGGACCAGCGAGGACCGGCAGACCGCGCCGACGGGCGCATGGGACGCGGGCAGCACCTTCGAGGACGGCCTCGTCCACTTCGACATCCCCGGACACGGCTCCTGGACCACGGGTTCGGATCCCGACTCGGGACGCTATGCCCGCAGCCGGTCCCGGGCCGCGGTCCCGCAGCTGCTGCTGCCGCGTCGGGCCCCGGACGGCGATGTGAGGCTCGAGGCCGACGTCCGGCTGCGCGACGACGAAGGCCGGGTCGGCCTGGTCCTGGCGTCCGCGGGCCCGTCCGACCACGCCGTGGCCTGGCTGGATTCCATCGGCACACTCTCCGTCGAGGTCACCCGGGACCGGAAGGTGGTGCGGAAGCGGACCGCTCGTCTGCACACGAACGCCGATCCGCGGACCTGGCACTCGCTCACGGCCGAGATCCGCGACGGGGCGGCGCATGTACAGGTCAGCTCGGCCATGCTCGACATGCCGCTGGCCGAGCTGACGGTGGACGTGCCCGAGGACTGGCGCCGTGGCGGTGCCGCCTCGACCCGCGGCGCCGGCGAGGTGGACAACGTCGGCGTGACCCGGCTCTACCAGCCGGTGACCGTCAAACAGCCGGACCCCCACATCGGAGCCCGGCTGCCGGAGTACGACGAGGACTTCGACGACAACCAGCTGGACGGCTGGACGTGGTTCGGCCCCGCCGACGGGAAGGTCACCGACGGCCAGTACGTGTGGCCGACGCAGGATGCCGACTTCTCCGGCAAGGGCACCATGGCATCGGCGCTGCTTCGTGACGCTCCGACCGGCACCTACACGGTCGAGACCAAGCTGCACTTCCCGATCACCGACGCCCCCGACGGGCGCAGCCAGGCCGGGATGATCGCCTTCCGGAGCCCGGAGGACTCGATCCATCTGGCCCCGACACGGACCGGCCCGTCACGGCAGGCTTTCCTGTGGATCGGCCGAGACCGTGACAGCTGGCCGGAGATGCAGTTGGGCCCGTCGGCCGACACCATGTGGCTGCGGCTGCGCCACACCGTCGATCCGAAGACCGGCGAACACACATTCCAGCCGGCCACGAGCCGGGACGGGAAGCACTACATCTGGGGTGGGGTCTGGCATCTGCCCGCCGGCTCCGACCCGCGCATCGGCCTCGTCTCCCTGGCCGGTAAGGGCGTGACCGCACGCTTCGACTACGTGCGCTTCTACTCCTGACGAGCTCCGAAGGGTTTCCGACAGGGTGTGCAGGCGCACCGCCACCGAGATATGGAAGAACGACTCCGAGTCCCGCCACGTGCTGCCGAGAAGTCGGGTGATCCTGTCGAGCCGCTCGAGCACGGTGTTGCTGTGCACGCCCATCAGCCGCGCGGTGCGGGCGGGGCCGGCGTCGCAGTCCACGAAGTGATGGAGCGTGGCGAGCAGATCGGTCCCCCGTTCGGCGTCCCAGCGCCGGACGGGGCCGATGATGCGATCGATGAACTGCCGCACGCTGGTGGGGGCGTGCGCGAACAGGGTCGTGTACGGCAGGTAGGCGTCGGCCGCGACCGCGGCCGCCTCGATGCCCGGAGCGGTCAGCACCCGGCTGCAATCCCGGGCCGTGGTGAAACGGCCGCTCAGTTCGTCGAGGCTCTCCGCGGGGGTGCGGCCACGGCCAGCACTTCGCCGACCCCCGTCGCGGCACACAGGCGGTCGCGGACGGCGGTCGCCGCGCGTTGCGGGTCTCTTTCCGGTACGACTGCGAGGACTACGCAGGGCGAGCCGGAACCCGGCCACGGACAGGCCACGCGGAACGCGGGGAGCGGACCGCGGTCGTCATCACGACGCGTCGAAGGAGTTCACCCGTCACGACCGGTGGGCGCCTTCGAACCACCCTCGGCCGTCCCTGGATGTTGTGGTAGGGCCACCTCCACCCCTGCCCCACCCACTGGGCCCATGGCCGCGCGCCCTTCGCCCTTCTACGGTGACCCGTGTGATCCGAACGACCCGTACGCAGCCTCGGAACGTGTGGCAGGCCATGGCCCGGCCGCGCTATCTCGTGTCGTCGTGGCCGTGGCGGGCCGTCGGGTATCTGGTGTCCGGAGTGCTCGCCGGGGCCCTGGTCCTGGTGGGGATCGTGGTGCTCGTGGCGGCCGGCGGGGTGCTGGCCGTCGTGCTGGTCGGGGTGCCCCTTCTCGGGCTCACCGTGCTCGTCGGGGTGCCCGTGGCGTCGATGGAGCGGCGTCGGCTGGGGCTGATCGACCGGGACCCGGTGGCCGGCGCGCATGACGTGCCCACCGGGCCGGGGCCGTGGGTCTGGTACACCACCCGGCTGCGCGAGCAGCTGACCTGGCGGGAACTCGGCTACGCGGTGCTGTTCGCCGGCCTGCTGTGGCCGGTCGAGGCGCTCGTGGCCACGGTGGCCCTGCTCTTCCCGGGGTCGATGGTCGCCGCCCCGCTGCTGATGGCCACGGTGGGCGACGGCCAGGAGGTGAAGGTGCTCAAGCAGTGGACGGTCACCACATGGCCGGGCGCCTTCGGGGTCGCCGTGCTGGGTGTCGTACTGCTGACTGCCGGGGCGTACGTCCTCGGGGTCGCCGCCGGGGCCAGGACCGGGCTGACCCGGCTGCTGATCGCCCCGCGTGACGTGGACCTGGGGGCGAAGGTCGTCGAACTGACCCGTTCCCGGGTGCGGTTGGTGGACGCCTTCGAGGCGGAGCGGCGCCGTATCGAGCGCGATCTCCACGACGGCGCCCAACAGCGCCTGGTCGCACTGACGATGACGCTGGGTCTGGCCCGGCTGGACGCGCCGCCGGGACCGTTGGCCGACCAGCTCGCCCGGGCCCACGCGGAGGCCGGCAACGCCCTGGCCGAACTGCGCGAGCTCGTCCACGGCATCCACCCCAAGGTCCTCGCCGACTTCGGGCTGGAAGCCGCGGTCGGCGACGCAGCGGACCGCAGCCCCGTGCCCGTGGACGTCGACCTGGACCTGGGCCTGTCCGGACGTCTGCCCAGGGCCGTGGAGACGGCCGCGTACTTCGTGGTCTGTGAGGCCCTCGCCAACGTGGCCAGGCACAGCGGGGCGAGCCGGGCGGAGGTGAGCGGCAGGCACGAGGACGGGCGGCTCCACCTCCGGGTGAGCGATGACGGGTGCGGTGGGGCGAGCGCGGACGGCGGCAGCGGGCTGACCGGACTCGCCGACCGGGTGTCGGTCCTCGATGGCAGACTTTCCCTGTCCAGCCCGCCGGGCGGACCGACCCTGCTGAGCGTGGAGATTCCTTGCCGGACCGCCGATCGCTTCGCGTAGTGCTGGCCGAGGACAGCGTGCTGTTGCGGGACGGGCTCACCGGTCTGCTCACCCGCTTCGGCCACGAGGTGGTGGCGGCGGTCGGGGACGCCGAGGCACTGCTCGCCGCGGTCGCCGAGCACGAGCCGGACATCGTGGTCGCGGACGTACGGATGCCCCCGGGCTTCCAGGACGAAGGACTGCGGGCGGCGGTGCGACTGCGCACCCCGGCCGAGGAGGGCCGGCCCGCGCTGCCGGTGCTGGTCCTCAGTCAGTACGTGCAGCGGGAGTACGCCGCCGAGTTGCTGGACTCCGGCGACGGGTCGGGCGTCGGCTATCTGCTCAAGGACCGGGTCGGGCAGGTCGAGGAGTTCGTGGACGCGCTGTGCGAGGTCGCGTCCGGCGGGACGGTCGTCGACCCCGAGGTCGTACGGCAGTTGCTGCGCCGCCGACGCGATCCGCTGTCCCGGCTCACCCCGCGCGAGCGGGAGGTGCTGGCGCTGGTTGCGCAGGGCAGGTCCAACGGCGCCATCGCACGCGAGTTGGTCGTCACCGAGGCCGCCGTCGGCAAGCACATCGGCAGCATCCTCGCCAAGCTGGACCTGCCCCCGGCCGACGACACCCACCGCCGGGTCCTGGCGGTGCTGGCGTTTCTGAGGGCCTGACGACGTGAGGGTGTGAGCGTTCGGGAGTTCTTGTTCCGTCGTCGTATCCATTGACGCCACTCCCGACTCACCTCTACCTTCTGGCCGAAGTTACGCACGAAGTTCGAGATGTCGAACGAACGAGTCGCCGCCGGAAGGGACTTGCCGTGCTCCGCACCCGTACCCGCGCCCGTATCAGCGCCCGCACCCGTCACTGGTCGATCCTCGGGGCGGTCCTGCTGTCCCTGCTCGCGTCGCTCTCACTCGTCGTCACGCAGCCCACCGTCGCGGCCGACGGCAAGCCGTACACCAACCCGGTCAAGGCGCAGAAGGGCGCCGACCCCTGGCTGGAGTACTACAACGGCAGCTACTACCTGGTGACGACCTCGTTCACGGGTGAGCTGACCATGCGGAAGTCACCGACGCTGGCCGGGCTGTCCACCGCACCGAGCGTCCAGGTGTGGTCCGACTCCACCACGGGCCGCAACTCCAACTTCTGGGCGCCCGAGATCCACTTCCTCGACGGCAAGTGGTACCTGTACTACTCCGCGGGCAACCGCGGCACCGCGTGCTGTGACTCGCAGCGCACGCACGTGCTGGAGAGCGCGGGCTCCGACCCGATGGGGCCGTACTCGTACAAGAACAGCCTCACCGGGTCCAACCTCGCTCCCGGCGGCTGGCTCATCGACGCCGGCGTGCTGCGTCACGGAGGCAAGCTGTACCTGGTCGGCAGCGGCTTCATCGGCGGCAGCGCGCAGAGCCTGGTCATCGCGCCCATGAGCAACCCGTACACGTTGGCGAGCTCCACCTTCACGATCATCTCCAGCCCCACGCTGAGCTGGGAGACCTCCGGCGCCCCGGTCAACGAGGGCCCCGAGCCGCTGTACCACGACGGCCGGACCTTCCTGACCTTCTCCGCCAGTTCCTGCCAGACCCCCGACTACAAGCTGGGCCGGCTCGAACTCACCGGCAGCGACCCGCTCAACCCCGCGTCCTGGACCAAGAAGCAGACGCCGGTCTTCCAGCGCAACGACGCTGCCGGGGTCTACGGGCCCGGCCACAACGGGTTCTTCACCTCGCCCGACGGCACCGAGAACTGGATCGTCTACCACGGCAACAGCACGTCGAACGGCGGCTGCGGCAACGCCCGCACCACACGCGCCCAGAAGTTCACATGGAACGCCGACGGCACGCCCGACTTCGGTACGCCCGTGGCGCTCGCCACCACCCTGGCCGGCCCCTCCGGGGAGACCGCGACGACCCCGACCGCATACACGCTGGTCAACCGCAACAGCGGCAAGTGCCTGGACGTCAACGGCGGCGGCACCGCCGACGGCGCGAACATCCTCCAGTGGACGTGCAACGGCGGCGCCAACCAGAAGTGGCGCATCGAGGACATGGCCGACGACACCAGCCGCCTGGTGAACGTGGCCACCGGCAAGGTCATGGACGTCGCCGACTGCTCCTCCGCCGACGGCGCCGACATCCGCCAGTGGTCCTGGCTCAACAACGACTGCCAGCGGTACCGGCTCGCCTACACCGGCGGCGACCACGTCCGGATCGTCAACGCCGCCACCGGCAAGGTCGCCGACGTCGCCGACTGCGGCACGGGCGACGGCGTGGACGTGCGCCAGTGGAGCTGGCTGAACAACAACTGCCAGCAGTGGCGGATCGTGCCGACCACCGCCTGAGCCCGGCGGTAGGCAACGGGCGCAAATGACGGGCGCCTACAGCTGCTTCGCGAAGCACATGCTCAGCTCGTGGAAGCGGTAGTAGCCGAACTTGGCGCACGGCTCGTAGCCGCTGGAGGTGTAGAGGCCGACGGCCTCGGGCTGCTTGGCGCCCGTCTCCAGCACCATGCGGATACGGCCCGCCGCGCGGGCGTCGTCCTCCAGGGCGGCCAGGATGCGGCGGGCCAGCCCCTTGCCGCGCGCCTCCTCGACGACGTACATCCGCTTGAGCTCGGCGTCCCCGTCCAGGTTCCCCTCGCTGTTCTCGTCCTGAGCGCGCCAGCCGCCCGTCGCCACGGCCGTGCCGGACTCGTCGTAGGCGATGAGGTACAGGCCCCGCGGTGGCTCGAAGTCGGCCCGGTCGAGCGGGGTGGCGTCGCCGTCGTCCTCGTACCGGACGGCGTACTCGGCCTGCACCTGGTCGTTGAGTCTGACGGCGTCCGGGTGGTCGAAGGAGACGGCACGTATATTCATGCCGGATATCGTACATCTATGCGGTCTGGCGACTGGCGTCGCCCGTCCCGTCTCGTCGCCCCCTCGGTAACGGCGTCGGCGAGGTCGAACAGGTCGCGCCCGACGGCGAGGGTGGCGTCGATGTCGCGGTGAGCTGCTGCTCGGCACGGCGTACGGACCCCGTACCGTTCTCGGCGATGTCGTTGTGCGGGAGAGGCGAGCATGGGGCGCGGGTGGGGTTGGCTGGGCATCGCCGTGGGTGCGGCCGCGGTGCTGGCGCTGCTGGCGATACCCAACGGCAGTGGGGGCAATGCGTACGGCGGCGCCATATGCGCGTCGGTGATCGGGGGTCCGGACGGTGATCAGCCCATCGTCACGCTCGTGAGCGGGGTCGACGAGGCGGACACCAAGGAGGCCATTCGCACCGGCCTGCTGGATTGCGAACGCCTGCGAGGCAGCCGCCTCGGCTGGGCCCTGGCGGTGGCCACCCCCACGGCCGTACTTCTCGGCGGTCTCCTGGCCACCCTCCCGCCCCGGGGCCGTCGGGCGGAGGGCGTCCTGTAGGGCGACGCTCCCCACCCGCGGTGCGAAACTGCGTCCTGCGGCAGCTTGCCCGACCTGTGGTCGTCGAACGCACTGACGGGGGTGTGAGGGTAGCCGTGCATCCCATGTGGGAGCCGGACCCATGGGAGGAGACACAGGGCGACATGCGCGCCGGGTAGCGTACGTGTCCGCTGTTACACGGGAGAGTGCTTTGCTGACTGTGACCTCTGTGAATGTGAACGGGCTCCGGGCCGCCGCGAAGAAGGGCTTCGTGGAGTGGCTCGCGGGAACCTCCGCGGACGTGCTGTGTCTGCAGGAGGTGCGCGCCGAGCCCCAGCAGCTGCCGGCGGAGGTCCGGGAGCCGGACGGCTGGCACGTCGTGCACGCGCCCGCCGCCGCGAAGGGCCGGGCCGGGGTGTCCCTCTACACCCGCCGTGAACCCGAGCGTGTCCAGATCGGTTTCGGCTCGGCCGAGTTCGACGGGAGCGGCCGGTACGTGGAGGCCGACCTGCCCGGCGTCACCGTCGCCAGCCTCTACCTGCCCTCCGGTGAGGTCGGCACCGAGCGGCAGGACGAGAAGGTGCGGTTCATGGGGGAGTTCCTCGCCTACCTGAAGGAACTGCGCGAGCGCTCCGCCGCCGACGGGCGCCATGTCGTGGTCTGCGGCGACTGGAACATCGCCCACCAGCAGGCCGACCTGAAGAACTGGCGCGGGAACCAGAAGAACTCCGGGTTCCTGCCGGAGGAGCGCGAGTGGCTCGGGCGCGTCCTCGACCCCGACGAGGGCGGGTACGTCGATGTCGTCCGGGCTCTTCATCCGGACGTTGAGGGTCCGTACACGTGGTGGTCGTACCGGGGGCGGGCCTTTGACAATGATTCAGGTTGGAGGATCGACCTCGCCGTCGCGACTCCCGGACTTGCCCGGCGTGCGGTCAAGGCATACGTGGAGCGGGCCGCCAGCCATGCGGAGCGCTGGTCGGACCATGCTCCGGTGACCGTGGTCTTCGAGTCCTGAGCCTTTGGACTCTGAGTCCGGGGCCTTGAGCCCTCAGCCCTCAGCCCTCAGCTCTGAGCTCTGAGGGGAACGGTGCGGGGCGTTACCGCTGCCTCTGCAACCACCGGTCCAGCGCCATCGACACCTCCGCTTCCACTACGCTCTTGGCCAGTGGTCGCAGCCTCTGGAGGTCCTCGGTCGTTCGGCCGGGCTGGGCGAGGACGAGTTCGGTGAAGAGTTCGGCCAGCGCGTCGGCGTGGGACCGGACCTGTTTGGCGGCCGCCAGCACGTCGGCGAGCGGGATGCCCTCGCGCACCAGGGCCGCCGAGGTGTCCAGGAGGCGGCGGCTGATGTGGACGATCTCACCGCCGTCGGTGCCGAGATAGCCGAGGTCCAGGGCGGCGGCGAGGTTCTCGGGGGTCGCCTGGCCGCCGAAGCGGTCGGCGAGTTCCTCGGGGGAGAGCCGGACCGGCACCTCCTCGGAGGGGGCGCCCAGGCCGAGCAGTTCGGCCACGTCGCGGCCGTGGTCGAAGGCCTCGGCGAGTTCGGCTATGCCACTGAGGGTGTGGCCGCGTTCCAGGAGGGCCGCGATCGTGTGCAGTCGGGCCAGGTGTGTGTCGTCGTACCAGGCGATACGGCCCTCGCGGCGGGGCGGCGGGATCAGCTTGCGCTCCCGGTAGAAGCGCACGGTGCGCACTGTGATGCCGGCCACCTCGGCCAGTTCCTCCATGCGGTACTCGCGTCGTCCGCCGTGTTCTCCCGATCGGTCAGCCACGCCAGAAGCCTATGTTGTGCCGTCGGTAACTTCGTGGTTCCGCCCCCTACCCAGCAGTACGGTCCTGCCTTACCCTCCCCATTGCGCCAGTGTTCACTGGCGCGGTAGCGAGGCCGGTGCGAGGCAAGGAGGCGTCGGGATGGCCGAGCAGGGGCAGGAACGGGGGCGGGGGCGACAGGGGGATCGCGAGGGCGACGGGCATAACGCGCCTGGCGGGCTTAACGGTCTTAATGGACGTAGCGGACTTAATGGGCGTAATGGCCGTGATGGGCGTGGGCTTGAGCACGGGCGCGAACATGTGCGGGTGGCCGTCGTGGGCACCGGGTTCGGCGGGCTGGGCGCCGCCGTGCGGTTGCGGCGCGCCGGCGTCACCGACTTCGTCGTCCTGGAACGGGCCGACTCCGTAGGCGGCACCTGGCGCGACAACAGCTACCCGGGCTGCGCCTGTGACGTGCCGTCCCACCTCTACTCGTTCTCCTTCGCGCCCAATCCCGACTGGCCGCGCACCTTCTCCGGGCAGGAGCACATCCGCGCCTACCTCGAGCGCGTCGCGGACGTGTTCCGGCTTCGCCCGCACATCCGCTTCAACTCGGAGGTGAAGCGGATGACATGGGACAGCGAGCGGCTCTGGTGGGACATCGAGACCAGCAGCGGTCGGCTGTGCGCCGATGTCGTCGTCTCCGCCACCGGCCCCCTCTCCGACCCGAGAATTCCGGATGTACCCGGGATCGACTCCTTTCCCGGCAAGGTCTTCCACTCGGCCCGCTGGGACCACGACTACGACCTGCGCGGCAAGCGGGTCGCGATGGTCGGCACGGGCGCGTCCGCCATCCAGATCGTGCCGGAGATCCAGCCGAGGGTCGGCCGCCTCACCCTCTTCCAGCGCACGCCGCCGTGGGTGATGCCCCGCGTCGACCGTGCCATCGGCGGCATCGAGCGCCGGCTGCACAGGCAACTGCCTTTCACCACCCGGCTCAGGCGCGGATTCCTGTGGGGGGTAAGGGAGTTGCAGGTCCAGGCGTTCACCAAGCACCCGGGTGAGCTGGGCCTGATCGAGCGCATGGCCGAGCGGAACATGGCCCGCGCCGTCAAGGACCCGGCCCTGCGCGCGAAACTCACGCCCGACTACCGCATCGGCTGCAAGCGCATCCTGCTGTCGAACACCTACTACCCGGCGCTGACGCGGCCCAACGTCGACGTCGTGGCCTCCTCACTCGCCGAGATCGACGGCTCCACCGTCATTGCCGCCGACGGCACCCGCGCCGAGGTCGACGCCATCGTGTTCGGCACCGGCTTCCACGTCACCGACATGCCCATCGCCGAACGGGTCGTGGGCGCGGACGGGCGCACACTCGCCGAAGCCTGGGCGGAGGACGGCATGCGGTCCCTGCGCGGAGCCTCGGCCGCCGGCTTCCCCAACTGGTTGACGGTCATCGGTCCCAACACGGGACTCGGGAACTCCAGCATGATCCTGGTGATCGAGTCCCAGCTGAACTACATGGTCGACTTCCTGCGGCAGTTGGGGGCGCTCGGCGGCCGCGTCGCCCTCGACGCCCGCCCGTCCGCCGTCACCGCCTGGAACCTCAGGGTCCAGGAACGCATGAAGCGCACCGTGTGGAGCACGGGCGGCTGCACCAGTTGGTACCTCGACGCGAGCGGCCGCAACACGACCATCTGGCCGGGCACGACAACGGAGTTCCGGGGTGCCACGCGCCGCGTGCACCTGGGCGAGTACGAGGTGCTGCGCGGGCCGGACCCGTCGGCTGCCGCACTCCGACCGGCCACGGACAAGTCCCGTACGACGAGGAAGACGGAGGCAGGGGCGTGACCCGACTGACGAGTGTGAAGAGCGGCCCGTACGCCCCGCCCGTCCCCGTACGGGAGGTGACCGCGGTCTCCGCCGACGGCGCCCGGCTGCACGTGGAGGTGCACGGTCCGGAGGACGGACCCGCCGTGGTGCTCGCCCATGGCTGGACCTGCTCGACCGCCTTCTGGGCGGCGCAGATCCGGGACCTGGCCGCCGACCACCGGGTGATCGCCTACGACCAGCGCGGCCACGGGCGCACCCCGGCCGCCACCACCTGCAGCACGGACACGCTCGCCGACGACCTGGAGGCGGTGCTGACGGTCACGCTCGCACCCGGTGAACAGGCCGTGGTCGCGGGCCACTCCATGGGCGGGATGACCGTGATGGCCGCCTCCGCGCGGCCGGCTTTCCAGGAGCACGTCTCGGCGGCCCTGCTGCTCAGCACGGGCAGTTCGAACCTCGTCGCCGAGTCACTCGTCGTCCCGATCCGCCCGGGACGGCTGCGCACCTGGCTCACCCGGAAGCTGCTCGGCTTCCGGTTTCCGCTCGGGCCGGTCACACCGGTCGCCAAGGCGGTCCTCAAGTACGGGACGATGGGCGCCGGTGCGTCGCCGCTGATGGTCGAGGCGTGTGCGCGTATCGCGCACGCTTGCCCGAGCCGAGTGCGTTACACCTGGGCGCACGTGCTCGATCTGCTCGACCTCGACGACGGCGTACGGGAGTTGCGGGTGCCCACGGCCATCGTTGTCGGTACGTCGGACCGGCTGACCCCGCCCGTGCACTCGCGTGCGATGGCCGCCGCGCTGCCCGAGTGCGTCGGCCTCACCGAGCTGACGGGCGTCGGGCACATGACGCCGGTGGAGGCGCCCGAGCTGGTGTGCTCGCGGATCAGGGAGCTCGTCACCACGTATGTCACCAGCGCGAGCGGGGCCGGAGCCAGTGCCGGGGCTGGGGCCGGTACCGGCCTCGGTATCGGCATGGGTATGGGCATCGGCGAGGAGGCGAGTGCGTGAGCGACAGGGGGAGGGACAGAGGGAAGGGCAGGGGGAAGGGCAGGGGGAGCCTGGCCGGGCGGGTCGCGGTCGTCACGGGCGCCGCGCGGGGCGTCGGTGAACTCCTCGCCCGCAAGCTCTCGGCGCGTGGCGTCAAGGTCGCCCTCGTCGGCCTCGAACCGGACGCGCTGAAGCAGGTCTCGGAGCGGCTGCACGGTGAGAGCGCGTACTGGCACGCCGACGTCACCGACCAGGAGGCCATGACGCGGGTGGCCCGGGAGGTGAAGGAACGCTTCGGCAGGATCGACGTCGTGGTCGCCAACGCGGGGGTCGCGAGCGCCGGTCCCTTCGCCGCCTCCGACCCCGAGGCGTGGCGCCGGGTCATCGAGGTGAACCTTGTGGGCTCGGCGGTCACGGCCCGCGCCTTCCTGCCCGAGCTGATGGCGAGCCGGGGCTATCTGCTCCAGGTCGCCTCGCTCGCGGCGATCACCCCGGCGCCCATGATGAGCGCGTACTGCGCCTCCAAGTCGGGTGTGGAGGCGTACGCGCACTGCCTGCGCGCCGAGGTGGGACACAAGGGGGTGGGTGTCGGGGTGGCGTACCTGTCGTGGACCGACACGGACATGGTGCGGGGCGCCGATCAGGACGACGTCATGCGGGAGTTGCGGCAGCGGCTGCCGTGGCCGGCCGGGAAGACGTATCCGCCGGGCCCTGCGGTCGACCGGCTCGTGGCGGGCATCGAACGGCGGTCGGCGCACGTCTACGGCCAGTGGTGGCTGCGCGGGATGCAGGGTGTGCGGGGATACCTGCCCGGGATCATCGCGACGGTCGGGCGGCGGGACATTCGGAGGTTCGAGCCGCGGCTGACGGGCGTTCGTACGGGGCTGGTGGGGGCGGGGGGAGCGGCGGACGAGCGGGAGCGCGGCACCGCGTGACCCAGGACACGTACGAAACCGTTTCGTTTCGCTGAGTCTCGGGGTATCGTCATGGGTGTACGAAACCGTTTCGTTCGGAACGGTGTCGGGCGGCAGTGCTCCCACTAGGCTGTCCCCGGGCCGGCCCGAACACGGAGTGGGAAAGAGGAGAGTGGGATGACTGAGACCGCGACGGTGCGCCGCAGTCGGATCACGCCCGAGCGCGAGGCCGAGCTGTACACGGCCGTGCTCGACCTGCTCCGGGAAGTCGGCTACGACGCCCTGACCATGGACGCCGTGGCCGCCCGCACCCGCTCCAGCAAGGCCACCCTCTACCGCCAGTGGGGCGGCAAGGCCGAACTGGTGGCGAAGGCCATGCGGTTCAGCAAGCCGGGCGGCTTCGCCGACGTCGACACCGGGTCGCTGAGAGGCGATCTCCACGCCCTCGTCGGGCGTGCGGACGACTGCGTCATCGAACAGAACTCCGCGCTGATGCGGGGCCTGTTCATGGTGGTGCACACGAACCCCGAACTGCTGCAGGCATTCCGGGAGTTCCTCATCGATCCGGAGATGGCGGAGTTCCGCCGGATGGTCCAGCGTGCCGTCGACCGGGGAGAAGTCCCTGCGGACAGCCCGGCGATCGAGTACGTGGTGCACATGATGCTCGGTGCCTTCGTCACCCGGACGCTGCTCGACGAGCTGCCGCCGACGCAGGAGTTCGCCCTTTCGTACATCGACGCCGTGATCCTCCCCGCCCTCGGCGTGCGAACCCACTGAAAACCCGGACTCACTGAGAACCCGAACTCACTGAAAACCCCACAGTCACTGCCTCACCGGCAGCTGAGTACCACCTGACGCGACCGCTCACGTCGTCGGGCTGATCAGCCCTGTCCCCGCACGGGCACACCGACCCCGCCTCCCCGCGAGTCGATCACCCCTGCCCTCCTACGGGCTGATCTCCCCTGCCCGCATGCTCATCCACGACCTGAACGGGAGTACGCCCCCGTGGCCACGTTCCTCTACAAACTCGGCCGACTCGCCTTCCGGCGACGGCATTTCGTCGCCCTGATCTGGGTGGCCCTGCTGATCCTCGCCGGCGTCGGGGCGGCAAGCGCGCCCGCCGCGGGCTCCGCCTCGTTCTCGATCCCCGGCACCGAGGCCCAGAAGACCTTCGACCTGCTGGAACAGCGGTTCCCCGGCTCCAGCGCCGACGGAGCGACCGCGCGCGTCGTGTTCAAGGCGCCCGCGGGGGAGAAGATGACGGACGCCGGCAACAAGGCGACCGTCGAGCAGGCCGTCAGGGAACTGGGCACCGGCTCCGAGGTCGCCTCCGTGACCGACCCGTACAAGACCAGGTCCCTCAGCAAGGACGGGACGATCGCGTACGCGCAGGTCAGCTACAAGGTCCCCGGCATGGAGCTGGAGGACTCCTCCAAGGGTGCCCTGGAGACGAGCGCGGACGACGCCCGGGATGCCGGGCTGACCGTGGAGATCGGCGGTGACGCGCTCCAGGCGGTCCCGGCCACCGGCGCCGCCGAGATCATCGGCATCGCCGTCGCCGCGGTCGTCCTGGTCGTCACCCTCGGGTCGCTGGTCGCGGCCGGACTGCCGCTGCTGACCGCGATCATCGGTGTGGGTATCGGCGTCGCGACCATCACCGCTCTCGCCAACGCACTCGACCTCGGCAGCACGACCTCGATTCTCGCGTCGATGATCGGCCTCGCCGTCGGCATCGACTACGCGCTGTTCATCGTGTCCCGGTACCGGGGCGAGCTGGCCGAGGGCCGTGAGCGCGAGGACGCGGCCGGGCGGGCCGTCGGCACCGCGGGCTCGGCGGTGGTCTTCGCGGGTCTGACGGTCGTGATCGCCCTCGTCGGCCTCGCCGTCGTCAACATCCCGATGCTGACCAAGATGGGCATCGCGGCGGCGGGCACGGTCGCCATCGCCGTCCTCATCGCGCTGACCATGATCCCGGCGCTGCTCGGGTACGCGGGCCGCAGGGTCCAGCCGGCGGGCGGGAAGAGCAGGCTGCTGGGCCGGGGGAAGGCCGCGAAGAACGCGGGGACCCGGGAGACCACAGGGACTCCGGAGTCCGGGAGGAACGCGGCGAGCCCGGCGACCGCGAAGGACGAGGCCGGTGCGGCCGGTGCGGCCGGAGCGATCGGCACGGAGAACGCTCAGGGCTCCGCGATCCCGCAGCGCTCGGCGACCCCCCAGGCCGACGAGGCCAAGCCCAACATGGGAACCCGCTGGGCGAGGTTCGTCGTCCGCCGTCCGATCGCCGTGCTCGTGCTCGCCGTGGTCGGTCTCGGCGCGGCGGCCCTCCCGGCGGCCCAGCTGGAGCTGGGCCTGCCCGACGACGGCTCGCAGCCGACGTCCACGACGCAGCGCCGGGCGTACGACCTGCTCTCGGAGGGCTTCGGCCCCGGCTTCAACGGTCCGCTGATGGTCGTGGTGGACGCCAAGTCCAGCGACGACCCGAAGGCGGCCGCCACCACGGTGTCGGACGAGATCAAGGGCCTGAAGGGCGTCGTGTCCGTCGCGCCCGCCACGTTCAACAAGTCCGGTGACACCGCGATGATCACCGTGATCCCGGACTCCAAGCCGTCCTCGACGCAGACCGAGGACCTGGTGCACGAGATCCGTGACGCGGGCGCGGACATCAAGGCCGACACGGACGCAACGGTCCTGGTCACCGGCGCCACGGCGATGAACATCGACTTCTCGCAGAAGCTGAACGACGCGCTGCTCCCGTACCTTGCACTGGTGGTGGGCCTCGCGTTCCTGCTCCTGATCGTGGTCTTCCGCTCGATCCTGGTCCCGCTGAAGGCGGCCCTCGGCTTCCTCCTCAGCGTGCTCGCCGCACTCGGCGCGGTGGTGGCCGTCTTCCAGTGGGGCTGGCTGTCCGGCCTCATGGGCGTCGAGGAGACCGGCCCGATCATGTCCATGATGCCGATCTTCATGGTCGGTGTGGTGTTCGGCCTGGCGATGGACTACGAGGTGTTCCTCGTGACCCGGATGCGCGAGGCGTATGTCCACGGTGAGCGCCCCGGGCAGGCGGTGGTGACCGGCTTCAAGCACGGCGCCCGGGTCGTCACGGCCGCGGCGGTCATCATGATGGCGGTCTTCGCGGGCTTCATCGGCTCCACCGAGCAGATGGTCAAGATGATCGGCTTCGGCCTCGCCGTCGCCGTCTTCTTCGACGCCTTCATCGTCCGCATGACCATCGTCCCGGCGGTGCTCGCGCTGCTCGGCAAGAAGGCCTGGTGGCTGCCGAAGTGGCTGGACCGCGCACTGCCGAACGTCGACATCGAGGGCGAGGGCCTGCGCGACACGTCCGACGACCGTCCGAAGGACGAGGACCGGGAGCTCGTGCGCGTCTGACGCGACGGCTTCGGTCCCGGGGAAGACGGCCCCGGTGACGACGGGGCGGTGAGGACCAGCCGGTGAGGGCTCCGTGGGGACGGAGTGCCCTCACCGGCTTCTCTCTGTGCACAGCTGTGCACCAGCGGGGCCGTTGTCAGTGGCCGGGGCTAGCGTGATCCCCGATGGAAGCCCGTTCACAGAACGCAGGCCCGTGCACTGAACCATGCACAGAGGGGACAGCACCATGACCACACTGCCGGACCGACCCAACACCGCCCTGTTGGTGATCGACGTCCAGAAGGGTGTCGTGGACGAGGCGCACCAGCGTGACGCCGTCGTCGCCAACATCGGCAAGCTCGTCGAAAAGGCCCGCTCGGAGGGTGTCACGGTCGTCTGGGTCCAGCACTCCGACGAGCACCTGGCGAAGGGGAGCGACGCCTGGGAGTACGTCCCGGAGCTGACCCGCCAGGAGCCGGAGCCGGTGGTGCACAAGACGTTCGGCGACTCCTTCGAGGACACCGATCTGGAGGAGGTCCTGGCCGGGGCCGGCGTCGGGCGCCTGGTCGTGACCGGCGCGCAGACGGACGCCTGCATCCGGTCCACGATCCACGGCGCCTTCGTCCGCGGCTACGACGTGACCCTCGTCGCCGACGCGCACACGGCATCGGACAACAGCGCGTGGGGCTCCCCGCCGCCGGACCAGGTCATCGCCCACACGAACCTCTACTGGCGGTTCCAGTCGGCACCCGGCCGCACGGCCGTCGTTGCCGGGACGGAGGACGTGGGGTTCGGCGACTGAGCGCACCCGGCGCGGGGGCGGGCGCGGCCGTGGTCGGTCACGCTCCGTTCAGACACGCCCCGTCATGTACGTCCTGCGAAGGAAGCGGATCAGGGTCTTCGCGTCGAACTGCATGACCTCCACGCCCTCGGACGAATGGAACTCCATGATCGCCTGGACGCGGCCGCAGGGCCACATGCTCACGGCGCCGCTGCTGGCGGGGGTGCGCAGGCCGCGTTCCATGAGGTCACGGGAGACCTGCCAGTCCTGGGGTCCCTCGTGGATGCCGGGGAGGTTGACGTGGACGGAGCGGGGATCGGCCTCGGAGTCGTAGCGGAGGAGCACCCGCACCGTGTCCTCGGACCCCACGGAGTCCGTGACGACGTGGGCTCGTGCGTACTGCTCGACAACGGACATCGGACGACTCCCTTGCGCTGAGCGACCCAAGCGGAAGTTGGGATTCCGAAGCTGTGATTCCGCAGCCGTGGACCAACAACCGTGATTCCGCTATTTGTCCAATGTCGCATATTTTGCGAAGCCGGGCCGGGGGGCGCCTGCGCCCGCGACCGGTTATTGGCCGCTGTGCGCTCTTGCGAAAGGTTCGCAACAAGGCTCTATCATCGTACGGTTCCAGCCAGCCCGCCGAACCCTACACAGCCGATCGCGGCCCCACCCGAGCAGGAGAGCGAGCCCTCCCATGCATGTGCCCGACGGATTCATCAACGCCCCCGTCTCGGCGGCCGCCGGAGTCGTCGCGGCGGGTGCCGTGGCCGTGAGCCTCCGTGGCGCCCGGCGTGAACTGGACGAACGGACGGCGCCGCTCGCCGGGCTGGTCGCCGCGTTCATCTTCGCCGTGCAGATGCTGAACTTCCCGGTCGCCGCGGGCACCAGTGGGCATCTGCTGGGTGGGGCACTCGCCGCGATACTCGTGGGCCCCTTCACAGGGGTCCTGTGCGTGTCCGTCGTGCTGCTCATGCAGGGCATCCTGTTCGCGGACGGCGGCCTCACCGCGCTCGGCGTGAACATCACCGTGATGGGGGTCGTGACGACCGTCGTCGGGTACGCCGTCTTCCGCGGACTGGTGAAGGTCCTGCCGAAGAAGCGGCGCTCGGCCACCGTCTCGGCCTTCGCCGCCGCCCTGCTCTCCGTGCCCGCGGCCGCCGCCGCCTTCACGCTCGTCTACGCCGTCGGCGGCACCACGGACGTACCGATCGGGCAGGTCCTCACCGCGATGGTCGGCGTCCACGTCCTCATCGGCATCGGTGAGGCCACGATCACCGCGCTCACGGTCGGCGCCGTCATTGCCGTACGGCCGGACCTGGTGTACGGCGCCCGCGGCCTGACCGCCCCGCTGAAGCTGCGCGTGAACGGCGAACTCGTCGACGCCCCGGCCGCTTCCGCTTCCGCCCAGCCCGTCCCCGTCGCCGCCCTCCCCCACTCTCGGCTTCGCTCGAGCGGGGG
>NZ_VMNX01000310.1 GCF_009377235.1 Streptomyces acidicola
GGGGTGCGCGCGGCGAATCTCGTACGGGAGGCCGTGGCGGGGGAGAGCGGGGCGGCCTCCCGCTTTCTCGACTCCCTGGCCGATCGCCTCACCATAGGCGTGGCCTCGGTCGTCGCCGTCCTCGACCCCGGCTGTGTGGTGCTCGGCGGTGAGGTCGGGCAGGCGGGCGGCGCCGTGCTCGCGGCCCGGGTCGCCGAGCGGCTCGGACGGATGTCGCCGCTGCCGACCGAGGTGCGGGCGAGCGTGCTCGGCGGTGGCGCCGTGCTGCGCGGTGCGCTGCTGATGGCGCGGGACGCCGCTCAGGACGAGCTGTTCGGGCCGCCGTCCTCGCGGTAGGCCCGCCTGGCGAAACGGTCACCCGCCGTGGCCGGATCCCCCGGCACGGCGGTTCATCGCACCCGTCCGCCACCGAACCGTTCGGTCAGGAACTCCTCGAACGTGCCCTTCCCCACGGCCCGTTCCGGCGTCAGGTGACCACCGGCCCGGAACCCGCGGTACCCCTTGCCGGCGAGCGGGACGTTCACGATCGGCCGACGGCGGCCGGTGGCCGCCAGGTAGGCGCGGGCCAGCTCGGGGAGCGTACGGACCTCGGGCCCGCCCATGTCCGCGACCCGCCCGGCGGGGGCGCCCGCGGCGAGTTCGGCCAGGCGGTCGGCGACCTCGGCGACGGCGATCGGCTGATCGCTCACCCCGGCCGGCAGGAGCATGACCGGAGGCTTGGACAGCACCTGGAAGACCATCACGAGCAGGTCGTGGAACTGGGTCGTGCGCAGGACCGTCCAGCCGAGCCCCGAGTGCTCGATCTGCCGCTCCACGGCCAGTTTGGCCCGGTAGTAGCCGAGCGGCACCCGGTCGACGCCGACGATCGAGATGTGGAGCAGATGGCCCACGCCCGCCCTGTGCGCGGCCGGAATCAGGTTCGCGGCCGCCTGCTCGTCGCCCCCGCGCGGTGTGCTCGCGCAGTGCACGATCGTGTCGACGCCCGACACGGCCGCGTCCAGGCCGTCGCCGCCCTCGCGCAGATCCACGGTGTACGACGGGCCGCGCCGACTGAGCACCCGCACCTTGTGCCCGTCCGTGCGCAGCCGCTCGGTGACGAGCCGGCCGAGCGTTCCGGTTCCGCCCGTCACCAGGACCGTGGTCATGCTGTTCCGCCCTTCGGGACAGTGGGCGCCCCTCGTGGAGTCTCCCTACGCCGGCTTCGACGGAACGGTTCCCGGAAATGTGACATCGAGGACTGGAACGGCAGTTGGCGGCAGTTGGCCTTGCTGGGGGCCGACAGGCCGGCCGTCCCCCCTCGTGGACCCGGCGACGGGCAAGGGCCTTCGTCACCGCCGCCGGGTCGCTCTTGGGCGCGAGGCGCAATGGCAGACCTTAAGAGGACTAGACCACCACGGTCAATAAGTCCGTACCAATTCAACGGACTGTTGAAGTGCGGCGGTTGAGATTCCGCCGGCTGTCCGGGAAGTTCAGTCTGGGTGCCTGTGAGGCACCCCACAGCAGTCCGTCGCATGAGTGACGATCAGACGTGGCACACTGACCCTGTACCAGAAGCAGCGCACTCCGGGGTCGGTGAAAGTCCGAACCGGCGGTTACAGTCCGCGACCCGGTCGCTTCCAGCGATCGGTTGACCAGGTGAAATTCCTGGACCGACGGTTAAAGTCCGGATGGGAGGCAGTGCGCGGCGGGCGGGCATGCGTGCGCGCCGCCGTCTGTTTGTGGTCCGTCCTCAAGACGGGCCCTCTGCGGCGTCGCTCCCCGTGCCGTTGTCCGCTCAGTCTGTCGTCTTCGACAGCCCCGGAGTCCGAGCCCTATGAGGCAGGAGGACCCGGGAAGTGTTCACCGGAATCGTCGAAGAGCTGGGTGAGATCACCGCCGTCGAGAACCTCGGCGACTCCTCCCGCTTCCGCCTGCGTGGCCCCCTCGTCACGCAGGGCGCGCAGCACGGTGACTCCATCGCCGTCAACGGCGTCTGTCTCACGGTCGTGGAGCACGAGGACGACTGGTTCACCGCCGACGTCATGGCCGAGACGCTCCAGCGCTCCAGCCTCGGCGCCCTGACCGTCGGCTCCCGCGTCAACCTCGAACGCCCCATGGCGGTCGGCGCGCGCCTCGGCGGCCACATCGTGCAGGGTCACGTCGACGGCACGGGCACGGTCCTCGAACGCAAACCGTCCGAGAACTGGGAGATCGTGAAGATCTCGCTCCCCGCCGACCTCTCCCGGTACGTCGTGGAGAAGGGCTCCATCACGGTCGACGGCATCAGCCTCACCGTCGTCGACGCGGGCCCCGACCACTTCACGGTCAGCCTCATCCCGACCACCCTCGCCCTCACCACCCTCGGCCACAAGCAGGCGGGCGACCCGGTCAACCTGGAGGTCGACGTCATCGCCAAGTACGTCGAGCGGCTGCTCGGCGACCGCGGGGCCAGTCAGGGGGCCGACCGGTGAACTGGCTCAACTCCGAGGCGTTCACGCTGTTCGGCCAGCACATTAAGTGGTCGGACATGATCGGCAACCTGATCGGCCTGATCGGGCTCGCGCTCGGCTGGCGCCGCTCCATCTGGACCTGGCCCGCACAGTTCCTGTCCGGTGTCATCCTCTTCACGGCCTTCGTCACCGCCCACCTCTCCGGCAGCGCCGGCAAGCAGGTGGTCGTCATGCTCGTCGCGGTCTACGGCTGGTGGCAGTGGAACCGCGGTCGCGGCCGGTCCGAAAACGGTGGCGACGGCCACATCGCCGTACGGTTCGCCACCTGGCGCGAGCGCGTACTCCTCGTCGCCTCGGCCGCGCTCGGCACAGTCGCCGTCGGCAGCCTGTTCACCGCCTACCCGGCCCTCTCCTGGGACCCCTGGCCGGACGCGTACATCTTCGTCGGCACGATCGTCGCCATGTACGCCCAGGCGCGCGGCATGGTCGAGTTCTGGTTCGCCTGGCTGCTCGTCGACCTCGTCGGCGTGCCGCTGAACTTCGGATCCGGCTTCGCGTTCTCCGGTTTCGTCTACGTCGTCTACGGCGCGCTCGTCCTGTGGGGCATGCGCGACTGGTGGCTGCGCTCCCGGCAGCCCGCCCTGGAAGGAGTTCCCGCATGACCACGGCGCCGATCCTCTACAGCACGAACACCGCCGAAGACTTCGCGGACTTCACCCTCGACCCGGTCGAACAGGCCATCGCCGCCATCGCGGCGGGCCGCCCGGTCGTGGTCGTCGACGACGAGAACCGGGAGAACGAGGGCGACCTCGTCATCGCCGCCGAGAAGGTCACCCCCGAGATCATCGCCTTCATGATGAGCGAGTGCCGGGGCATGATCTGCGCGCCCATGGAGGGCGACGAGCTCGACCGGCTCGAACTGCCCCAGATGGTGCAGCACAACACCGAGTCGATGCGCACCGCCTTCACGGTCACCGTCGACGCCTCACCCGAGCACGGCGTCACCACCGGCATCTCCGCCTCCGACCGCGCCACCACGCTCCAGCTGCTGGCGAGCGGCACGGCGCAGCCCGGCGACTTCGTGCGCCCCGGCCACATCTTCCCGCTGCGGGCCCGGCCCGGCGGCGTGCTCGTGCGCAACGGCCACACGGAGGCCGCCGTCGACCTCGCTCGGCTCGCCGGACTGCGCCCCGCGGGCGCCATCGTCGAGATCGCCGGCGAGGACGGCCGCATGCTGCGCCTGCCCGATCTGATCCCGTTCGCCCGCAAGCACGGACTGTCGATCATCTCCATCGAGGATCTGATCACCTACCGCCGCTCGCTTGAGCCCTCCACTCAAGCCTCCTCTGAGCGCGCCATGTTGCCGCAGCAGGTGGCACCCCCGTCCGAGCCCACCGTCCGCCGCGAGGCCAGGACACATCTGCCCACCGCCTTCGGGGCGTTCACGGCGCACGGCTACCGCTCCACCGCCGACGGCGTCGAGCACGTCGCCCTCGTCCACGGCGACATCGGCGACGGGCAGGACGTCCTCGTCCGGGTCCACTCCGAGTGCCTCACCGGCGACGTCTTCCACTCCCTGCGCTGCGACTGCGGCCCTCAGCTGGAGACCTCGCTGCAGCGGATCGCGGCCGAAGGCCGGGGCGTGGTCGTCTATCTGCGCGGCCACGAGGGCCGTGGCATCGGCCTGCTGTCCAAGCTGCGCGCGTACGAACTCCAGGAGCGCGGCAGCGACACCCTCGACGCCAACCTGGAGCTCGGCCTGCCCGCCGACGCCCGGGACTACGGCGCGGGCGCCCGGATCCTGGAGGACCTCGGCGTCCGCAGCGTACGGCTGATGACCAACAACCCCGAGAAGACAGACGCGCTCATCCACCACGGACTTACGGTCACCGGCCGAGAGCCGATGCCCGTACAGGCGGGCGAGCACAACCTCCGCTACCTGCGCACCAAGCGGGACCGGATGGGGCACGACCTGCCCTGGCTGGACACGACCACCGCGTCCACCTGCGGCAACCAGTAGAACCAGCACCCGGCAAGACGAGCACTCAGCAAGTCGAGCGAGCACGAGAACCAAGGAGCAACGTGAGCGGCAAGGGCGCACCCGAACTGAGCGTGAAGAACTGCGGCGACCTGCGCGTCGCGGTCATCGCCGCCCAGTGGCACGAGAAGGTCATGGACGGCCTCGTCGACGGCGCCCTGCGCGCCCTGCGCGAACTCGGCATCGACGAGCCGACCGTCCTGCGCGTCCCCGGCAGCTTCGAGCTCCCGGTCGTCGCCAAGGTCCTCGCGGGCCGCGGCTACGACGCGATCGTCGCCCTCGGCGTCGTCATCCGGGGCGGCACCCCCCACTTCGACTACGTGTGCCAGGGCGTCACCCAGGGCCTCACCCAGGTCTCCGTCGACACCGGCGTCCCCATCGGCTTCGGCGTACTGACCTGCGACACCGAGGAGCAGGCCCTGGACCGCGCCGGCATCGAGGGCTCCAGCGAGGACAAGGGGCACGAGGCGGTGACGGCCGCCGTGGCGACCGCCGCCACGCTCCGCTCAGTATCCGAACCCTGGCGTTAGGTCCGCCGGCACACGCGTAAAGTGGGCGCCACCATGTCCAAGAAGACGTTCGAGGAGCTCTTCACCGAGCTCCAGCACAAGGCCGCCCACGGCGATCCCGCCACCTCGCGCACCGCCGAACTCGTCGGCAAGGGCGTCCATGCCATCGGCAAGAAGGTCGTCGAAGAGGCCGCCGAGGTCTGGATGGCCGCCGAGTACGAGGGCAAGGACGCCGCCGCCGAAGAGATCTCGCAGCTGCTGTACCACGTCCAGGTGATGATGGTCGCGCGCGGGATCTCTCTCGACGACGTCTACGCCCACCTCTGAGCCGCACCCGCACACATTTCCGTACATCTCCACGCGAAGGAAGCCACCCTCATGCTGCGCATCGCCGTCCCCAACAAGGGTTCACTCTCCGGCCCTGCGGCGGAGATGCTGCATGAGGCGGGCTACCGGCAGCGCCGCGAGTCCAAGGAACTGCGCATCGTCGACCCGGCGAACGAGGTCGAGTTCTTCTACCTCCGCCCACGCGACATCGCGATCTACGTCTCCTCCGGCCGCCTCGACATCGGCATCACCGGCCGCGACCTGCTCATCGACTCCGGTGCCAAGGCCGAGGAGATCCTCCCGCTCGGCTTCGCCCGCTCGACCTTCCACTACGCCACCAAGCCCGGCACGGCGGGCGGCGTGGCGGACCTGAACGGCATGACGGTCGCCACCTCCTACGAGGGCATCGTCGCGGGGCACCTCGCCGACCACGGAATCGACGCCTCCGTCGTCCACCTCGACGGCGCCGTCGAGACCGCCATCGAGCTCGGTGTCGCCGAGGTCATCGCGGACGTCGTCGAGACCGGCACCTCGCTGCGCAACGCGGGCCTGACCGTCATCGGCGAGCCCATCATGAAGTCCGAGGCCGTCGTGGTCCGCCGCGTCGGCGCGGACGGCGAGGAGCCCAAGGTGCAGCAGTTCCTGCGCCGCCTCCAGGGCGTCCTCGTGGCCCGGACGTACGTGATGATGGACTACGACTGTCGCGTCGACCAGCTGGAGAAGGCCGTCGCGCTCACCCCCGGCCTGGAGTCGCCGACCGTCTCGCCGCTGCACAACGAGGGCTGGGTCGCCGTCCGCGCGATGGTCCCCGCCAAGGACGCCCAGCGGATCATGGACGACCTGTACGACATCGGCGCCCGGGCCATCCTGACCACGGCCATCCACGCCTGCCGTCTGTGACCTGAAGAGGACCGGTTCACGATGTCCGACCTGCCAGACCTTCCTGCTCTTCCCGTCACGTTCCGGCCGGGCCGCACCCGGGCCGTCCTGCTCACCGCGGGCGTGGCGATCTTCGTCGTCATCACGGTGATCGCGTTGCTCCTGGAGAAGCTCGGCCCCGGTGAGCGCATGAGCTTCGTGTTCACCGGCGCGCTGCTGTCCTGCGTGCTGCTCCTGCTCTCCCGGCCCAAGGTCGTCGCGGACGAGTCGGGAGTCACCGTGGTCAACATCGTCGGCAAGCGGCGCCTGGAGTGGGCGGAGATCCTCCAGGTGAACCTCCGCCCCGGCGACCCCTGGGTGTTCCTCAACCTCAGCGACGGCTCCAGCCTGCCCGCGCTCGGCATCCAGCCGGGCATCGCCAAGCAGCGCGCGATCGAGGACGCCCGGACGCTGCGGGCGCTCGCGGAGGCCCGCTCGATCGGAGACCCCGAGACGCATCAGGGGTGATTCATGGCACCTTCAGGGCGGACTCAGGGGACTCTCCCCTGCCGTACAACCCCATGTCTTGATTAATCTGGTGGCGGAGGCGTGTCCTTTGCGCCACCGCCCCTGTAGCGCCGCCCGGTGCGCAGGGGTTCCTGCTACCCGAGGAGTGACTCCCTCCGGCAATGGACGGATCGTCCTGTAGTACCTGCGCCGCCCCCTCCCGACATAGCACGGACCGCGTCCGTTCTGGCTGTGCCGAGGCGGCGGCATCATGACCATCCCCCTGCTGCTCCTCGGGGCGGCGTTCCTGCTGATTCTCGCGAACGGCTTCTTCGTGGCGGCCGAGTTCGGCCTCGTGACGGTCCAGAGGCCGGACGCGGAACAGGCCGCCGCCGAGGGCGACCGGCGGGCCCACAAGGTCGTGGGCGCGCTCAAGGAGCTGTCCTTCCAGCTCTCCGGCACCCAGCTCGGCATCACCATCACCTCGCTCGTCGTCGGCATGCTCGCCGAACCGGCGCTCGCGGAGGTGCTGCACGGCCCGTTCACCGCGATCGGCATACCCGAAGGCGCCGTCTCCGGTGTCAGCGTGGTCGTCGGCATGCTGCTGGCCTCGGCCGTGCAGATGGTGATCGGCGAGCTCGTGCCCAAGAACTGGGCGGTGTCGCGGCCGATGCAGGTCGCGCGCTTCGTCGCGGGCCCCCAGCACGTCTTCGCCCGCCTCTTCCGCCCGGTGATCGCCGGCCTCAACGCGGTCGCCAACCGGCTCGTGCGCGCCCTGGGCGTCGAGCCCGCCGAGGAGCTGGCCTCGGCCCGCACCCCCGGTGAGCTCGTCTCCCTGGCCCGGCACTCCGCCCAGGCCGGCACGCTGGAACAGGACACCGCGGACCTCTTCGTCCGGACACTGTCCCTGGCCGGGCTGACCGCGGAGAACGTGATGACGCCGCGCGTGAAGGTGAGCGCGCTCCAGTCGTCCGCCACGGCCGAGGACGTCGTGAACCTCACCCGCGCCACGGGCCTCTCGCGCTTCCCGGTCTACCGGGAACGCATCGACGAGGTCGTCGGCATGGTCCACCTGAAGGACGCGCTCGCCGTCCCCGCGCGGGATCGGTTGCGCACCCCGGTCGGGCGCATCGCGCAAGCACCCCTGCTCGTCCCGGAGACGCTGCCCGTGCAGCCGCTCCTGGCCCAGCTGCGCAGCGAACAGCCCATCGCGGTCGTCGTCGACGAGTACGGCGGCACGGCCGGCGTGGTGACCCTGGAGGACATCGTCGAGGAGCTGGTCGGCGAGGTGCGCGACGAGCACGACGGTCACGACCTGCCCGAACTCGCCACGGCCCCGCCCGAGGACGGGCGCCCCGCGTGGGACGCCGACGGCAGCTGCCGCGTCGATGTGCTCAAGCGCATAGGCCTCGATGTGCCCGAGGGCCCGTACGAGACGGTGGCGGGCCTAGTCGCCGACCTGCTCGGCCGCATCCCGGCCCCCGGAGACAGGGCCGATCTGCCCGGCTGGCGGCTGCTGGTGCGGGAGGTCGGCCACTATCGGGCGGAGCGGGTACGGCTTGTCCGGACGGCGCCGGCCACGGAGGAGGGTCCTGCTGCTGCGCAGGGTGCCTCCGCCAGGGAGACGGCGTCTGCGCCGCAATCCGCTGCACTCACCGACACCGACAACGACACCGACAACGAGCCGGCCACTCACATCGCTCCCGCTGTCGCTCCCACTCCTGTCGCGGAGGCGGCCCGATGAGCGTGCTTCAGCTTCTCTTCGCTCTGCTGCTCGTGCTCGCCAACGGCTTCTTCGTCGGCGCGGAGTTCGCCCTGGTCTCCGTCCGCCGCAGCCAGATCGAGCCACTGGGAACCGCGCGGGCGCGACAGGTGCTGTACGGCCTGGAGCGGCTGCCGCAGATGATGGCCGCCGCGCAGTTCGGCATCACCGTGTGCTCGCTGACGCTGGGCGCGGTGGCCGAGCCGACGGTGGCCAAGCTGCTTGAACCGGTGTTCGAGGCGGTGCATCTGCCGCACGGCATGATTCACCCGCTGGGGTACGTGATCGCGCTCGCCGTGGTCGTCTTCCTGCACCTCGTCATCGGTGAGATGGTGCCGAAGAACCTGGCGATGGCGGCGCCCGAGAAGACGGCGCTGTGGCTGAGCCCGGGACTCGTCGCGTTCGCACGCCTGTGCAGGCCGGTGACGGCGGCGCTCGGTGCCTGCGCGCGGGTCGTCCTGAAGCTCTTCCGGGTCGAGCCGAAGGACGAGGTGGAGGCCGTCTTCACCAGCGAGCAGCTCAACCGCCTCGTGGAGGACTCCGGGCAGGCGGGTCTGCTGGACCCCGAGGAGCAGGAACGCCTGGAGGATGCCCTGGAGCTGGGCTCCCGCCCGGTCACGGACGTCCTGCTGAACCGCGAGACGCTGGTGACGGTGGGTCCGTCGGTGACACCCGCCCAGGTCGTGGCGCTGACGGCCCGTACGGGCTACTCGCGCTTTCCGGTGGTGGCGGAGAACGGCGCCTTCATGGGCCGCTATCTGCACGTCAAGGACGTCCTCGACCTGGAGGACTCCGACCGTGCGGTCCCCCAGCAGATGTGGCGCCCCATGACCACGCTGGGCTCCGAACTTCCCTTGGACGACGCCCTCTCGGTCATGCGCCGCGCCGCCACCCACCTCGCCCAGGTGGCCGACGCCTCGGGCCGGATCGTGGGCCTGGTCGCCCTGGAGGACGTACTGGAACTACTGGTGGGCGAGGTACGCGACCCGGCCCACCGCACCCCGACCC
>NZ_VMNX01000311.1 GCF_009377235.1 Streptomyces acidicola
GGGCTTCGGGAGGGGCGGTGGTGCGCCGTGTTCGCCGTGCGCGCCGGCCGGGGGCGTCGTCGGAGGCGCCGGGGCCATGCGGTCCGTGTGGTCCGGCGGCATCCGGTCCGGGTGGTGCCGACGGGCGGCGGGCGGCGCCGTCGTGACGATGCCGGCGGCGGCGAGCCTGCGCAGGTCGACCAGGGTGTGGAAGGCCGGGCGGCCCAGGGCCCGGGAGATGTCCGCGGCCGTGCGCATCCCGTCCACCTGCCCGAGGACGGCCTCCTGGCGGGCCGGGACCGGTGGCTGGGCCTGGCGGTCGGCCCGTATCAGGGGTGCGCTGTCCGTCGCCGGGTCGGGCCAGATGCGGTGCAGTAGTTCGCGGCGGCGCACGGTTTCGCGCTCCAGCGCGGCCACCGGTACGGGGCGCACCGTGCCGAGCCAGTGCGCGTCCCCGTACCGGAAGCGGGCAGGCGCGCTGGACGGGCCGAGCACGAAGAACGCCGCGTCGAACAGCGCCCCCGTGTGGCACAGCTCCAGCGCCCCCTCGGCGACTTGGCCGCTGTCGACCAGGTACCGGCCGACCCGCCCCCGCTCTCCCGCCTGTGCGACCGCGTCCCGCCATCCCTCGGCGTCCAGGACACCGCCGGTGGTGAGGAGCACGTCGAGGCCCGGGGTCTCGGGGCTCTCGGCGTGCACGACCTGGCCGTCGCAGAGGTACAGCGCGCCGCGCTCGCGGAGCAGGACGCCGGTGGCGCGCTCGGCGGCGAGCCGGTGGAGCATGGGCGACAGGGCGGGACCGTCGACCGGCCGGGGGCGTACGGGCAGTTGGGGTGGCGGTGTGCGCGGTGTGCGCGGTCTGCTGACCAGGGTCATCCCAGCACCAGCCGTCCGGCCATCTCACCCAGGCGGATGCGGGCGAGGGCGAGATTGCCGTCGGCGCGGGAGAGCCACAGGTGGAGGAAGACGCTGCTGTCGAACGTCGTCCGGACGAAGCGCAGGACGTGGTACGTGTCGCGGTTGCTGACGATGAGGTCTTCGACGGGCGGGTCCTCGCCGTCCCAGCCGGAGCCCTCCTCCGGTGCGAACGCGCGGTGTTCGGCGGCGATTCGGGCCAGCTCCGCCGCTTCGGCCGCGGTTGTCTCGTGGTCGCCGCCGGGTGCCTCGCCGACCGTGCCCAGCGCCAGGCCGCTGGTCCAGTCGACCACCGCGGCGCCCAGGGCACCGGGCAGCCGCATGGCTTCCACCAGACACTCGTCGATTCCGGGCACCGTGGCTTCCCCTCCCGCCTCGGGTACGGCTCAGTGACCACGAAGCTACGCAACGTGTGCCTCAGGCGTGAGAGTTCTGGCATTTTCCAGTGGAACATGCGCCCGAGTGGCTAACGTGGGTCGGTTGTTCCCTGATTCGGGTGCTGTTGACGCCTGTGCGGAGATATGCCCGCTGAGCTGCGGTGATGAGCCGGGACGGCGGATCCCTGTCTGCCGGTGCGGGGCGTCAACTCGGCACCCCGCGGCGCACGCGTTGAAGCACGCGGCGGCGCGCGCGCCGGTGCCTGGGGCGTGGGTGCCTGGGACTGGGGGTGCCTGGGGCCTGGGTGTGGTGCCTGCGCGTGCCTGCGCGGCCCCTACAGGTCCAGGAGGGCTGTCGGGTGGTCGCCGCCCGACTCGGCGACGATCTCGGCCGGGGTCTGCGCCTCCCGTACGAGGGCGAAGCGGATCTCTCCCCGCTCGGCCGGGGCGAAGCCGTGGATCGCGGGGCGCGGGAGGGAGTTGTAGGCGTAGTGGTGGGCGAAGTAGTACGCGCCGGTGTCCAGGGCGGCCGCGTAGTCACCCTGGTCCAGGAGGGGCAGGGCCTGGCCCTCGGCGAGGAGGTCGCCGGAGAAACAGGCCGGGCCGGCGACGTCCTGGACGACGGCGGGCCCCTCCTTGGGGCGCCCCTTCGGGTCGTATGCGGCGATGCGCAGGGGCCACGAGGCCGGCGCGTAGACCGTGCGGGTCGCCACCTGGACCCCGGCGTGTGTGATGGCGATGGGGCGGCCGCCCGCGCGCTTCGCGTACTCCACGCGGGCCACCACCGTGCCGTGCTTGGCGAGCAGTGACCGCCCGAACTCGGTGACCAGGCCGTACCGCCCGTCGAACAGCCCCGGTACGGCCTCGGAGAGCAGGCGGGCGTACTGCGCGTACGTCGGGGTCGTGTCGTCCGAGGCGAAGTTGACCGGCAGCCCGCCGCCGATGTCGATCGTGTCGATCTGGCGCCGCCCGAGGCGTTCGTTGATCTCCTCGGCGAGCGCGTACGTCTCCTCCACGCCCCGCGCCATCAGGGAGAGCGGGACGCCCTGGGAGCCGGTGTGCGCATGCAGCCGGGTCAGCCAGGGGCGCTCCGTGCAGACGCGGACGACCCACTCCCGGGCGCCCTCGTCCTGGAGGGCCACCCCGAACTTCGACGTGGACGTCGCGGTGGACGTCGCGCCGATGGTGCCGCCGCCTATCTGCGGGTTGACCCGGATGCCGATGGGGGAGCGCGTGGGTGCCGATTGGACGAGGGCGTCGATGCGGTCGAGTTCCTGGGGGTTGTCCGCGTTGACCGCGATGCCCAGGGCCAGCGCCTCGCGCAGTTCGGCCTGGGTCTTGGCCGGGGAGTCGAGCACTGTCCGGGCCGGGGTGATGCCCGCCGCCCGCGCGAGTGCCAACTCGCCGGGGCTGGCTACCTCCGCGCCGATGCCCGCCTCGTTCAGGAGGCGCAGTACGGGCACGAGGGGCGTGGCCTTCACCGCGAAGGCGTGCAGGACCGGGGTGCCCGGTGCGGTCACGGTGTCGAACGCCGTCCGCAGCGCCGCCGCCGAGGCCCGGATGCCCGCGACGTCGAGGAGCCCGACGACGGGACTGCCGGGCCCCAGCAGTCCCCGCTCCACGGCGGCACGGATCGCCTCGTCCCGCAGTGTGGCGCGCTCCCTGTCGGTGGCGCCGTCCCGTCGTGCTGCGCGCCCCTCGTCGGAGCCGTCAGCGAATCCGTGCTCCATGTCCCCCATGGTGTCCCCCGTTGTCGTGTTCGTGCGTGTTCGGGCCCCGGAACCGGTGCGCCGCCGGGCCGCCCGGTGAGCCGCCCGGGCCGACCGGTGTGCCTGTCCGGGGTATGTGTCCCGTGTGTCCACCCAAACACCCGTAGCGCGTCCCCGCTGGCGTAAAGCGGTATTGACTAGGTCTATTCAGTGCTTCAGGATGTGAATAAGTGATGCAACACTCGTAGCCCGCCAGACCGCCAGGAGGCAGACCGTGTCAGGACCCCGACCCGTACGAGCCCCGCGCGGTACGGAACGAAGCGCCCTGGGCTGGCAGCAGGAAGCCGCGCTGCGCATGCTGCAGAACAACCTCGACCCCGAGGTCGCCGAGCACCCCGACAAGCTCGTCGTCTACGGCGGCACCGGGAAGGCCGCCCGTGACTGGCGCTCCTTCGACGCGATGGTGCGGACGCTGCGGACCCTGAAGCAGGACGAGACGATGCTCGTGCAGTCGGGCCGTCCCGTCGGTGTCATGCAGACCCACGAGTGGGCGCCGCGCGTCCTGATCGCCAACTCCAACCTGGTGGGCGACTGGGCCAACTGGGAGGAGTTCCGCCGGCTGGAACAGCTCGGTCTCACCATGTACGGGCAGATGACCGCCGGTTCGTGGATCTACATCGGCACCCAGGGCATCCTGCAGGGCACCTACGAGACCTTCGCCGCCGTGGCCGCCAAGCGGTTCGGCGGGTCGCTCGCCGGGACGATCACCCTGACGGCCGGACTCGGCGGCATGGGTGGTGCCCAGCCGCTCGCCGTGACGATGAACGACGGCGTCGCCCTCTGTATCGACTGCGACCCGCGCGCGATCGAGCGCCGCATCGAGCACCGCTACCTGGACGTGAAGGCCGACTCCCTGGAGCACGCCCTCCAACTCGCCGTCGAGGCCCGCGACGCCCGCCGGCCGCTGTCCATCGGACTGCTCGGCAACGCGGCGGAGCTGCTGCCGCGCATGCTCGCCGAGGGCGCGCCCATCGACATCGTCACCGACCAGACCTCCGCGCACGACCCGCTGGCCTACCTGCCGCTGGGCGTCGACTTCGACGACATGGCCTCCTACGCGGCGAAGGACCCCGCCGGCTTCACCACCCGCGCGCGCGAGTCGATGGCCCAGCACGTCGAGGCCATGGTCGGCTTCATGGACGCCGGCGCCGAGGTCTTCGACTACGGCAACTCGATCCGTGGGGAGGCCCAACTCGCCGGATACGAGCGGGCGTTCGCCTTCCCTGGGTTCGTGCCCGCCTACATCCGTCCGCTGTTCTGCGAGGGCAAGGGCCCCTTCCGCTGGGCGGCCCTGTCCGGTGAGGCGTCGGACATCGCGAAGACCGACCGGGCGCTCCTGGACCTCTTCCCGGAGAACGAGTCCCTCGCCCGCTGGATCAAGATGGCGGGGGAACGCGTCCACTTCCAGGGCCTTCCCGCGCGCATCTGCTGGCTGGGATACGGGGAGCGGGACCGCGCGGGCGAGCGCTTCAACGACATGGTCGCGAGCGGTGAACTGGCCGCCCCGCTGGCCATCGGGCGGGATCACCTCGACTGCGGGTCGGTGGCCTCGCCCTACCGCGAGACCGAGGCGATGCTCGACGGCTCCGACGCGATCGCCGACTGGCCGCTGCTCAACGCCATGGTCAACGTGGCGTCCGGCGCGTCCTGGGTGTCCATCCACCACGGAGGCGGCGTCGGTATGGGCCGGTCCATCCACGCCGGCCAGGTGACGGTGGCCGACGGCACGAAGCTCGGCGGGGAGAAGATCCGGCGGGTGCTGACCAACGACCCGGGCATGGGCGTCATCCGGCACGTGGACGCCGGGTACGACATCGCCGAGTCGGTGGCGGACGAGCGCGGGGTCCGGGTGCCGATGCGTGAGGGTGACGACGCGTGACCTTCCACAGCATGTGGGCGGAGCTGCTGCCGATCGGCCGCGACTCCGCCTCCGGCGGCTACCGCCGCTACGCCTGGACCGGTGCCGACGCCGAGTGCCGGGCCTGGTTCAAGGAACAGGCCGAGGCCCGCGGGCTCACCTACGAGGTCGACCGGAACGGCAACCAGTGGGCGTGGCTCGGGGACCCCGCCGCCGGGGACGCCGTCGTCACCGGGTCACACCTCGACTCCGTACCCGACGGCGGCGCCTTCGACGGGCCCCTCGGGGTCGTGTCCTCCTTCGCCGCCCTCGACGAACTGCGGAGCAGGAACGCGCAGTTCACCAAGCCCCTTGCCGTCGTCAACTTCGGCGACGAGGAGGGCGCCCGGTTCGGGCTCGCCTGCGTCGGGTCGCGGCTCACCGCCGGGCAGCTCACCGTCGAGCAGGCGCACCGGCTCACCGACGGCGACGGGATCACCCTGCCGCGCGCCATGGAAGCCGCCGGGTACGACCCCGACACCATCGGCGCCGACCCCGAACGCCTCGCCCGCATCGGCGCCTTCGTCGAACTGCACGTCGAGCAGGGACGCGCGCTCGACCTGTCCGGCGACCGGGTCGGCATCGCCGGCGCCATCTGGCCGCACGGACGGTGGCGGTTCGACTTCCGGGGCGAGGCCAACCACGCGGGGACCACGCGGCTCGCCGACCGGCGCGACCCGATGCTGTCGTACGCCGAGACCGTGCTCGCCGCCCGCCGCGAGGCCGAACTCACCGGTGCCGTCGCCACCTTCGGCAAGATCGTCGTCGAGCCGAACGGTGTCAACGCCATCCCCTCGCTGGTGCGCGGCTGGCTCGACTCCCGCGCCGCCGACCAGAACAGCCTCGACACCGTCGTCGGCGGCATCGAGAAGGCCGCCCGCGAGTACGCCGAGGCCCACGGCGTCGACCTCGACGTCGTCCGTGAGTCCTTCACGCCCGTCGTCGAGTTCGACCACGCCCTGCGCGACGAACTGGCCCGCATCCTCGGCAAGGACACGGACCTGAACGTGCCCGTCCTCGGCACCGGTGCCGGACACGATGCGGGAATCCTGTCCGGGAACATCCCTACCGCCATGCTGTTCGTGCGCAACCCCACAGGCGTCTCGCACTCCCCGGCCGAGCACGCCGCCGAGGACGACTGCGTGGCCGGGGTGACCGCACTCGCCGACGTACTGGAAGGGCTGGCCTGCAGGTGACGCGGAGCACGTACTGGCTGGAGCACGCCTGGTTGGACACCCACGTCGCGGCGGGCGTGGCCGTCGATGTCGCGGACGGACGCATCACCGCCGTGCGGCGGGACACCGGAGCCCCGCCGCCCGGCGCCGAGGTGCTGCGCGGGCTCACTCTTCCCGGGCTCGCCAACGCCCACAGCCACGCCTTCCACCGGGCCCTGCGCGGCACCGTCCAGGTCGGGTCCGGCACCTTCTGGACCTGGCGCGAGGTCATGTACGGCGTCGCGGACCGGCTGACCCCCGAGACCTACCACGCCCTCGCGCAGGCCGCCTACGCGGAGATGGCCCTCGCCGGCATCACGGTCGTCGGCGAGTTCCACTACCTCCACCACGCCCCCGGCGGCACTGCTTACGCGGACCCGAACGCCATGGGCGAGGCGCTCGTCGCGGCCGCCGGCGAGGCCGGGATCCGCATCACCCTCCTCGACACCGCGTACCTGTCCTCCGGCTTCGGCCAGGCACCCGACCAGCACCAGCTCCGCTTCTCCGACGGCACGGCGGAGGCCTGGGCGGAACGCTCTTCACTTCTCAAGGAACGGGATCACCTGCGGATCGGTGCCGCCGTCCACTCCGTACGGGCTGTGCCCGCGGGGCAGTTGGCGACCGTGGCCCGGTGGGCGGAGGAGCGGCGGGCCCCGCTGCACGTGCACCTGTCCGAGCAGACGGCGGAGAACGACGCCTGCCTCGCGGCTCACGGGTGCACACCGACCCAGCTCCTCGCCGAGCACGGTGTCCTCGGGCCGCGCACGACCGGCGTCCACAACACCCACCTCACCGACGAGGACATCACCCTGATCGGGTCCACCTCGACGGGTACGTGCATGTGTCCCACCACCGAGCGCGACCTCGCCGACGGCATCGGACCCGCGGCCGCCCTGCAACGGGCGGGCTCACCGCTCTCCCTCGGCTCCGACAGCCACGCCGTGATCGACCTCCTGGAAGAGGCCCGCGCGATGGAGCTGAACGAGCGGCTGCGCACCCGCACACGCGGTCACTGGACGGCGGCGGCCCTCCTGCGGGCGGCCTCGGCCGACGGCCACGCGGCCCTCGGCTGGGACGACGCGGGCACCCTGGAGCCCGGCGCGCTCGCCGACTTCACGACGGTCGCGCTCGACTCGGTCAGGACAGCCGGGCCGTCGCCGCGACTCGCTGCCGAGACGGCCGTATTCGCCGCGTCGGCAGCGGATGTGCGTCATACGGTCGTGGGCGGACGGCACGTCGTACGCGACGGGGTGCACACTCTTGTGCCGGACGTGCCGGCGGCGCTGGCAGCGGCCGTCGAAGCCCTGCGCGGCTAGGGCCCTTGGCCCGAATCCCCGGCCGCACACCGGAGCCACCCTCCCCCGACCCCACCGCAGACCAGGCCACCAAGGACGCCATGAGCAGCCCGAGCACCGCCAGCCCCGCCCACTCGGCGAGCACCGCCAGCACCGTCATCACCAACATCGCCGCCCTGGTCACCAACGACCCCTCCCTCGGTGACAGATCCCCCCTTGGACTGATCCAGGACGCGGCCGTCGTCATCGAAGGCGACCGCGTCGCGTGGACCGGTGAATCAAGCAAAGCACCCGCCACTGACAACCGGGTCGACGCCGAGGGCCGCGCGGTGATCCCCGGCTTCGTGGACTCCCACTCGCACCTCGTCTTCGCGGGCGACCGCACCCAGGAGTTCAACGCCCGCATGTCGGGCCGGAGCTACACGGCCGGCGGCATCCGTACGACCGTCGCGGCCACCCGGGCGGCCACGGACGCCCAACTGGAGGCCAACCTCACCCACTACCTCACCGAGGCCCTCCGCCAGGGCACCACCACCTTCGAGACCAAGTCCGGCTACGGCCTCACCGTCGCCGACGAGGCCCGCGCCCTGCGCATCGCCGCCCGCCACACCGACGAGGTCACCTACCTCGGTGCCCACATCGTGCCGCCCGACCACGCCGACGACCCGGCCGCGTACGTGGCCCTGGTCACCGGCGAGATGCTCGACGCCTGCGCCCCGTACGCCCGCTGGATCGACGTCTTCTGCGAACAGGGCGCCTTCGACGGCGACCAGGCGCGCGCCATCCTCACCGCCGGCAAGGCCAAGGGCCTGCACCCACGCGTCCACGCCAACCAGCTCTCGTACGGTCCCGGTGTGCAGTTGGCGGTCGAGCTCGACGCGGCCAGCGCGGACCACTGCACCCACCTGACCGACGACGACATCGAGGCCCTGGCGAACAGTTCGACCGTCGCCACGCTCCTGCCGGGCGCCGAGTTCTCCACCCGTGCCGAGTGGCCCGACGCCCGCCGCCTCCTCGACGCGGGTGTCACGGTCGCCCTGTCGACGGACTGCAACCCGGGTTCGTCCTTCACCTCGTCCGTGCCCTTCTGCATCGCCCTCGCCGTACGGGACATGAGGATGACCCCCGACGAGGCGGTGTGGTCGGCCACGGCGGGCGGGGCGGCGGCCCTGCGCCGCACGGACATCGGCCGCCTCACCCCCGGCGCGTACGCCGACCTCGCTCTCCTCGACGCCCCGAGCCATGTCCACCTGGCCTACCGCCCGGGCGTACCGCTCGTCTCACAGGTGTGGCGGCGCGGGGTGCCCGTCACATAGACATTCGGCCGCCGGTCACCCGGCCTGCGCACCCGCCTGCCACCGCTGGTCCGCGCGCCCCTGGTCCGGAAGCAGGAACAGCGTGCCGGAGTCGTACGGGCTGACCGCGTGGCCGGGTGCGACGGCCGGGACGATCGTGCCGTCGGCGTCGACCGTGAAGCGGAGGTTGCGGCCGTTGCGGCCGTCGACCGACGCGCACTCCCAGACGCCGACGCCCCGGAAGGCGGAACCGCGGCTGTCGAGGCAGTAGTCGGGGTCGCCGTAGGACTGGAGGACCTCACGGTCGGTGTCGACACGCCAGAACTGGGTGCGGGAGGAGGAGCAGGGTGCGGTGACGACGTCGGTGCCCAGCTCCGGTTCGCCGCCGCGGATGTCCAGGCACAGACCGCTGGAGACGTTCACGACCTGTGCGTACGTGCCGTTCGGCGGGCCGGGCTCGTCCCGCGCCGGGGGCGGCTTCGGCTTCGTGGGGGT
>NZ_VMNX01000312.1 GCF_009377235.1 Streptomyces acidicola
GGTCTGGGGCGGCAGCCCCAGGGATGGGACGGGTAGGGGCGGCGGGGGCGAAACCTCCCGAGCCGCACCGGTGGAAGCACCGAACGCGCCCCCCATGCGTCCGTGCGAGGGCGACGCGCGACTCCTCCCGGCCGCCCGGCCACCTACCCTCATCGCGGAACTCGGGTATTCCAGAAGCCGGTTGGGGGCATGACGTCTCCAGCAGCCGCGCGACCTCGGGAGGGGCACGTGCTTGAGTCGGCGCACCAAACGGAAACCGTGGACGTCATCGTCGTGGGAGCCGGGGTCGCCGGCCTCGCGGCCGCCCACCATCTGACCAGCGCAGGACTGAGCGTCACCGTACTGGAGGCCGCCCCCGCCGTGGGCGGCCGCATGGCCACCGAGAAGGTCGACGGCTTCCGCCTCGACCGCACGGCCCCGCTGCTGTCGATGTCGTACCCGGAACTCGCCCGCATCCCGGCCCTGGACGCCCTGGTGCTGCACCCCTTCTCGCCGGCCCTCCTGCTGCACGCGGGCGGACACCTTCACCGCGTCGACACAACTCCGACCACCACCCGAAGCCCAAGGGGCGCACTCACGGCCGTACGCGCCCTTGCGAGCGCCCCCCGCATACCTCGCGCCCAGGGCGCCCCCGGCACGCCCCGTTCAGGCCCCCTCGGCACACTGGCGGACCAGTCCCGTCTGGCCACCGCCCTCGCCAGGCTCGCCGCCACGCCGCCCGAGCAGCTCCTCACGCGCACGGAACTCCCCACCGCCCGGGCACTGGTGAGCCGAGGCTTCCCGGCACGCGCCATCGACGGTTTTCTGCGCCCCCTGCTCACCGCCCTGCTGGCCGACCCCACGCTCCTCACCTCCAGCCGGTGTGCCGACCTCGCCCTGCACTCCTTCGCGACGGGCCGACTGTGCCTCCCGGAGGGCGGCGCCGACACGCTCCCGGAGCTCCTCGCGGCCACGCTCCCACCGGGCAGCGTGCGGACGGGCGTACGGGTGACATCCATCAGCACCACGTCCGTGACCACCGTCGACCACGGCGAACTTCCCTGCCGTGGCGTCCTGTTGGCCACGGGCGCACGCGCCGCCGCCGAGTTCCTCCCCGGTCTGCGCGTCCCCGCCTTCCACCCGGTGACGGTCCTGCACCACACCACGGACGAACCCCCGCTCACCGAACCGGCGTTGCTCCTGGACGCCGACCGCGGCGGCCCGGTCTCCCACACGGCGGTCATCAGCCAGGTCGACCCGTCCCGGGCCCCGGCCGGCCGCGCACTGATCTCCTCGACCGTGCTGGGCCCACTCCCGGACCCGGCCCACCTGGATGCGACGGTCCGTTCCCAACTCGCCCGCCTCTACGGCACATCGACGACCCGCTGGGAACTCCTCGCGGTCCACCACGACGCCGAGGCCGTCCCCGCGATGCCCCCGCCGCACGACCTCCGGCGCCCCGTACGGCTGCTCGCCGGTCTGTACGTCTGCGGCGACCACCGCGACACGAGCACCGTCCAGGGTGCCCTCCACTCGGCCCGCCGGGCCGCCCACGCCGTCCTCACGGACCTGGACACCCAACCGACCTCACGAGTGGAGCCCCTCGAAACGGCCGCGTGAGGACGAGGGCTTGGTGGGCCGAGAGGCAGGGGCGCCCGGTCGGTCCGGGCGCCCCTGCCGCCGTACTCCCACGCCCTACCCGAGCGCCGCCACCCGGTCCCGGTATCCCCGTACCGGTGCCGCGTCCCGGTACGGCTCCAGCCGGCGCTCGAAGTCGCGTACGTACTCGACCGCGCGGACCGACCGCATCTCGGCCGCCTGCCCGGCGGCCTCCGCGCCCAGCTGGCAGGCCTGGTCGAGTTCGCCGAGCCCGAGCCGGGCGGAGGCGAGGACGACGCGGCAGAAGAGACGGCTGCGGGCGTAGCCGGGCGCGCGCAGTTGCAGGGAGCGCTCGGCGTGCTGGGCCGCGGCCCGGTACTGCTGGAGGTCGCGGTGGCAGTGCCCGAACTCGTCGGCGAGCTGGGCCTGGTCGAAGAACCGCGCCCAGTACGGCACCTCGTCTCCGGGCTGGGCCGCCTCCAGTGCGCGCTCGGCCCGGACGAGCGCGGCCGTGCAGGCCCGCACCTCGCCGAGCACACCGTGCCCGCGCGCCTCCACGGAGTGCAGCAGCGCCTGGACGACGGGCGGCGCCGACGATCCGACGCCCTGCTGGGCCACGCGTGCCAGTTGGACGGCCTCGCGCCCGTGGCCGAGGTAGACGGCCTGGCGGCTCATCGTCACGAGCACGTACGACCCGTACATCCGGTCCCCGGCCGCCTGCGCGAGCCGCAGCGCCTGGACGAAGTACCGCTGGGCGAGTCCGTGGGCGGCGATGTCGTACGAGGTCCAGCCGGCGAGCCGCGTGAGGTCCGCGGCGGCCGCGAAGAGACGGCGGCCGGTCTGCTCGCCGTACGTGCCCCGCAGCATCGGCTCGGCCTCGTGCTCCAGGTAGCGCACCAGGGCCTGGCGGGCGTGGCCGCCTCCGTAGGCGTGGTCGAGGGCGCGGAAGAGCTCCCCCACCGAGCGGAGGGCCGCGATGTCGCCCGCGGTGACCCGCTGGCCGGGGCTGCGCTCGGTCTGACTGCGCTGCCGGGACGGGGGTGCTCCCTGTTCGGGCGGAGCCGGGAGCCTGGGGGCGGGTCGGACCTGTGCGGGGACGCGCCCGGCGGCCGGGTCACCCCGTCCGACCCGGTCGTCGGCCCGGCCGATCAGCCAGTCCCGGCTGGGGACGACGAGCCCCGCCGGAGTGAACGCGATCTTCCGGAGCTCGGCGTGGCTGCCGGAGTCCTTGCGCCACAGCCCGCCGACGATGTCGATGGCCTCCTCGGGGGTCGCGGCGAACTCCAGGCCCGCGTAGACGGGTGCGCACGCGTCGAGACCGAGGTCCTGGGCGGAGAGCCGACGGCCGAGGCGGCGCGTGAACACCTCGGCGATCAGTGCGGGGGTCGTACCCCGGGGCTGCTGGCCGCGCAGCCACCGGGTGACCGATGTCTTGTCGTATCTCAGGTCGAGTCCGTGTTCGAGGCCGAGCTGGTCCACACGGCGCGCCAGCCCCGCGTTGGAGAACCCCGCTTCTGCGATGAGGGCGGCGAGCTGGCGGTTGGGGGTGCGCTGCGGGGGTCGTTCCGTCATCTGCGGTGCGGTCTGCCTTCCCGATCTTCGGCGAGGTGCCCGGATTGCCTGTGAGCAGCCCTTATGGCCTCATGAACGGCGTGAATGTAGCGGAGAGTGAGCGGCCGATCACATTCTTCGCCTTCCATTCATCCGATCGTGTGAAGATTGGTCGCTCGGCTGACGGGAATCGGCCGGGCGTACAGTGGCGTAGGCGCGTACATGCATGACGAACGCATCGCGCGCCCGACGAATACACGAATGAGTGCGTGATGCGTCCAGTGCCGTGCATGCATCCACTGCCTGCATCCAGTGCTTCAGCGCATCCAGGGAGGCGCTTGCCGTGAGTGAGCTGCGGTTCGTCCGCATGGGGTTCGGTGCCGAGGCCGTCGAGTACCAGGTGGCGTGGGACGAACAGCGCCGGGTGCACGCGGCGCGGTTCGCGGACGAGGTACCCGACACCGTGCTGCTGCTGGAGCATCCGCCGGTCTACACGGCGGGCCGGCGTACGGCCGACAGCGAGCGGCCCCTCGACGGCACACCCGTCGTCGACGTGGACCGCGGCGGCAAGATCACCTGGCACGGTCCGGGTCAGATCGTGGGCTACCCGATCCAGAAGCTGCCGCGTCCGGTGGACGTGGTGGCCCATGTGCGGCGCCTTGAGGACGCCCTGATCCGTACGTGCGCGGAGTTCGGCCTGGAGACCACCCGGGTCGAGGGCCGCAGCGGCGTGTGGGTGCTCGGCGACCCGGTGGACCAGCGGCCGGCCCTCGGCGGACTCTCCCTGGACTTCGACCCGCGGCTGCACGACGAGGAGTTCGACCCGCGCCTCAACGGGCCCGAGTACGCGCCCTCCAACGCCGGGCAGCGGCGCGAGGACCGCAAGATCGCCGCGATCGGCATCCGGGTGGCCAAGGGCGTCACGATGCACGGCTTCTCGTTCAACGTGAACCCCGACAACTCCTGGTTCGACCGGATCATCCCCTGCGGGATCCGCGACGCGGGCGTCACGTCCCTGGCCGCCGAGCTGGGCCGCGACCTGACGATCCCGGGTGTGCTGCCGGTCGTGGAGCGGCACCTGCGGGACGTGCTGGAGAACGCGGAACCGAAGCCGCGCGAGGTGGAGCGGGCGGCGGTGTAGCCCGGCGGGGCGGAAAAAGCCGGCGCCTCCGGACGGGAATGTCCCCCGAAAGCCGAAGGTTGCCCACCCCGGAGGCCGACAACCGTACGGGCGTACCCTGGTGTACGCCGAAGAATCAAAGCTACAGGGAGCCGATGTGTCCGCAGTCTCACCCGACGGACGCAAGATGCTGCGCCTGGAGGTCCGGAACAGCCAGACCCCCATCGAGCGCAAGCCCGAGTGGATCAAGACCCGGGCGAAAATGGGTCCCGAGTACACGAAGATGCAGAACCTCGTGAAGAGCGAGGGCCTGCACACGGTCTGCCAGGAAGCCGGCTGCCCCAACATCTACGAGTGCTGGGAGGACCGCGAGGCGACCTTCCTCATCGGCGGCGACCAGTGCACCCGGCGCTGCGACTTCTGCCAGATCGACACCGGCAAGCCCGAGGCCCTGGACCGCGACGAGCCGCGCCGCGTGGGCGAGTCCGTGGTCACCATGGACCTCAACTACGCCACGATCACCGGCGTCGCCCGCGACGACCTCCCCGACGGCGGTGCCTGGCTGTACGCCGAGACCGTCCGACAGATTCACCAGCAGACCGCCGGACGGGCGGACGGACCCACCAAGGTCGAGCTCCTCGCCCCGGACTTCAACGCCGTCCCGGAGCTGCTGGAGGAGGTCTTCGCCTCCCGCCCCGAGGTCTTCGCCCACAACGTCGAGACCGTGCCCCGGATCTTCAAGCGGATCCGCCCCGGCTTCCGGTACGAGCGCTCGCTCAAGGTCATCACCGCGGCCCGCGACTACGGCCTGGTCACCAAGTCGAACCTGATCCTCGGCATGGGCGAGACCCGCGAGGAGGTCAGCGACGCACTCCGGCAGCTGCACGACGCCGGTTGCGAGCTCGTCACCATCACGCAGTACCTGCGCCCGAGCGTCCGCCACCACCCCGTGGAGCGCTGGGTCAAGCCGCACGAGTTCGTGGAGCTGAAGGAGGAGGCCGAGCAGATCGGTTTCTCCGGCGTGATGTCCGGCCCGCTGGTGCGCTCCTCGTACCGGGCCGGCCGGCTGTACCGGATGGCGGTCGAGCGGCGGGGGACGTACGTGGCGTCCCAGGCCGTCTGACCCGACGTACGGGCATACGGGCGTAACAGCACCGGTGGTGGCACTGCGTGCCACTTCCCGGGTGTGAATCTGCGCACAAGCGGCTACTGTCGAGTAGTGGCCAATACGACGCGGTCCTGACCGTCCCCGCAGACAGGGGGCGTCATCAGGGCCGCGTCAAGGTTTAAGGGCCGCAAAACAAGGCTTCATTGGCGTTTGACCGGTCGGTCACGCACTGGTAACACCATTCAGTGACCCTGGTTTCACACCACGTAGAGCCCTGACCAGAGCCGCCATCCCTGAGAGGGGACCTCCAGCATGCAGGCCACACCCGTCCGCGCCACCGCGATCCCGTCGTTCACCAATGCACTCCGTGCCGTCGAGTCGCTGCTCATGAGCGGCGGACAGCGCACCGCCCGCCGCAACGCCTGGACCTCCGTCCTGGAGGACCGCCGTCGCGCCAAGGACCGGGTCGAGGCCCAGCGGGTCCTCGAAGAGGCCGTCACCTCCCAGCGGCTCTGACCTCCGCCGCACCGCGTCCCGCTCCCCGTCAGAACCGCCGTCGGCACCGCCGTCGTCCTCGCCTGGCGGGCCACGTAGACTTCGTGGCATGGCGAGGAAGGAAACCGCAGCGGACGCTGCGAACCCCGGGCGGCTCAAGCAGATCGCCCTGACTTACAAGATGACCCGCAAGGCCGACAAGAAGATCGGTCTTGTACTCGCGGCTGTCGGAATCGTCACCTTCGGTGTCTTCCTCGCGATCGGTTTCTTGATCGGTCACCCCATCTATCTCGGCATTCTCGGCTTCCTGCTCGCCTTCCTCGCGACGGCGATCGTCTTCGGGCGGCGGGCCGAGCGGGCCGCGTTCGGTCAGATGGAGGGTCAGCCGGGTGCCGCGGCCGCGGTGCTCGACAACGTCGGCCGGGGGTGGACGACCACTCCGGCGGTGGCGATGAACCGCAGCCAGGACGTGGTGCACCGCGCCGTCGGCAAGGCGGGCATCGTGCTGGTCGCCGAGGGCAACCCGAACCGGGTGAAGAGCCTGCTGGCCGCCGAGAAGAAGAAGATGACCCGGATCGTGGCGGACGTGCCCGTGCACGATCTGATCGTGGGCACCGGCGATGACCAGATCCCGCTGAAGAAGCTTCGGACGACGATGCTGAAGCTGCCGCGCGTTCTGAGCGGGCCCCAGGTGACCGCCACGAATGACCGTCTGCGGGCGATGGGCGACCTGATGAGCAACATGCCGTTGCCGAAGGGGCCCATGCCGAAGGGAATGAAGATGCCGCGGGGCGGTCCGAAGCTTCGGTAAAAGCTTCGGTGACGTTGCGGCCGCCGGGCTTGAGCCGGCTTGAACGACTTCGGGGCCCGGGGACCAGAAGGTTCCCGGGCCCCTTGCGCTTGTCAGGGCCGCAGGGCACGCGCCCGGCGCGCTCAGATACCTCAGATGCGGAGCTCCACCGTGCGCGCCAGGCGGTCGTGCAGGCCCCGGCCGTCGCGGTCCCAGACGAGGGGCGGGATGGCGAGGCAGAGAAGGAGCGAGCGGAGAACGGCCCGGAGGGGGTTCACCGTGCCGGTGTCCTGGGTCACCACGCGGATGCCGAAGAGGCGCTTGCCCGGGGTGAAGCCGACCGTGCCGACCGTCAGGACATGGAGCAGGAAGAAGATCAGCAGCGCCCAGTTGCTGGTCGCCTGGCCGTAGCCGTCGGTGATCAAGCTGTATGCGATCAGGACGCACAGAGCCCAGTCGACGGCGAGGGCTCCGAGCCGTCGGCCGGGGCGTGCGATCGAGCCGGAGCCGGACTCCGGCAGACCCAGCTGCTCACCGGGGTATCCGAAGTCGACGCCCGCGTCCTCAGCGGCCGCGCGGGGGCCGGAGAGCCACGATCCGAGTGCTTGCCTCTTGTCCACCCGACCACCGTACTTCCCCCGTACGGGGATCCTCACAGGTGGGGTGGGCAGGGGCCGGGTCGGTTAACTTGAACGAAACAAATGGGTCACACCCGAGTAATCACCCGTCCCTAGTGTCGAGATCAGCGTGTGCCACCGCACTGGCCGCACGAACGAACTACCACCCCGGCACGGACGGTCGGGAGTAGGAGGAGCTGGATGTTCCAGAACGCCGACGAGGCCAAGAAGTTCATCGCGGACGAGGACGTCAAGTTCGTCGACGTCCGTTTCTGCGACCTGCCCGGTGTGATGCAGCACTTCACGGTGCCGGCAGAGGCCTTCGACCCGGCCGAGGAGCTCGCGTTCGACGGCTCCTCGATCCGTGGCTTCCAGGCCATCCACGAGTCCGACATGGCGCTCCGCGCCGACCTGTCCACCGCGCGCGTCGACCCGTTCCGCCGCGACAAGACGGTCAACATCAACTTCTTCATCCACGACCCGATCACGGGCGAGCAGTACTCCCGTGACCCCCGCAACGTGGCGAAGAAGGCCGAGGCGTACCTCGCGTCGACCGGTATCGCCGACACCGCGTACTTCGGCCCCGAGGCCGAGTTCTACGTCTTCGACTCGGCCCGCTTCGAGACGAAGGCCAACGGTGCCTTCTACGAGATCGACTCCGAGGCCGGTGCCTGGAACACGGGTGCCGTCGAGAACAACCGCGGTTACAAGGTCCGCTACAAGGGCGGGTACTTCCCGGTCCCGCCGGTCGACCACTTCGCCGACCTGCGTGCCGAGATCTCCCTGGCGCTGAACGAGGCCGGCCTGCAGGTCGAGCGCCAGCACCACGAGGTGGGCACCGCCGGCCAGGCCGAGATCAACTACAAGTTCAACACGCTGCTCGCCGCCGCCGACGACCTCCAGCTCTTCAAGTACATCGTGAAGAACGTGGCGTGGAAGAACGGCAAGACGGCGACCTTCATGCCGAAGCCGATCTTCGGTGACAACGGCTCGGGCATGCACGTCCACCAGTCCCTGTGGACGGGCGGCTCCCCGCTGTTCTACGACGAGGCCGGTTACGCGGGTCTGTCGGACACCGCCCGCTACTACATCGGCGGCATCCTCAAGCACGCGCCGTCGCTGCTGGCCTTCACCAACCCGACGGTGAACTCGTACCACCGTCTGGTGCCGGGCTTCGAGGCGCCGGTCAACCTGGTGTACTCGCAGCGCAACCGCTCCGCGGCCATGCGTATCCCGATCACGGGGTCGAACCCGAAGGCCAAGCGCGTCGAGTTCCGCGCGCCCGACTCCTCCGGCAACCCGTACCTGGCCTTCTCGGCGCTGCTCCTCGCGGGTCTGGACGGCATCAAGAACAAGATCGAGCCGGCCGAGCCGATCGACAAGGACCTGTACGAGCTGGCTCCCGAGGAGCACGCGGGCGTTCCGCAGGTCCCGACCTCGCTTCCGGCCGTCCTCGACTCCCTCGAGGCCGACCACGAGTTCCTTCTCCAGGGCGACGTCTTCACCTCCGACCTGATCGAGACGTGGATCGACTACAAGCGCACGAACGAGATCGCTCCGCTGCAGCTGCGGCCGCACCCGCACGAGTTCGAGCTGTACTTCGACGTGTGACATAGCCCGGGTCCGGGCGGTCGCCGGGTCGCGTGCCCGTTTGCTCGTCTGCGCCGCCCTGGACCGCTGGGTCACCCTGTAAGCCTTCGGCCGTGCCCTCCCCTCACCGGGGGGCACGGCCGAAGGCTTTCCCCTGCCCCGAGCCGCGCGGGCCTTTCCTCGCCCCCGCCGCCCCTACCCGTCCCATCCCCAGGGGCTCCGCCCCTTCGACCCCGGCCAAGGGGGCTGCGCCCCCTGGACCCCCAGGGTTCCGGGGCTGTGCCCCGGCCCCGCCTTCGGCGGCTTCGCCCCGGACCCCGTTTCGGGGGCCAGCCCC
>NZ_VMNX01000313.1 GCF_009377235.1 Streptomyces acidicola
CCCCCACCCGCACTCGCACCCGTACCGCACACCCCCTGGGAGGAAGGGCGATGACCAACCGGATGCTCCTGCGCTCGGGCCACGTCGTGACGATGGACCCGGCGCTCGGGGACCTGCCCCAGGGCGACGTCCTCATCGAGGACGGGAAGATCACGGCGGTCGAGCAGCGCATCGACGCCGACGTGGACGCCGAGGTCCTCGACATGACCGGGAGGATCGTGATCCCCGGCTTCGTCGACACCCACCGCCACACCTGGGAGACGTCCATCCGCGGCTGTGCTCCCAACGCCACGCTGGACGACTACTTCGTCGACGTCCTCGACACGTTCGCGCCCGTCTACACCCCCGAGGACGTGTACGCGGCCAACCTCGCGGGCACCCTGGAGTGCCTCAGCGCGGGCATCACCACACTCGTCGACTGGTCCCACATCAACAACACGCCCGAACACCCCGACGCCGCTCTCCAGGCCCTCACCGAGACCGGCATCCGCGCCCAGTACGCCTACGGCAGCGCCAACACCTCGCTCTCCGACTACTGGTACGACAGCAAGATCGTGATGCCGGGCGACGACGTGCGCCGTATCCGCGACGAGTACTTCGCCTCCGACAGCGGCCTGCTGACCATGGCCCTGGCCACGCGAGGCCCCGGCTTCTGCACGAACGACGTCGTCACCGCCGAGTGGGGCCTCGCCCGCGAACTCGGCATCCCCATCACGGTGCACGTCGCGATGGGGCGGCTGGCCGGCCGCTTCGGCATGGTCAAGCAACTCCAGGGCCTCGGCCTGCTCGGCTCCGACACCACCTACGTCCACTGCTGCTACCTCAGCGAGGAGGAGTGGGGGATGGTCGCCGACAGCGGCGGCACGGTCTCCATCGCCGCCCAGGTGGAGACCCAGATGGGACACGGCTGGCCGCCCGTGATGAAGGCCATCGAGCACGGGCTGCGGCCTTCCTTGAGCATCGACGTCGTCACCACCGTGCCCGGAGACATGTTCACCCAGATCCGCGCCGCCTTCGGCGCCGAACGCGCCCGCGTCAACGCCGACTGCTGGCAGGCCAACCTGCCCGTCCCCCGCACTATGTTGACGGCACGTCAGATGCTGGAGATCGCCACGCTCAACGGCGCCCACGTGGCCGGTCTGGAGGACCGCACCGGCTCGCTCACCCCCGGCAAGCGGGCGGACGTGGTCGCCCTCGACGCCACCGCGCTCAACATGGCCCCGGTGTACGACGCGGCGGCCGCGGTCACCCTCAGCGCGGACGTGTACAACGTGGACACCGTCGTCGTCGACGGCGTGATCCACAAGCGCGACGGCCGACTGCTCGCCGACGCCGGCCGCGCCCGCCGCCTGGTCGAGGAGTCACGCGACCGGCTGGTGGCCGCCACGGAGCCGAGGAAGCAGCAGGCATGACCAACCACCTGGTACGGCGCGCCGCCGAGGCACCCCAACTCCCGTACGACAGCAGCGGTTTTCGGCGGTGGGCCGTCATCGGCGAGGAGGACGGCAGCGTCCACACCGGCTTCGGGCTGTGCGACCTGCGGCCCGACGGCGCGGTGGGCGCGCACGTCCACTCGTACGAGGAGAGCTTCCACATCCTCTCCGGGACCGTGGTCCTCGACGTGCCCGAGGGCTCGTTCCTCCTCGAAGAGGGCGACTACGGGCTGCTCCCGACGGGCGTGCCGCACGCCTGGCGCGGCGCCGGGGACACCGTCGCCCGCTGGGCCGACATGCTCGCGCCGGTACCACGGGCCCGCTACGGATACGACACCCAGGCGGTGCCCGCGCTGCCGGAGCGCGAGCCGCTGCGGATCGACGTACGCGACCCGCGCACCCGCTCCTACGGCCACTTCGAGCCCGCGCAGATGGACCCCGGGAAACAGTCCCAGGACCTCCTCGCCGTGTCGGCGAGCATGCGCACCGCGCTCCTCGTCTACAGCGGGATCACGGTGAAGATGATGGTGGACAGTGACCTGGGGGCGGTGGCCTCGACCATGTTCATGGTGCGGTACGCGCCCGACGGGGTCGCGGGCACGCACGACCATCCCTTCGAGGAGACGTATTTGATCCTCGAAGGAGCCGTGAACGCCACCTTCGACGGCGAGAGTTACCTGCTGGGGCCTGGGGACACGGCCTGGGCGGGCGCCGGTTGCGTGCACGGCTTCTCCAACGCCGGTGACACGCCGGTGCGCTGGCTGGAGACGCAGGCGCCGCAGCCGCCGTCGCGGCACTCCTACCGGTTCACCAGGGACTGGGACTACTTGCGGGAGACGCTGGGGAACCGGAACCTGGGGATGTCGGAAGCGGAGCCGGGTACCCCGGAGGGGAACTCATGAGCTGCGTGGTCGTCATCGGCGGTACATCCGGGATCGGCCGGGAGATCGCCCGGCACCGTGCCGGGCGCGGTGACGAGGTCGTGCTCACCGGGCGCGACACGCACCGGGCCGACACCGTCGCCAAGGAGGTCGGCGCGGCCCTGGGCCTCGGCCTCGACCTGTCCAGACCGCGCGACATAGCCGGAGCGCTCACGGACGTGGGCCGCGTCGACCATCTGGTCCTCGTCGGGATCTCCCGCGACGACAACCGCGTCACCGAGTACGACATCGACGCGGCCATCCACCTCGTCACCCTCAAGCTGGTCGGCTACACGGAGGTCGTGCACGCGCTCCAGCCACGGCTGCACGACGACAGCGCCATCGTGCTGTTCGGCGGCCAGGCGAAGGAGCGGCCGTACCCGGGCGCCACCACCGTGGCCACGGTCAACGCGGGCGTGACCGGCCTCGTGCACACCCTCGCCACCGAACTCGCCCCGATCCGCGTCAACGCCGTCCACCCGGGCGTCGTCGGCGACAGCCCCTTCTGGTCGGACAAGCCCCATGACGCCCTGATCGCCAGGACGCCGACGGGCCGGCTGGCCACCATGCGGGACGTGGTCGACTCGGTGGACTTCCGCCTCGGCAACCGCTCGGTCAACGCCGTGAATCTGAGCGTCGACGGTGGCTGGCTGCTTCGTTGACGAACAGGCCTGCCGGTGTCGATATGGAGCCGATTCGCGGGAGCACCGATGCGCAGGAGCGACGGCCTTCGCCCCGGTCATACGGCAACACCTCTGCTGCGCAGAGAAGTTGGCGCTGTCGGTCATGTCCGGCTGGGCGCGCGAGCAGTGTGTTATCCGTACCTGTCCAGGCGGGAGGCCCGTGCCGCACGGAGCAGCTCTGCGCGTTCCTCCTCGCACAGGCCGCCCCAGACGCCCGCCGTCTGCCCGCTGTTGAGAGCCCAGGACAGGCACTGGCTGATCACCGGGCAGCGGGAACAGACGCGCTTGGCGGCGGCGATGTCCCTGAGAGCCGGACCCGATGTGCCCACAGGGAAGAACAGATCGGGGTCCTCCCCCACGCAGGCCGCACTCCGCAACCACTCCATGCGGGCGCGGGTGCCCCGGAGAGATGGGTGAAAACACGGCATCCTGCAGGGAGATGTCGTGACGGTTCCCGTCCTGCCCGGGCGCACACCGGCATCCGCGCTGTCACTTCACAGAACGCACACACAGCCCCGCTAAACCTTTAAGTCTCAAGCGTTACGCTCACAGGAGTCGAGTGGCCGGAAGCGGCCCACCCGCAGTGCCACTCGTTCCCCCCACAGGCACAGGAGAACGGTGTGCACGACGGCGACGTAGTGGTGATCGGCGGCGGCTATGCGGGCGTCCGGCTGGCGAAACGGCTGGACGGCGCGGCGCGGGTCACGCTGGTGGACCGCAAGGAGGTCTTCTTCCACCGCATAGCCTCCCTGCGGGCGGGCGTGCACCGGGCGTGGACGTTGACCCCCTTCATTCCGTACGACCGGCTGCTCCGCAACGGCCGTGTGGCCGTGGGCAAGGCGGTCCGTATCGACACCACCGAGCGGCAGGTGGTGCTGGCCACCGGCGAGCGGCTCCCGTACGACGTGGTGGTGATCGCGACCGGTGCCGACTACCCCGAACCGGCCCGCTTCGTCGGCGGCACCAGCGAGGAGGCGGCCAAGTCGTTCGCCGGGCACCAGCGGAACATCGCGGGCGCCGCACACGTCCTGGTCGTCGGCGGCGGGCCCTCCGGTGTCGAGCTCGGCGCAGAGATCCGTCTGGCCCGGCCGGACGCCCGGGTCACGCTCGCCCACTCCGGTCCGGCCCTGCTCGACTCCACTGGCAGCGCGCGGGCCGGACGCAAGGCGCGTGCCTGGCTGGAGGCGCACGACGTGGAGGTGCGGCTCGACTCCTTCATGTCCCCCGGCAACGACTTCGGCACCTTCCGCGACAGCCGGGGCACCGTCATCGACGCCGACCTCTCCTTCTGGGCGACCGGCACCACCCCCAACACGCTCTGGCTGCGGCTGGCCGGGCACGGCGACTGGCTGAACGCGACCGGGCATGTGAAGGTCGACCGGACGCTCCGGGCGGGAGGGCGGCAGGACGTGTTCGCTGTCGGCGACGTGAACGACATCAGCGAGCTCAAGCTCACTCCCGTCGCGACCTCCCAGGCGGACCTCGCCGCCTGGAACATCCGTGCCTACCTGCAGAGTTCCGGCAAGCACCGGAAGGAGCCCCGCTCCTACCGGCCGGCCCACCGCACCCCGCTCATCGTGCCCTTCGGCCCGGCCGACGGCGTGACCATGGTGCCCGTGCCGGGCGGCGAGACCGCGGTCCTCGGCGGCCGCACCTCCACCCTCGCCAAGGCGAAGACCCTCATGACCCCCTACATGAGGCGCCAGCTCGGGTACACCGCGGCCTGACACACGGACTCGGCGAAAACCCCGCCGAAAACCCCGCCGAAAACCCCGGCGAAATCCCAGGCGAGGCGGTCGTGCTACAAGGTGGGGCCATGGAGACCGAGCCGATCACCCTGTCCACGCCGCGGCCCGTACGGCGGCCGACGCTCGTACAGGGCTGGCACGAACTGACCTTCCTGCACTGGCCGGTGGACCCCGACCGGGTGGCGGGGCTCCTGCCGCCCGGTACCCGCCCGGACACCCTCGACGGGGTCACCTACGTCGGCCTGGTCCCCTTCCTGATGCGCGACGTGGGCCTGGGGCCGGGCCCCGGCCTGCCGTACCTCGGAACGTTCTGCGAGACGAACGTACGGCTGTACTCGGTCGACGACCACGGACGGCGCGGCGTCGTGTTCCGCTCCCTCGACGCGGCCCGGCTCATCCCCGCCCTGGTGGGCCGGCTCGGCGTACGCCTTCCCTACACATGGTCGAGGATGCGACTGCGCCGCGAGCACGACGTGCTCACCTACACCAGCCGTCGACGACGGACCACGGGCCGCCGCCCGGGACCGACGAGCCGCACCGTGGTGAGGACAGGTGGGCCCATAGCGCGGCCCACGGCGCTGGAACGCTTCCTCACCGCCCGTTGGGGCCTGCACGTCCCCTGGCACGGCCACACGGTCCACCTGCCGAACGAGCACGAGCCATGGCCGCTGCACCGGGCCGAACTGCTCGACCTGGACGGGGACCTGCTCACCGCCGCCGGACTGCCGCCCATGACGGAGCCACCGGTCAGCGTGCTCTACTCGCCGGGCGTCACCGTCCGCTTCGGCACGCCCTCCGCCGTCGCCACCCATCGGTGACCGGCAGAAAGGCCCCCGGATTCAGCTCGCCACGACGCGATCCACGAACCCGGTCACGTCCGCCAGGACCTCGTCCTTGTTCGTCTCGTTGAACACCTCGTGCCGGGCACCCGGATAGACGCGCTCGGCCCAGTCGGAGCCCCGCAGATCCTCGATGCCCGTACGGCTCCCCGGCAGCGGCACGATCCGGTCGTCGTCGCCGTGCACCCACAGCAGGGGGAGCGGGCCGATGTCGCCGCTCTTGGAGATCGTCTCCAGGGTGCGGAGGATCGCCTCCAGCGTCGCCCGCTTGAACGGGCCGTGCCACACCAGCGGATCGGCCGCGTACACGGCACCGACCTCCGGGTCCCGGGACAGCAGGCCGGTGTCGATCGGCACGTCCGGCAGCTCGTCGTACGCGAGCAGCGTGCGGGGCAGCTCCCATGTGCCGAGCACCGGACCGGACAGGACGAGTGCGGCGAGCCCGGCACCGTACCGCTGGGCGTACCGCGCCGCGATGAGCCCGCCCATGGAGTGGCCGATCAGCACGACCGGCACTCCGGGGTACGTGGCCCGGGCCAGCTCCTCCACCGAGTGCAGGTCGGTGACCACGTCCTCGAAGTCCTCGATCAGCACCCTCTCGCCCGCCGACTTCCCGTGCCCCATGTGGTCGGGCCCGAACACTGCGGCACCGTGAGCGGTGAGCACGTCGGCGACGTACTCGTACCGGCCGATGTGCTCCCCGTAGCCGTGCACCAGCAGCGCCACGTACCGCGGCCGTTCGTGTGGCCACTCACGTGCGACGACGCTTCCCCTGGTCCCGGTGACGGTGTGTTCGCGCGCGTCGGCCATGTCTCCTCCAACTGCGTCGGTGAAGGTTCCCGGGCGATCTTCCCAGCCAGCCGGGCGGCGGTCCACGGGGCGTGGCGGGCCGGGCGGCCCGATTCCGACGCCGGGAAGGCCACCTGTCGAGACGGTCCTGTCGCGTCGAGATGGGTGGGCCTAGCATCGGTCCCCGCATGAACACGATGACGCTCTGGCACATATCCCTGCCCGAATTCGCCGCGCTTGCCTTCGCGGCCCTGCTCGTGGGCTTCTCGAAGACGGCCGTCAGCGGGGCCAACACGGTCAGCCTCGCGATCTTCGCGGCCGTCCTGCCCGCCCGGGCGTCGACCGGCGTCCTGCTGCCGATACTGATCGTCGGGGACGTCCTCGCCGTGCTGACCTACCGTCGGCACGCCCACTGGCCCACCCTCTGGCGGCTGTTCCCCGCCGTCGCCGCCGGTGTCGTCTTCGGCACGGTGTTCCTGATGTGGGCGGACGACGGGATCGTACGGACCTCGATCGGCGCGATCCTGCTGATGATGGCCGCGGTCACGGTGTGGCGCCGCCGCATCGCGGAGAAGGAGGACGACCCCGAAGCGGTGACCACGCGGGCGGGCCGCGTCAAGGCCCGCTCGTACGGCGTCCTCGGCGGCTTCACCACGATGGTCGCCAACGCGGGCGGCCCCGTGATGTCCATGTACCTGCTCTCGGCCGGTTTCCGGAAACTCGGCTTCCTGGGCACGTCCGCCTTCTTCTTCCTCATCGTCAACGTGTCCAAGGTGCCCTTCAGCGTCGGCCTCGGCCTCATCGACGGCCCCTCGCTCCTCCTCGACGCGGCCCTCGCCGCGTTCGTCCTGCCGGGAGCGCTCCTCGGCAGGTGGGCCGTGAACCGCATCAACCAGCGCCTCTTCGAGCAACTCGTCATCGCGGCAACGGTGGTGGGCGGAGTGCAGCTCCTGATCCGCTGACGGGCGGGGGCGATGCTGCCGTCCCGCCGGACCCTGTCGAGGGCGCGCGGGTTCTGCCCGCCGACGGAATCGTAGGCTCGACACCATGCCTCCGCGCCACCGCCTCCACCCGCCCGCCCGGAAGAGCCTCCACGTCCTCGTCCTGGGCGGCACCACCGAGGCGCGTGAACTCGCGGCGTCGCTTGCGACGCGCCTCGGCGTACGTGTGACCACGTCCCTCGCCGGGCGGGTGTCGCGTCCGGCGGCACAGGCCGGTGACGTACGGATCGGGGGGTTCGGCGGAGCGGAGGGCCTGGCGGCCTGGCTGCGCGAGCACGAGGCCGACGCGGTCGTGGACGCCACGCACCCCTTCGCCACCGCCATCACCGCGAACGCGGCGCGCGCCGCGGCGGCGACCGGCGTCCCGGCCGTCGTCCTGCGCCGCCCCGGCTGGCGCCCCGGCCCCGGCGACCGCTGGCACTCGGCGGACTCCCTCCCCGAGGCTGCCACGCTCCTGCCGTCCCTCGGCCGCCGCGTCTTCCTCACCACCGGCCGTTTGGGCCTCGCGGCTTTCGCCGACCTGGCCCAGACGTATTTCCTCGTACGGTCCGTGGAAGCCCCCGAGCTTCCGCTTCCACGCCACACCGAGGTGCTGCTGGCGCGAGGCCCGTTCACGGTCGACGGCGAGAGTGCACTCCTGAGTGAGCACCGCATCGACGTCCTCGTCACCAAGGACAGCGGGGGAGAGGCCACGGCCGCGAAGCTCGTGGCCGCCCGCGATCTCGGGCTGCCGGTCGTCGTCGTACGGCGGCCACCACTGCCGCCGGGCGTGACCGCGGTACCGGGCATACCGCAGGCTCTGTCCTGGCTGGGCCTCAGCCGCCCTGCCCCCGCGGATGCCTGCGCAGCAGATACGTGTCCATGATCCAGCCCTTGCGCTCGCGGGCCTCGGCGCGGAGGCGCTCGATACGGGGGGCCGTGGAGGCGAGGGGGCCGGAGGCGAGGATCTCGTCCGGGGTGCCTATGTAGGCGCCCCAGTAGATGTCGATGTCCTCGTCTGCGTACTGCCGGAAGACCTGGTGGGCGTCGAGCATGACCACCACGTCGTCGACGTCCTCGGGGAACCCCTCGGCGAGCCGGCGCCCCGTGGTGATCTGGACGGGCCGGGCCACCCGGTTCAGCCCTGTGCGGTGCCGTGCCACCAGGGCGGACACGCTGCTGATACCGGGCACGACGTCGTACTCGAAGGTCACGGCACCACGGCCCAGGACCTCGTCCAGGATCCCGAGCGTGCTGTCGTACAACGCGGGATCGCCCCACACCAGGAACGCACCGCTCTCGTCCTCGCCCAACTCCTCGGCGATGAGCCGCTCGTAGATTCCGGCGCGGGCACTGCGCCAGTCACCGACGGCGGGGGAGTACGCGGCACCGCCGGCGCTGCGGTTCCGCTCCGGGTCGCGCGCCTCGACCAGCCGGTATGTCCCCTCCGGTATGTGCGCGTCGAGGATGTCACGGCGTAGCTGGACGAGGTCCGACTTCACCTCGCCCTTGTCCAGGATGAAGAACACGTCCGTGCTCCTCAGCGCCTTGACCGCCTGCAGGGTCAGTTGGTCGGGGTCGCCCGCCCCGATGCCGATGACATGAATCTTTCGCACACCCCGAGTCTGCCGTACCGCACTGACAGTCCCGCTCCAAGCCCCCGGCAACGGCCCTTGCGCCCACCTCCGACAGCACCTCCGACACCCCTACGCCGCCCCGCCCCCACGCAACC
>NZ_VMNX01000314.1 GCF_009377235.1 Streptomyces acidicola
GGGTGCGGGAGGACTGGGGGCTTCTGGAGGAGGCGGATGGGGTCCGCACGGCCCCTCTTGCCGGAACGGCCGCCACGATGCCGTCTGTTCCTGCCGGAATGGCAGACGCAATGCCGTCCGTGAAGCCGCTTTCACCCGCCCGCGCACTGCTCCTCTCCCCGTTGATCGGCCCATGGGCCCGGCGCTGTCTGCGCGCTCTGGACCCGGTGTCCGGCGGGTGTACGGAGCAAGGGATACGGGACCTCAGGCACGACCTGTCCCACTTCAGCGCCCTGGCGGCCGTGGCCGCCGCCCGTGCGGGAATCTCCTTCACGGTACGGCTCACCGCCTGGGACGGGGTGCTCACGCTGCCCTCGCTGGGGGCGCTGCACACGGCCGGGACCGGGGATGCCGAAGTCGAGGCAGTGCACCGGCAGGGTCACTTGACGCTGCGTCAGTGGGGGGCCGACGACGTCACAGTGCACCTGGAGACCGGCTTCGGTGCCTGGTCCTCCGCCCCCGCCTGGTCGCCCGCCCATGCGCTGCCCGGCCTGCTGCCCGGTTCCGCGCCGATGCCGCTGGACGACCTCGACCCGTACCGCACCGTCCGCGGCGGCCCCCGGTACGAGGACCTGAGCGGCCCCGTCACCCTCGACGACGCCGAGCGCAAGCGGTGGCTCCAGGCGTGGTCGGGGACGGCGGCGGCGCTGCGGCTCGGCGGGGAGCACCGGGTCGCGGAGGCCGTGGCTCTGCTGCGGTGCCTGGTTCCGTTGGCGACACCGCCCGGAGCGGACACGGACGGACACGGTAGCGGCAGTTGCAGCGGGACCCGGCGGGAGGCGTTCGGGGCGTTGCTGAGCAGTACACCGCCCACGTCGGCGGTGTTCGCGGCGACGCTCGTCCACGAACTGCAGCACGCCAAGCTGTCGGCGCTCAGTGAGGCCGTGACGCTCCACCGGGCCGGTCCGAGCGAGCGGTACTTCGCGCCATGGCGGCCCGACCCACGGCCGTACGACGGGTTGCTGCAGGGTGCCTACTCCCACTTGGCGCTCGCGGACTTCTTCCAGCGCTGTGCGCTCGACACCCCACACCCGGCACACCGTGAGCCCGCGTGGGCGCAGCACGCGCGCTATCGCGAGCAGGTGGGGGCGGCGCTGCCGGCTCTGGTCGGTTCGCCCGACCTCACCGCGCGGGGGCGCCGGTTCGTGGATCAGATGGTCGCCGTGTACGAGCGGATGACGGAACACCCCCCGCCCCGAGGCCATGTCGCGCGTGCGCGGGCCTATGTGGAGGCCACCCGCGCCCTGTGGACGCAGCGTCACGCTCCCGCTCGCCCATGATGCTCTCTTGTCCCCGTGATCGAGTGTGATCGAATCAGATCGTTTAAGCGATAGTTCGATTGGAGTAGATCGAAGTCGACTGAATGAGTTCAAATGAGAGGGGGTCCTGGTGGTCGGCGATGTCGTGCGCGAAGATCGTCACCCCGGGAGGCAATCGGAAATGCCGCCTTCGCTGTCGTCAGTGGCTATCCCGTCGCGGCGTCACAGTTCTAGAATCAGGAATTTACGAACGGGGAGGCCGCTTGCATGTCTGAAGCTCGCACGCCTGTCAGGCCAACCGGGAGGGGGGCCGCGAAGCAGACCGTCACCATCAGCTTCGCCGGGTTCAACCGAGCTTGGGCGGTCTGGATCGGAGACCGACTGGAGCGGCGCGGCCTGCGTGTCGTGTACCTGCGGTACGACTCCCCGGCGGAGATTCCCCTGGTGGATCTGCTGCGTGATCTGAAGCTCGCCGAGGGCCGGATCCTCATCGTCGTCAGCGAGCGGTACTTCCAGCTGGGTCCCCGTACCCATGAGGAGTGGAACGCGGCCCTGCGCGAGGTCGTGGCGCCCGATCCCTCGCACTTCGCGGCCGTCTCGGTCACCACGGCCCCGGTGCCCACGGCCACCGCGGTGCTGGCACCGACGGACCTGACCAACATGGGCGCCGACGAGGCCGAGCGGCGCCTGCTGGACCGGCTCGACGTGTCGGGCGACCCGTTGCCGGAGTCCGCGGGCGGTGAGCGACGCGGGCCGCGCTTCCCCGCGGCCATGCCCGAGGTGTGGGGCGGGGTGCCGCGCCGCAACACCCGCTTCACGGGCCGTGAAAGGCTGCTCAACGAGGCCTACCACCACTTGCAGGGCGCCGAACGGGGCGCCGGCGTGGTGGCCATGCACGGCATGTCGGGAGTGGGCAAGACGCAGCTGGCCGCAGAGTACGTGTACCGGTTCGGATCCGAGTACGACGTCGTGTGGTGGGTCAACGCCGAGAGCCGTGTCACCTATCGGCGCTTCCTCGCCGAACTCGCCCCGAGACTGGACCTGTCCACCGGCCCGGAGTACGGCGAGCGACTGCGGGCCGTACGGGACTCGCTGCGCCGGGGCGATCCGTACGCGCGCTGGCTGCTGATCCTGGACGGCGCCGACGAACCGGACCAGATCTGGGACCTGCTGCCCACAGGCCCCGGCCATGTACTGATCACCACCCGCAACCCGGAGTGGAGTGAGCACAACAGCCAACTCCTGGAGGTGCCGGTGTACGACCGGGACGAGTCGGTGGCCTTCATCCGGCGCCGCGCACCGCGGCTGACGGAGACGGAGGCCGACCAACTGGCCGAGGCGCTGGAGGACCTGCCACTCCTGCTGGACCAGACGGCAGGCTGGCTCAACGACTCCGACCTGTCCGTCGAGGAGTACCTCCAGCTGCTGGACGGCGGCATCGACCAGGACGTGGTCAAGGTCTCCGCGGACTTCCCGCTCGCGTTCCAGACCGCCTGGTCGATACTGCTGAACAAGCTCCGCGAGACCGTCCCGGAATCCGTCGCCCTGCTCAGGCTGTGCACCTTCTTCGCCCCGGGCTCCGTCCCCGTCCGGCTCCTGAAGGAGATGCCGCTCGACGAGCTGCCCGAGCAGATCGCCGGGCTGCTCAACGACCCGCTGCTGTGGAACAAGGCGATCAACCAGCTGCGCCAGTACTCCGTGGTCCGCCTGGAGTCCCATGAGGCACCAGCCGAGGATGCCGCCTCCTCCGGGGAATCCCTGTACCTGCACCGGATGGTGCACCAGATCGTGCGCAAGGACATGCCGGACGATGACCGGCGCGAGTTCATCGACGTGGTGCGGCGGGCGCTGGCAGCCGCGGATCCCGGACGGCCCACCGACACCCGCCTGTGGGACCAGTACGCGGAGATCGTCCCGCACCTGGAGTACGCGGACGCCCTGCAGAGCAAGGACCGGGATGTGCAGCGGCTGGTCCTCAACTGCCTGCGCTACATGTGGTTCACCGGCGAGTACACGTCCGGCATCAGGCTCGGCGAGCGTGCCCTGAAGGCATGGCGGTCCCTGCTCGGCGAGACTCATCCTCAGGTCTGGGAGCTGACCCACCACTACGCCAACTCGCTGCGCTCGGCCGGTGACTACCAGAGCACGGAGACCATCGACAGGGCGGCAGCGGAACACCTGCGGGAGGAGCGCGGCGAGCAGGACCTGGACTACCTGCGCACGGCCAGTGGTCTCGCCGGGGACCTGCGCGGCCTCGGCCGCTACGAGGAGGCGCTGGAGCTGTCCCAGCGGCTGTACGCCACCTATCGGGACCTGCTCGGCGAACAGGATTCGCGGACGCTCAATGCGCTGAACAACCTGGGGTACTCGCTGCGGTTGCTCGGCCGTTACGAGGAGACCCTGGACACCGACCGGCGCACGCTGGAGGCACGTCGGACAGCGCTGAGGGGTCGGCATCCGTGGACCCTCTGGTCGGAGATCTCCTATGCGGTCGATCTGCGCTTGTTGGGCCGCTACGTTGAGGCGGAGTCGGTACAGGCGAAGAACGTGCGGGAGCACCGCATCGTGATGGGTGCCGACAATCCGCGGACCCTGTTGGCCGAGCACAATCTCGCCCTGTGCCACTACCGCAACGGTGACCGGGACAAAGCGGGCGTGCTGTTCTCCCGCGTGCTGGAGCGTGGCGAGCGTGTGATGGGTGAAACGCACCCGTGGACACTGATGTTCGCCGTCAGCCAGAGCTGCTTCGCACGCGAGCACGGCGACATCGACCAGGCGCGTGAGGCCAGTGAATCCATCATCGCCCGCCACGAAGTGATGCTCGCCGAAGACCACCCGTTTGTCGCCGGAGCCCGGGCCAATCATGCGCTGATCCTGCGAAGCGTGGGCGAGCGGGAGCAAGGGCACGTAGTGGTCGAGCAGGCGCTGGCCGACATGACAGCCGCCGTCGGCGAGGACCACCCCTGGAGCCTCGGCTGCGCCATCAACGCCGCTGCCCTGCGCAACCTCGTCGGCGATCCCGAGTCGGCGGCCGCGCTCAGCCGGGACACGGTCACCAGGGCCACCGAGTCACTCGGGCGTACCCACCCCCTGACCCTGTCCGCCCGTGTCTCCCTCGCCACCGATTTGCGTGGCCTGAGGGAGCTTCAGCAGGCCGAGAAAGTCGAACAGGAGGCCTTGTCGGATCTCGCCGCGACGCTGGGCAAGCAGCACGTCCACACCATCTCGGCCCGCTCCCGCAACCGCCCCTACTGGGACTTCGAACCCCAGGCGACCTGACGGCGGAACACCGAAAGGGCCCGGCCCCGGAAACACCGGGACCGGGCCCTTTCGTCAGCCCGACGGGCTCAGCGGCTCACGCCTCGAACACCTCACGCACCAGCTGCTCCTGCTCGGCCTGGTGACGCTTGGCGGAGCCCACCGCGGGGGACGAGCTGTGCGGGCGGGAGATGCGGCGCAGGCGCTCGCCGTGCGGGACGTCCGCGCCGACCGCCAGGTCCAGGTGGTCGATCAGGTTCAGGGCGATGAACGGCCAGGCGCCCTGGTTGGCCGGCTCCTCCTGGGCCCACAGGTACTTCTCGGCGTTCGGGTACTTGGCGATCTCCGCCTGGACCTCGGCACCCGGGAGCGGGTACAGCCGCTCCAGGCGGATGATCGCGGTGTCCGTGACACCGCGCTTCTTCCGCTCGGCGTCGAGGTCGTAGAACACCTTGCCCGCGGTGAAGACGACCTTCTTGACCGCAGCCGGGTCCACCGAGCTGTCGCCGATGACCGGGCGGAACTGGCCCGAGGTGAACTCGTCCGCCTTCGACGCCGCCGCCTTCAGACGCAGCATCGACTTCGGGGTGAAGACGACGAGCGGCTTGTGGTGCGGGTTGTGCACCTGCCAGCGCAGGAGGTGGAAGTAGTTCGACGGCAGGGTCGGCATCGCGACCGTCATGTTGTTCTGGGCGCAGATCTGCAGGAACCGCTCCGGGCGGGCGGAGGAGTGATCCGGGCCCTGGCCCTCGTAGCCGTGGGGCAGCAGCAGGGTGACGCCGGACGTCTGGCCCCACTTCTGCTCCGCCGACGAGATGAACTCGTCCACGACCGTCTGGGCGCCGTTGACGAAGTCGCCGAACTGGGCCTCCCACATGACCAGGGACTCCGGCCGGGCGAGCGAGTAGCCGTACTCGAAGCCCATCGCCGCGTACTCGGAGAGGAGGGAGTCGTAGACGTTGTAGCGGGCCTGGTCGTCCGACAGGTACAGCAGCGGGGTGAAGTCCTCGCCCGTCTCGCGGTCGATCAGGACGGCGTGGCGCTGGCCGAACGTGCCACGGCGGGAGTCCTGGCCCGAGAGGCGCACCGGGGTGCCCTCCAGGAGCAGGGAGCCGATCGCCAGCGTCTCGCCCATGCCCCAGTCGATCGAGCCGTCCTCGATCATCGCCGCCCGGCGCTGCAGCTGCGGGAGCAGACGCGGGTGGACGGTGATGTGGTCGGGGATGTTGACCTGGGACTCGGCGATGCGCTTGACGACCTCGGCGGAGACGGCCGTGTTCACCGCGACCGGGAAGCCGTCCTGCGGGTCGTGGGACTCCGTCGACACGGCCTGCGAGGTGGCCTCGCGGACCTCCGTGAAGACCTTCTCCAGCTGGCCCTGGTAGTCCTGGAGGGCCTGCTCGGCCTCTTCCAGGGTGATGTCGCCGCGACCGATCAGGGACTCGGTGTACAGCTTGCGCACCGAGCGCTTCTTGTCGATCAGGTCGTACATCAGCGGCTGGGTGAAGGCCGGGTTGTCCGACTCGTTGTGACCGCGGCGGCGGTAGCAGATGAGGTCGATCACCACGTCCTTGTTGAACGCCTGGCGGAACTCGAAGGCCAGACGGGCGACGCGGACGACAGCCTCCGGGTCGTCGCCGTTCACGTGGAAGATCGGGGCCTCGATCATGCGGGCCACGTCCGTGGCGTACATGGACGAGCGGGAGGACTCCGGGGCGGCGGTGAAGCCGACCTGGTTGTTGATGACCACGTGGACCGTGCCGCCGGTGCGGTAGCCGCGCAGCTGCGACATGTTCAGGGTCTCGGCCACCACGCCCTGGCCCGCGAAGGCCGCGTCGCCGTGCAGGGCCACCGGCAGGACGGTGAAGTCCGTGCCGCCCTTGTTGATGATGTCCTGCTTGGCGCGGGCGATGCCCTCCAGGACCGGGTCGACCGCCTCCAGGTGGGACGGGTTGGCGGCCAGCGAGACCGTGATCTGCTCGCCGTCGAGACCGGTGAAGGTGCCCTGGGCGCCCAGGTGGTACTTCACGTCGCCGGAGCCGTGCATCGACTTAGGGTCGAGGTTGCCCTCGAACTCGCGGAAGATCTGCGCGTACGACTTGCCGACGATGTTCGCCAGGACGTTCAGACGGCCGCGGTGGGCCATGCCGATGACGACCTCGTCCAGGCGGGACTCGGCGGCCGAGTCCAGTACGGCGTCGAGCAGCGGGATGACGGACTCGCCGCCCTCCAGGGAGAAGCGCTTCTGGCCGACGTACTTCGTCTGCAGGAAGGTCTCGAAGGCCTCCGCAGCGTTCAGGCGGCGCAGGATGCGCAACTGCTCCTCGCGCTCAGGCTTGGTGTGCCCGCGCTCGATGCGGTCCTGGATCCACTTGCGCTGCTTCGGGTCCTGGATGTGCATGAACTCGACGCCGGTGGTGCGGCAGTACGAGTCGCGCAGCACGCCGAGGATGTCGCGCAGCTTCATCATCGACTTGCCGGAGAAGCCGCCGACCGCGAACTCGCGCTCCAGGTCCCACAGGGTGAGGCCGTGCTCGGTGATGTCCAGGTCGGGGTGCTTGCGCTGGCGGTACTCCAGCGGGTCGGTGTCGGCCATGACGTGGCCGCGGACCCGGTAGGAGTGGATCAGCTCGAAGACGCGGGCGGCCTTCGTGACGTCGTCGTCGTGCGAGGCGTCGATGTCCTTGAGCCAGCGGACCGGCTCGTAGGGGATGCGCAGCGCCTCGAAGATCTCGTCGTAGAAGCCGCTCTCGCCGAGGAGCAGGTTCGCGACGGCGCGCAGGAACTCGCCGGAGGCCGCGCCCTGGATCACCCGGTGGTCATACGTCGACGTGAGCGTCATGACCTTGGAGATGCCGAGCTTGTTGAGGGTGTCCTGGCTGGTCCCCTGGAACTCCGCGGGGTAGTCCATGGAGCCGACGCCCATGATCACCGACTGGCCGGGCATCAGACGCGGGACCGAGTGGACGGTGCCGAGGCCACCGGGGTTGGTCAGCGAGACGGTGACACCGGTGAAGTCGTCCATCGTCAGCTTGTTGTCGCGGGCGCGACGGACGATGTCCTCGTAGGCCTGCCAGAACTCGAAGAAGTTCAGCGTCTCGGCCTTCTTGATGGCCGCGACGACCAGCTGGCGGTCGCCGTTCGGCTTCACCAGGTCGATGGCCAGGCCGAGGTTGACGTGCGCCGGCTTGACGAGGGTCGGCTTGCCGTCCTTCTCGCCGAACGACCAGTTCATCGACGGCATGGCCTTGATGGCCTGCACCATCGCGTACCCGATGAGGTGCGTGAAGGAGATCTTCCCGCCCCGGGCGCGCTTGAGGTGATTGTTGATGACGATGCGGTTGTCGAACAGCAGCTTCACCGGGACCGCGCGCACGGACGTGGCCGTGGGCAGCTCCAGGGAGGCGTTCATGTTCTTCGCGACGGCGGCGGACGGGCCGCGCAGCGTCACCAGCTCGGGGCCCTCGGCGGGCGCGGCGGCAGGCTCGGCCTTCTTCGCCGGCTTCGCGGGGGCGGCAGCGGCGGGCTTGGGAGCGGCCGGGGCGGCGGCGGGCTTCGGGGCCGCGGGCGCCGGCGCGGCGGCGCGGGCCGGAGCCGCGGGGGCCGCCGGCGTGGCCGGGGCGGCGGGAGCGGCCGGAGCCTGCGGGGTGGTGGTGCCCGCGGCCCCCGCGGCCGCGGTACCCGCCGGAGCCGGGGCGGCGGCCGCCCCTGGCTTGTAGTCGGCGAAGAAGTCCCACCAGGCACGGTCTACCGAATTCGGGTCCTGGAGGTACTGCTGATAGATCTCGTCGACGAGCCACTCGTTGGGCCCGAAGGCCGCGGCGGGGTTCTCGCCCGCCCGGTCGGCGTCGGTCGAGATGCTGGAGTTACTGGGGGACTGTGGCGACACGGCGGCAACCGCCCTCTTCCGCTTCACAAGGTGATGGACAGCGGGAATAAAGGCTACGCCTCCGTGGCCGGGAAGGTCAGGTCGGGCTGGTCCATCGTCGTGTAAGTCACATCGGAAAGCGTGTTTCGGGGCTGGAAATGGCGGGAAACAAGCGAGGTTCCGGTTTGGAATGCATGCCGCGGCGGGGGCCTGCGGCGCTGTGCGCGCGGCCCTGTGCCTGACGGCGGCCTGATCACACGTGTCCGCCAGCGCGGACGCACACGGATCTTGTGGCTCCAGGTTGAACTTTACGTCAACTTGGCAAAGATGGAAGTCCCGGAAGAGTGACTCGGTTCCAGCCGCGTGCCTCCGGCGGTTGGGTGGGGTGTCTCGTCTGCCCGGTTCCTGTTTGTGGTCTGCTGCGGGTTCGTTGTGGCTGGTCGCGCCCACGCGGCGGAGCCGCATATTGAACACAGCCCCGCGCCCCTGAAAGCACGGGGGCACCCGAGCCCGCGAC
>NZ_VMNX01000315.1 GCF_009377235.1 Streptomyces acidicola
GGTGTGCACGGGGGTGAGATCGGGGGAAAGTTGGCGAAAAGGGGTGTCAAACCTGTGCGTGTGCCACGTGTTTGTTATTCGCGGCACATTTGCCACCGTGCGTTGTTTCTCGCCGCCGTCGTTTTTCGCCGCACTCAGGCGGGCTCGGCGGCCCGCCTGCGCTCAGGAGACGCTGAATGGTCCGCCCGCGCTCAGCGGCGGAGCAGGACCCGGCGGGTGGCGCGGGCCAGGCGGGCCGTCGGGCGCTCGGAGCGCGGGACGGGGCCCGAGCGGTCCAGCCACCACTGGCGCAGCTGCCGCCGGACCTCGGCGTCCTCGGGCCGCCCGGCGAGCAGCAGATGCTCGGCGAAGTCCAGCGCGTCACGGCGGTAGCCGCCGTGCATGGGGTGCCCGTGTGTGTAGGCGAGGAAGGCCTGGCGGTACGACTCCCCGAGGATCTCCGACAGTTCGGGCGCCACCTTCGCCACCACGTCCGCCCGCTTGGCCCCGAGTGCCCGCCCCTGCACCCCCAGCCGCACCCGGTCGAACCCCTCGGGTACGGGCGTCCCCGCCACCAGCGCCGAGAGCAACGAGGCCTGTGCGAGCCCGAGCCGTTGACGGGCCGGACCCGTGGACGGCGCCGGATCGGCGTCGGGCCCGGGAGCGGTGCCGCGCTCCAGGGCCCCGGTGCCGTCCTGTGCGGCTTCCGCCGAGGACGCCCGCCGTACCGTGTCCCGGATCGTGGTCAGCTCCCGCTCCAGTTCGGCCGGCTCGGGGAAGTTCTCGTCGCGCTCCAGGAGGATGCCCGGCGGGGTGACCCGGGAGACGAGGTCGGCGAGGATGTCGAGCACGGGCTGGGAGACGGGGTGGGCGTGGCTGTCGTGCCAGACGCCGTCGCGTTCGAAACCGCCCGCGACATGGACGTACGCGATGGCCTCGACCGGAAGTTCGTCGAGGGCCTTCGACGGGTCCTCGCCCCGGTTGACGTGGTTGGTGTGGAGGTTCGCCACGTCGATGAGGAGCCGGACGCCGGTGCGGTCGGCCAGCTCGTACAGGAACTGGCCCTCCGTCATCTCCTCGCCCGGCCAGGAGATGAGCGCCGCGATGTTCTCCAGCGCCAGCGGCACCGGCAGCGCGGCCTGGGCGGCCCGTACGTTCTCGCACAGGACGTCGAGCGCGTCCCGGGTGCGCGGGACCGGAAGCAGGTGCCCTGCCTCCAGCACGTCGGACGCCGTCAGGGGGCCACCCGCCCGTACGAAGGCGATGTGCTCCGTGACGAGGGGCGCCCCCAGTGCCTCCGCGCGCTCCGCGAGAGCACGCAGCCGGTCCTCGGCGGGACGGTCCGCGCCGCCGAGGCCGAGCGAGACGCCGTGCGGGACGACCGTGACGCCGCGCTCGCGCAACCGTGTGAGCGACTCGGGGAGATGGCTGGGGCAGACGTTCTCGGCCACGACCTCGACCCAGTCGACACCGGCGCCGGTCCCGTTCCCGACTGCGGCCATGCGCTCCACGGCGTCGGCGATCTCCGGCCGCCACCCGATGCCCGTCCCCAGCTGCTTCATCCTCGTCCCCTCCTCGTCACGCCGGTCACGGCCTCACCAGGACCCTGTGGGTCGTCTCCCCGCGGTGGACCTGTGTTCCGGCGTGCCCGACTCATGACCCCGGCACGCCGGGCCGAACCCCTCGGAGGGGACCTTCAGAGCAACATTTGAGCTTGCGGCGGTTTCCCGCACTCCTGCCCTCTGTCGCCTACGGCTACTGGACCTGCGGTGTCTGGCCCTGGTCGTCGTTGAGTTCCTCCGGATCGGGCCGGGTGGTGTTGACCACGCCGGGCGCTCCCGGTGAGACGGACGAGCTCACATCGGGGTTGGTGCTCGGCTCCGCCGCGGGCGGGGAGGCCGGCGACTGCCCGGCGACCGGCGGCGGAGGGCCGGTCGGGCTGGCGGTCCCGGAGACCGACCCCTCGGCGATCTTCTGGAAGTCGACCGCTCCGGTCTTCTCCAGGATCGTGATGTGGTCGAGCACGGTCTGGTTGGCGTCCGAGGCCAGCTGGCGCACCAGCGTGTTACGGGTGGAGTTCCGCACCGTGGCGATGTCCGGGAAGATCTTGCCGTGCGCGGAGCGCAGGAGGTTCGCCCACACCTGGTTGTACTCGGCGGGCGAGGCCGCGGTCATCTCGTTCAGCCAGCCCTGCTGCTGGGCGTTGGGCTGGTTCGGCAGCTCGACACCGAGCTTCGCCGCGATGATCCGCACCCGCTTGTCCAGGTCGGCGTGACCCACGATCAGATGATTCGCGGCCTCCTGCATGACCTTGTCGGAGGAGCGCTCCAGCGCCTGCTGGCCGGCCGGCCCCTCCCACAGCCCCGCCAGCCGCACACGGACGATCAGGTCCCGGTCGGAGGGGGTCAACGGCCCCCACTGCGTGGTCACCGTGTCTCCGGTGAGCGCGGCCGCGGCGGTGGCGTTGCGGTTGGGGTACGAGACGAACACGGGGTAGGCGAGTGCGCCGATCGTGCCGGCGATCGCCAGGGCGACGAGGACAGTGCCCTTGGAGCGTCGCAAAGGAGCCTCCCGGAGGAAACCAACTGGTCGTTGGGAACGTGCTTGGCCAGGGCCAAGAGGTACGTACAGGCCGGTCGGCATGTTCAACCGGCTGCGAAACGGCCGCATGGCCGCGACAGGTGGGGGCGGAGACGACACCTGCGCCCGTGACGGGCCCTGTGGAAGACCGGCCGGCGGAACGCCGTCGGTCCGGGCGGTGGCGCCGTGGACGGGTCAGATCGTGCCGTTGGCGATGGCGTCGAAGTCGACCTGTCCGGTCTTCTCCAGCATCGTGATGTGGTCGAGCACGGTCTGGTTGGTGTCCGAGGCCAGCTGGCGCACCAGCATGTTCTGGGTGCCGTTGCGCACCTGCCCGATGGCGGGGAGGATCTTGCCGTGGGCGGAGCGCAGGAGGTTCGCCCACGTGCGGTCGTACTCCTTGCCCTGGGCCGCGGTCATCTGCTGGAGCCAGGCCTTCTGCTGCTCGTTCGGCTCGTCCGGGATCTCGACGCCCAGCTGGGTGGCGACGGTCCGCACCCGCTTGTCGAGGTCGGTGTGGCCCACGATCAGGTGGTCCGCGGCCTCCTTGACCTCCTTGCTGGACGAACGCTTCATCGCCTGCTCCGCGGCCGGCAGCTCCCAGAGTCCCGCCAGCCGCACACGGACGATCAGATCCCGGTCGGAAGCCGTCAAGGGCCCCCACTGGGTGTTCACCATGCCGGCCGACATGTTCGCCTGTGCGGTGCCGGACCGGTCGGTGTAGGACCACACGGGGAACGCCAACGCCCCGACGGTGACGACGAGGGCCACGCTGGCGATGACCGAGACTTTGACGCGCTCCAAAAGAGCCTCCCCTGGGGAAACCAACTGGTCGTTGGGAACTGTTACTTGGCCAGTGCAGAGAGGTACGTAGGGAACGGCTGTGTTGTTCAACGTTGGTCAACCGCGTTCGCGGGCCGGGCGGGTCACGCTTACGGTCGTCGCAGGCCAGGGAGAGGGCAGAAACGACTACCGCCCTCGGCCACCACGGTTTTCCCGGGCGCGATCTCCGTGAAGCCGGCGTCCCGGACGACCGGGAGGCCGGAGGTGGTCAGGTGGCGCCAGCGGTCGGGCGCGGCGGTGCGTACGGCGAGCGGGAAGCCGGCGTCGCGCCAGGCCGCGCGGTCCGCGTCGGACAGCTCCCACCAGGCCAGTTGGGCGCCGTGACCCGCCTGGGCCATGGCCTTGCCCGCCGTCATACCGAGCTCCGGGCTCATCCAGAGGACGGGGGCGGAGAGGTCCGCGTCCACCGGAGGCTCCGGGTCGTCGAGTTCCGTGCCCGAGACCTGGAGGCGGGCCAGGTCCTTGGGCCAGCCGTCCAGGGGAACGGGAGGGAAGACCCGTACCTCCGCCGACTTGCCCGTCACCGTGATTCCGGGGATCGCCTCGGCACGGCGCCACTCCGCGCCACGCGCCCGGCGGACCACCTTGCGGATCCGGGCGTCCTGCCAGTCCCGCATCGCCCGGGCCCACGGGCCGTCCCCCAGCGACCGCTCGTCGCTCAGCATGACCAGCACCGCACGGGCCGCCGTCTGCAGCGCGTCCGTACGGGCCGGGGGAGCGGACCGCTCGATCCGGACCACCAGGGGCAGCACGAACTGCGGCGCCTCGTCACGCGACACGGACTCACCGCGGAAGGGGCTGTCCTGCGCTGTGCCGTTCTGCGCTGTGTCGTCCGCCACCGTGCCGTTCGCCACCGTGCCGTCCGCCACCGTGCCGTCCGCCACTGTGTCGTCTTTCACTGCGCCGCTGTTCACCGAGGTCTGTGCACCCGCGTCACTCGTCACACACCCCAGTCTGCCAGGCGGAAGATCCGTTCCCCTGCGCGCATCCGCACACCCGTACGAGGATGGGGTGCATGGCACGTGAGGTACCGGAACGAGAACAACAACGGTTGCGGCTGGAGGGCGTGGGCCGCCGCTACGGGCGGCGCGGCCGCTGGGTCCTGTCCGGCGTCGACCTGGAGGTGGCCCCCGGCGCGCTGATCCGTATCGAGGGCGCCAACGGCACCGGCAAGTCCACGCTGCTCCGCCTCCTCGCGGGCCTCGACGCGCCCACGGTGGGCCGGATCGTGGGGCGCCCACGGACGGCGTACGTCCCCGAGCGCTTCCCGGCCGCGCTGCCCTTCACCGCGGCCGACTACCTCATGCATCTCGGCACCGTCCACGGTCTGTCCCGCCCGGCGGCCGCCGACGCCGCCGACGAGTGGCTGGAGCGCTTCGGCGCCGCCGAGCACGCCCGGACGCCGATGTCGGAACTCTCCAAGGGCAGCAGCCAGAAGGTCGCCGTCGCCCAGGCCCTGCTCGCCGAACCGGAGCTGCTGGTCCTGGACGAGGCCTGGACCGGCCTGGACGACCCGGCCCGCGGTGAGCTGGAGGGCGCGGTGGTCGAGCGCACGGCCGCCGGGGGCGCGGTGGTGTTCGTCGACCACGACCCGCGCCGGCTGGCGGGGCGGCCGGACGCGACCTACGCCGTCGTCGAGGGCACCCTCAACCCCCGTACGGGGAACGGGGACGCGCATGCGGACGGCCCCCATGTGGTCGTCCGGGCACAGGGTCCCGCGGGAACCGCCCCACCGGACGAGGTCACGGAACTAGCGGCCCTGGTCGAGGAGGCGGCGGGCGACGCGCACCGGATCACTGTCCCGGAGTCCCGCTCGGACGCCGTGCTCAGGGCGCTGCTCGGGGCCCGGCCGCCGTGGCACGTGGTGAGCGTGGAGCCCGAGCCCGAGCCCGCGCCCGCGTCCGTGCCTGATCTCGCGCGGGGCATCGTGCCCCGGCCCCGCGAACCCGAATCCATCGAAACCGAGAGCCCCTGATGACCGCGCTCCTCCGCTACCAGGCCGCCCTGCTGCTGCGCTCCCAGCGGGCGCTTCCGCCCGTGATCCTGTACGCCGCGGTCCTCGCGATCGGTGTGCAGAGCGGGCAGCCCGTGCTGGACTCGCTCGGCTGGACGGCCGCCGCGCTGCTGCCCGTCGCCGCCTGGCTGGTACGCATCTGCGCCACCAACGAGCCGTCCGCGGCGCGGAGCTGCGTGGGCGCGGCGGCGGGTCCGGAGCGGGCGCACCTGGCGTGCGTGACGGTCGCGCTGGCGGCGGCCGGGGCGCTCGGGGTCGTGGCCACGGTCTTCGTCACGTTCATCAGCGACGCGACGAGCGCCGATCACCAGATACGGCTGTCGGCGGTCCAGGCCGGAGCTGCCGGACTGCTCGCCACGCTCGCGTGCGCGCTCCTCGGCACGGCGGTCGGCGCGCTCACCACCCGGCCGCTGCTGCGCTCGCCGGGCCGCGCCGTGCCCGCACTGCTGCTGGGCGCGCTCCTGGCGCTCGTCGTCACGGGCTCCCCGGCGCGGGCGGCGGTCAGCGCGCTGGTCACCGGCTCACAGGAGGGTACGGTCCCGGTGCCCGTGCTGCCCCTGGCGGGTGCCGCGCTGCTCACGGCGGCCGCGATCGCGGTGGCCTGCGCGCTCACCATCCGGCGGTCGTCCTGAACGGCCGGGGTGCCCCGGAGGCGGAGGACCACCGCCGGGGCCGGCGTGCCAGGTGCGCGTGCCGGTTGCGCGGGTCGGTCGCGCACGTCAGTGGCGCACGTCAGTGGGTCAGGTCCGGCGCCATGGGCCCGTGACCGCGAACGTCGTTCCGGGCGTGTAGCAGTTGACGTACATCGTCTCGCCGTCCGGGGAGAAGGTGACGCCGGCGAACTCGCCCCACTCCGGTTCCTCCGGGGTGCCGGTGTTCTGGGCGTTGCGGGCCAGTGCGTAGACCTCGCCTCGGCGCGTCACCCCGTAGACGTGCTGGGCGCCGTTGCCGTCCTCGCAGACCATCAGGCCGCCGCTGGGGGCGAGGCAGATGTTGTCGGGTGACTCGCCCGGAAGCTGGACGTCCGTGTCCGGGCCGAAGACGATCACGAGGGTGAGGCGGCGCCTTGCCGGGTCGTAGCGCCAGATCTGGCCGTAGTGGTCGGCGGCCGAGCCCTCCGCGCTGCGTGCGAAGGACGAGACGAAGTACACGCTCGTGCCGCCCCAGTAGCAGCCCTCCAGCTTCTGCGCGTGCGTGATGCCCTTCGGGCCGAAGTCCTGGAGGCGGACGGGGGTGCGGACGGCGAGCGGATCCGGTACGTCCACCCATTCGATGCCGTCGAAGGCCGCGCCGGTCTCCTGGATCGAGGAGAGGTCGGGCACGCCGGGTACGCGCATCGCCTGGAGACGGCCGCCCGCGCGCAGGGAACCGAGGCCGCCCCGCGGCTTGTCGGGGAGGAACCGGTAGAAGAGACCGAAGGGCCTGTCGAAGGCGTCCTCGGTCTCGTAGACGATGCCGTGGCGCGGGTCGACCGCGATCGCCTCGTGCTGGAAGCGGCCCATGGCGGTGAGGGGTACGGCTCCGGAGCGGTGCGGGTCCGCGGGGTCGACCTCGAAGATGAAGCCGTGGTCCTTGGTGTAGCCGTTCGTGCCCGCCTTGTCCTCGGTCTCCTCGCAGGTCAGCCAGGTGCCCCAAGGGGTGGGCCCGCCTGCGCAGTTGACCGCCGTACCGGCGATCGCGACGCGCTCGTCGAGGACGTTGCCCCGCCGGTCGAGGGTCAGGGCCGTACAGCCGCCCTTGCCCATCGGGTCGTACGTCAGGCCGTCGACGGTGGGGACGCCGATCCGGCCGGTGACGCGGTTCTCGTGGTTGCGGACCAGGTGGACCTGGCCGTTTCTGCCGCCGGAACGGCCGGCAAAGGCAGCCATGCCGTCGTGGTTGCTGGGTACCTTGCCTTCGCCGGAGCGGAGGGGGTCGCCCTCGCGGGACAGGACCCGGTAGCGGAATCCTTTCGGCAGGTCGAGCAGGCCGTCCGGGTCGGGGATCAGCGGGCCGTAGCCGGAGTGGCCCACGCCCTGCGCGGCGGCCGTGCCGGTGAAGAGTTCGGAGAGGGCGCCGGTGAACGCGATGCCCGCTCCCAGGGCACCGGAGCGGGCCATCATCTGACGTCGTGTCACAGGCGTGCGTCGTGTCACGGACATGGGAAACCTTCCTGTTGGCGGACAGGATGTGACCCGCCTGTGTATCACGTGACTTCGGTCCCGTGAACCACGCGCGTAGAAGGACTCACTCCGTGCTCGGTGGAGTCACTCCGTCGGTCTTGGACGGCCGGGACGTGACCTCGGGCGGCGGTGCGGAGGCCGGCCGCACCTGTGGCTGCGTGGTCGTCTCCGGTGCTCCGTCGGGTGGCTGCTCCTGGTGTGCCCGCTCCAGGAACCGCAGCAGTTCCACGGGGAAGGGCAGCACGAGCGTGGAGTTCTTCTCGGCCGCGACCGCGACCACGGTCTGGAGCAGGCGGAGCTGGAGCGCGGAGGGGGTGTCTTCCATCTGCTGGGCCGCCTCTGCGAGCTTCTTCGACGCCTGGAGCTCGGCGTCGGCGTTGATGATGCGGGCCCGCCGCTCGCGGTCGGCCTCGGCCTGGCGGGCCATCGAACGCTTCATGGACTCCGGCAGCGACACGTCCTTGATCTCGACGCGGTCGACCTGTACGCCCCAGCCCACGGCGGGGCTGTCGATCATCAGCTCCAGCCCCTGGTTGAGCTTCTCGCGGTTCGACAGCAGGTCGTCGAGGTCGCTCTTGCCGATGATCGAACGCAGGGAGGTCTGGGCCATCTGGGAGACGGCGAAGCGGTAGTCCTCGACGTTGATGACGGCGCTGACCGCGTCGTGGACCCTGAAGTAGACGACGGCGTCGACCCGTACCGTCACGTTGTCCCGCGTGATGCCCTCCTGCGCGGGCACCGGCAGCGTCACGATCTGCATGTTGACCTTGCGGAGCCGGTCGACGCCGGGGACCACCATGGTGAAACCGGGCGGACGGGGTTCTCCGAGCAGCCGTCCGAGCCGGAGTACCACGCCGCGCTCGTACTGCTTGATGACCCGTGCCGCCGCGGCGGCGTACACCCCTCCGGCGCAGCCGACCGCCACGGCCGCGGTCACCAGTGCCTCGATCATGACGACCCCCTTTCGAGCCGTCGTGCGTAGGGTCGTTTTCACCCTTCGCCCGCGAATACCACGATATGCCTGGGGTGGGTTCGGGGG
>NZ_VMNX01000316.1 GCF_009377235.1 Streptomyces acidicola
CTCCACCCCCGGCCCAACCGCCGGAGGCCCCCGCACACCTCCTTTCGGAGGTTTCCAGGGCGACGTGCACCCAAAAGTCCAACTTTGTGTGGATATTGTGCACGCGTATGGAAATCGTCTTTTCTGATCTCTGGAGGGCGCTGTGCGGCCCGAGGGCTACGACTACGACACCTACAGCCAGCTGGCCGGACCGCTCACAGAGCCACTCACGGAGTCGTCAAGGGCCACGGACCCGTCCGGGGCCGGGCCGTACCGGGTGCAGTACGTCAAGCTCCTCGCTCGCGAACCCCACCCCTTACGCGCCGTCCTGTTGATGACCCTCGCGCCCGTCCTCACGGGCGTGCTCCTCGTCTACCTCGTCTGGCCCACCCACTGGGTCGAACGCGAGGGCGCCGACGCATGGTTGATCGGCCTCGACATCACGATGCTCGTATGCGTCGGTCTGATCGAGTTCTTCATGCTCGTGAACGTCATCTCCATCGCCCACGCCACGATGGTCGCCCGCGACCCGGTCCCCGTCGTTCCGGAACAAGGCACCCGTGTCGCCTTCCTCACCACGTACGTCCCGGGCAAAGAGCCCCTCGCCATGGTCCGCGCCACCCTCGAAGGAGCCGTCGGCATCCACCACACCGGCCCCGTCGACGTCTGGCTCCTCGACGAGGGCGACGACGAGCAGGCCAAGGCCCTGTGCGCCGAACTCGGGGTACGGCACTTCACCCGGCACGGCGTGCCCGAGTGGAACCGCCCCAAGGGCGTCCACAAGGCCCGCACCAAGCACGGCAACTACAACGCGTGGATCACGGTGCACGGCGACGACTACGACTTCTTCGCCTCCGTGGACACCGACCACGTCCCGCTCCCCATTTTCCTCGAACGGATGATGGGGTACTTCCGGGACCCGGATGTCGCCTTCGTCGTCGGGCCCCAGGTGTATGGCAACTACGACAGTCCCGTCACCAAGGCCGCCGAGTCCCAGCAGTTCCTCTTCCACGCCCTCATCCAGCGCGCCGGCAACCGCTACCGCGCCCCCATGTTCGTCGGCACCAACAACGTCGTACGGATCTCGGCGGTCCGGCAGATCGGCGGCCTGTACGACTCCATCACCGAGGACATGGCCACCGGCTTCGAGCTGCACCGGCGCCGCAACCCGGGGACACGCAGGTGCTGGCGGTCCGTCTACACGCCCGACGTCCTGGCCGTCGGCGAGGGCCCCGCCTCCTGGACCGACTTCTTCACCCAGCAGATGCGCTGGTCGCGCGGGACGTACGAGACGCTCCTCAAGCAGTACTGGAAGGCACCGTTCACCATGCCGCCCGGCCGCTTCTTCTCGTACACGCTGATGCTCGTCTACTACCCGATGTCAGCCGTCAACTGGTTCCTGGGCATCCTCAGTTGCGCACTGTTCCTGTGGTTCGGCGCATCCGGCACCCAGGTCGCCGCCTCCGTGTGGCTGATGCTCTACAGCGACGCCGCCGCCCTCCAGATCGGGCTCTATCTGTGGAACCGGCGGCACAACGTCTCGCCGCACGAACCGGAGGGCTCGGGCGGTCTCGCCGGTATGGCGATGTCGGCGCTCTCCGCACCCATCTACCTCAGGTCCCTCGCCGCCGCCGTGCTCCGCCGGCCCTGCCGTTTCGTCGTCACCCCGAAGGGAGACGGCACCAGCCCTGACCGGCTGCTGACGTTCCGTGTCCACCTGTTCTGGGCGGCGGTCCTCGCGTCCTCGCTGGTCGCGTCGGCCTTCCTCGACCACAGCCATGTGGCCCTGCACACCTGGGCCGTCCTCGCACTGGTGGTCTCGCTCGCGCCGATCGCGGTGTGGACCGTCGAAGGGAGCTTGGCCCGCCGGGCGGACGCCGCACGACAGAAGCAGCGCACGGTCGCGCCGGTCGCCCCCGTCCCGGAAGTCCCGGCGCCCGCACGCACCCCCGCTCCCACGCCCGCTTCCGCTCCGACGCCCTCTCTCACGCCCGCTGCCGCACCCGCTTCCAGGACCACCATCCCAAGCATCACGATCTCCAGCATCAGGGTCCCCAGCACCACGGTCTCCAGCACCACGTTCCACGGAATCACCGTCGTGGGCACCACGGTTCACAGCCCCACGCTTCAGGGCACCGTCTCGCTTCAGGACGCCGTCTCCAGCACCGTCGTCCCCGGCACCGCACTCCCCGTGGTGCCCGTCCCCGGCGCCGCCGTCCCGCCCGGCGCCACGATCTCCAGCACCAGAACAGGGGGCACCTAGGCCATGGCCCACAAGCGTCTGGAACGGACTATGCGGACAAGGAACACCAACAACACCAACGCCAACACCACCAGGAAGACCCTGCTGAGAATCGGCGGCGTCGGCCTGCTCCTGGGGCTCAACGCCCCCGCCGCCGTGGGCTTCGCGCAGGAGAAGTACCACGACTGGAAGATCGCGCAGCCCGTCTACAGGGCGCAGTACGGCTCCTGGTCCCAGGTCGACATCCCCGAGAAGTACCGCACGAACGCCATCCACGCGGCGCTCCTGCACACCGGCAAGGTGCTGATCGTCGCGGGGTCGGGGAACGAGCAGAAGAAATTCGACGAGGGGTCGTTCGACACCGTCCTGTGGGACCCGAAGAAGAACACCTTCAAGAAGATCCCCACCCCCGTGGACTTCTTCTGCGCCGGACACGCCCAACTCCCCGACGGCCGCCTCCTGGTGGCCGGCGGCACCGCCCGGTACGAGTTGCTCGACGGCGAGGTGAAACGGGCCGGCGGCGGTATGCGGATCAAGAACGAGAGCCCCGACAGGGCCGTGGTGCTGAAGAAGGGGACGCGCTTCCGCTCGCCGGCCGGCATCGAGTACGTCAGCCGGTTCGACGTGACCGTGCCGAAGGCCAAGCGCACCTTCGACGTCACCTACGACGACGACGGCGTCATGCAGCCCTGGAGGACGAAGGTCACCGCGAGTGAGGCCCGCGTCTGGGTGGAGGCGGTCGAGGAGGGGCCGCGATCGGTCACCGACAAGCAGGCCCAGTACGAGATCGTCGGCCTCAAGGGCCGGGCGGCGGCCAACACGTACGGCATCTCCGAGAAGATCACCCTGGACAAGCAGGACTTCCAGGGGATCAGGGCGGCGTACGAGTTCGACCCGAAGGCAGAGAAGTACGTCCCCGTCGACCCCATGGACAAGGCCCGCTGGTACCCGACTCTCGTGGGGCTGCAGGACGGGCGCGTCCTCGCCGTCTCCGGACTCGACGACGTCGGCGTGGTCGACCCCGGCGACAACGAGATCTACGACCCGGAGACCAAGAAGTGGACGCCCGGCCCCAAGCGGTACTTCCCGACCTACCCCGCCCTCTTTCTCACCAAGGGCGGCAAGCTCTTCTACCCCGCGTCCAACGCCGGGTACGGACCGGCCGACAAGGGCCGCGTGCCCGGGCTGTGGGACCTGAGAACCAACAAGTTCGAGCGGGTGCCCGGCCTGAAGGACCTGGACCAGACGGAGACGTCGTCCTCCCTGCTCCTGCCGCCCGCCCAGGACCAGAAGGTGATGATCCTCGGCGGCGGAGGCGTCGGTGAGTCGAAGAAGTCGACCAGGCGCACCGCGGTCGTCGACCTGACGAAGGCCCACCCCGCGTTCGAGAACGGCCCCGACCTGCCCCAGGGCACCCGCTACCTCAACAGCGTGATCATGCCGGACGACTCCGTCTTCACCACCAACGGCTCCAGCGGCTACCGCGGTCGCAGCGCCAGCAACATCCTCAAGGCCCAGTTCTACGACCCGAGGACCAACGTGTTCCGGCCCGCCGCCGCGCCCATGGTCGGCCGCAACTACCACTCCGAGGCCCTGCTCCTGCCCGACGGCCGGATCGCCACCTTCGGCTCCGACCCGCTCTACGACGACCAGCAGAACACCAAACTCGGCCACTTCGAGCAGCGCATGGAGATCTACACCCCGCCCGCACTCCACAAGAACGGCAGAAACCGTCCCGTCCTCGGCGACGGTCCCGAGGAGACCGACCGGCGCGGCCGGGCCACCTTCGCCAGCGACCACCCGGAGCGCATCACCAGGGCCCGGCTGATGCGGCCCAGCGCGGTCACCCACACCACGGACGTGGAACAGCGGTCCATCGCCCTCGGACTCACCCGGACCAGGGACTCGATCACGGTGGACGTACCGCGGGACCGCACCCTGGTGCCGCCCGGCTGGTACATGCTCTTCGTCACGGACGCGCAGGGCACGCCGTCGGAGGCCAGGTGGATCCAGGTCAAGTAGGAGCGTTACGAGGGGGGAAAGGTGGGGAAAGGCGGGGGAAGGTGAGGGAAGTCGCGTACTACGCCTTGGAGTTGCGGGCCAGCCCCAGGGCGTAGGACGGCCACCATGTACCGGCCGCGGGACCGCCCCGGCACTCGCCGTCCGACTCCCCGGGGCGCTTGATCCACAGATAGGCGTCGAGGGCGGGCTCGCCGGTCTCGGTCGTCGGGCGGGTGCCCAGGGCGCGGCCCGGCGGGTTGCACCAGGCCGTGCCGCGGTCGCCGTTCAGCGGACCGTTGCCGTTGCGGCTGCTGTCGACGACGAAGTGCTTCCCGCCGAGCCTTGAGGACAGTCGCACGCCGTACGTCTTGGTGGTGATGTCGGTCTGGAAGTTGGAGACGTTGAGAGAGAAGCCGTCCGCATCGGCGATGCCGGCGCGCCGCAGAGGCCCCGCCATCCTCCAGTACTCCTGGATCCAGGTCGGGTTGCCCGCGTCCAGGTACACCTTCGTGCGGGGCTGCGCCTTCAGCCGGTCGATCGCCTCGCGCAGCAGCTGCTCGCGTTCCGCGTGGTACCTGCGCGGCGTGCACCCGTCCACGATGTGGGCCACCGCGTCCGGTTCGAGGACGACCAGTGCCTTGCTGCCCCCGATGGCGTGGGCGAACCGGTCGATCCAGTCGCGGTAGGCGGCCGCGTCGTACGCGCCGCCCGCTGAGTGCTGGCCGCAGTCGCGGTGGGGGATGTTGTAGGCGACGAACAGCGCCGTGCGGCCCTCCTCCTCCGCCGCCTTCGTGGCCTTCCTGATCGCCGGCGCCGGGTCGTCGCCCGCGGGCCACAGCGCGGCCGGCTGGTCCGCGATCCGCTTCAGCAACTCGGCGTCCTCCGTCCGGCCCTGCCGCTGCCACAGACGCATCTGCAGGGCCGCCGGGCTGGACGGATCGACCCAGAACGGCGACCCGGGGGCCGGACTGGCCTTCCTGGCGGCCTTCGCGGTGGTGCCGCCGGCGATGGCCGACGCTCCGCCGTCCACGGGCCCGGACGAGCAGCCCGCCGCGAGTCCGAGCGCCGCGAGTGCCGCGAGGTTACGGATCAGCCGGGACATGCTGCTCCCTAGGTTCCCTGAGATGGTGACAATAAGTGACGATTGCTGACACATAGTGATGATTAGGTCGCCCATGGTTCCACAGGGGGCCTGAGTGACTCGGATGCGACACCGGGGCGCCGCGCGGGAACGGCGCGGGAACGGTGCGGGAAAGGCGTGGGAAAGACGCAGGAAAGGCGGCGAGACCGGAGACCGACGGACGAGGCGGGGCTGACCGCCATATAACCGGCCGGTAAGGTCGATGCCGTGCCGAAGCCGCTCAGCCTCTCCTTCGATCCCATCGCCCGCGCCGACGAACACTGGAAGCAGCGCTGGGGGAACGTCCCGTCCATGGCGGCGATCACCTCGATCATGCGAGCGCAACAGATCCTGCTCGCGGAGGTCGACGCGGTCGTCAAGCCGTACGAGCTGACCTTCGCGCGCTACGAGGCGCTGGTGCTGCTCACCTTCTCGCAGAAGGGTGAGCTGCCGATGTCCAAGATCGGTGAGCGGCTCATGGTGCACCCCACGTCGGTCACGAACACTGTGGACCGCCTAGTGAGGTCCGGTCTCGTCGACAAACGGCCGAACCCCAACGACGGCCGCGGCACGCTCGCCTCCATCACCGAGAAGGGCCGCGAGGTCTGCGAGGCCGCCACCCGGGACCTGATGGCGATGGACTTCGGGCTCGGCGCGTACGACGCGGAGGAGTGCCGGGAGATCTTCGCGATGCTCCGGCCCCTCCGGGTGGCCGCGCAGGACTTCGAGGAGGAGTAGGGCCCGGGGGCGCCCGAAGGCCGTACGAAACCGGTGGTTACGCTCGTACCCATGAAAAAGAGCGTGCTGACCCGCTACCGCGTCATGGCCTACGTCACCGGTGTGCTGCTGATCCTGCTGACCCTCGGCATGATCGCCAAGTACGGGCTCGAACTGGACGGGGCCGCGGACTTCACGTACGTCGTCAGCCTCGCGCACGGCTGGCTGTACGTCGTGTACCTGGTCTGCGCCTTCGACCTGGGCTCCAAGGCGAAGTGGCCGGTCGGCAAGCAGCTGTGGGTGCTGCTGGCGGGTACGGTCCCGACGGCCGCCTTCTTCGTGGAGCGCAAGGTCAGCCAGGAGGTTGAGGCGAAGATCGCGGAGGACGCTCCCGCGGCCGTCAAGGCCTGACCCCTACCGCCGTACGGATGCGTGTGCGGCGGTCAGCTGTCGACATTTACTTGGACGTCCAAGTAAATTGGAGCCATGGACGCTGACGCCATCGAGGAGGGCCGCCGACGCTGGCAGGCCCGCTACGACGCCGCGCGCACGCGCGAGGCCGACTTCACGACGCTCTCGGGTGATCCCGTGGAGCCCGTGTACGGTCCCCGTCAGGGGGACGCCTATGAAGGCTTCGAGCGGATCGGCTGGCCCGGGGAGTATCCCTTCACCCGCGGGCTCTATCCGACCGGCTATCGAGGGCGGACGTGGACGATCCGGCAGTTCGCCGGATTCGGCAACGCCGAGCAGACGAACGAGCGCTACAAGATGATCCTCGCGAACGGCGGCGGGGGCCTGTCGGTGGCGTTCGACATGCCGACGCTCATGGGCCGTGACTCCGACGACCGGCACTCGCTCGGCGAGGTCGGGCACTGCGGGGTGGCGATCGACTCGGCGGCCGACATGGAGGTCCTCTTCAAGGACATCCCGCTGGGCGACGTGACGACGTCCATGACGATCAGCGGTCCGGCCGTGCCCGTCTTCTGCATGTACCTGGTGGCGGCCGAGCGCCAGGGCGTGGACCCGACGGTGCTGAACGGCACGCTCCAGACCGACATTTTCAAGGAGTACATCGCGCAGAAGGAGTGGCTCTTCCAGCCCGAGCCGCATCTGCGCCTCATCGGCGACCTGATGGAGCACTGCGCGTCCCACATCCCCGCGTACAAGCCCCTCTCGGTCTCCGGCTACCACATCCGCGAGGCCGGGTCGACGGCCGCGCAGGAGCTGGCGTACACGCTGGCGGACGGGTTCGGGTACGTGGAACTGGGCCTGTCCCGCGGCCTGGACGTGGATGTCTTCGCGCCGGGGCTGTCCTTCTTCTTCGACGCGCACGTGGACTTCTTCGAGGAGATCGCCAAGTTCCGTGCGGCGCGCAGGATCTGGGCGCGGTGGATGCGGGACGTGTACGGCGCGAAGTCGGAGCGGGCGCAGTGGCTCCGCTTCCACACGCAGACCGCGGGTGTCTCGCTGACGGCTCAGCAGCCGTACAACAACGTGGTGCGTACGGCGGTGGAGGCGCTCGCGGCGGTGCTGGGCGGGACGAACTCGCTGCACACCAATGCGCTGGACGAGACCCTGGCGCTCCCCTCCGAGCAGGCGGCGGAGATCGCGCTGCGCACACAGCAGGTACTGATGGAGGAGACCGGCGTCGGCAACGTCGCGGACCCGCTGGGCGGTTCCTGGTACGTCGAGCAGCTGACGGACCGGATCGAGGCGGACGCGGAGAAGATCTTCGACCAGATCAAGGAGCGGGGGCTGCGGGCGCACCCCGACGGGCGGCATCCCATCGGTCCGGTCACCTCCGGCATCCTGCGCGGTATCGAGGACGGCTGGTTCACGGGCGAGATCGCCGAGTCCGCGTTCCGTTACCAGCAGGCTCTGGAGAAGGGTGAGAAGAAGGTGGTGGGCGTGAACGTCCACACCGGGTCGGTCACCGGTGACCTGGAGATCCTGCGGGTCAGCCACGAGGTGGAGCGGGAGCAGGTGCGGGTGCTCGGGGCGCGCAAGGCGGCGCGTGACGATGCGGCCGTGCGGGGGGCTCTGGAGGCGATGCTCGTGGCCGCGCGGGGTGGGGCCAACATGATCGGGCCCATGCTGGATGCGGTGCGGGCGGAGGCGACGCTGGGCGAGATCTGCGATGCCCTCCGGGAGGAGTGGGGGGTCTATACGGAGCCGGCGGGGTTCTAGGAGCCGTTGCGTACGGGGCGGTGCGGGGTTGGTTTTCGCCCCCGCCGCCCCTACCCGTCCCATCCCTTCGCTGGGGGCTCCGCCCCCAGCCCCCCCGCCTTCCGGGGCTTCGCCCCAAACCCTGTTCGGGGGCCGGCCCCCGGGCCCCCGCTCCTCAAACGCCGGAGGGGCTGGAATGTGCGGCCGGGGCCGGGATCTTCCGGCTGAGGATTTTCAGCCGAGGCCAGGCACCCCCAGCCCGTCCGGCGTTTGAGGACGAGGCCGTTCGGGCCGATGC
>NZ_VMNX01000317.1 GCF_009377235.1 Streptomyces acidicola
GGGCGGGGAGGCGTCGGGTGCCGCGGCCTCCGACTCGTCCACGGAGATGCCGAAGTCGGTCGCGAGTCCCTGCAGGCCGTTACTGTAGCCCTCGCCGAGCGCGCGGAACTTCCAGACCTCGCCGCGGCGGTAGAGCTCGCCGCAGATCAGCGCGGTCTCCTCGCCGGTCTCCGGCTTGACGTCGAAGTACGCCAGCGGTTCCGCGTCGGAGACCGTGGCGTCGTACAGCAGGATGCGCAGGGAGCGTACGTGCTCGAAGGAGACGTCGTCGGCCGAGGCGACCAGCAGAATCCGTCCGACGGCGGACTCGACACCCGTCAGATCCGTCTGGATGGTGTCCGTGAGGCCCTCGGCGTCGCGCTTCTTGCCGAGCCGCCAGACCTTGCCGGAGGGGTGGCGGGGCTGGTTGTAGAAGATGAAGTCCTCGTCGGACCGTACGCGCCCGTCGGGGCCGAGGAGCAGTGCCGAGGCGTCGACATCCGGGACACCCTGCCCGGGTGTCCAGCGCAGCACGGCGCGCACCGCCGTGGCCTCCAGCGGGACGTTCGACCCCTTCAGCATCGCGTGCGTCATACGGATCATCCTGCCCTCTCGGTCCTGGTCACGACAAAGCGGGGTCACGTTCATCCAGCCGGGACCGACAGCCTTCGATGCGCCCGATTTACCAGAACTTCATGCCCAGCGGGAACCCACGACATGGATCTCTACGTACTATTACCGGCCACCATTTCACCGGGCCGACCAGCCGCCACGGGGGACTCTTATGCGTCATTTCAGGCACCTCGCCCCTGAGGAGCGTCAGCGCCTCTTCCACCGGGAGCCCGGCTTCTTCACCGCCGACTCCCCCGCCAGGATGCTCGCGGCGGCCCTCGGGGCCACCCTCTACAGCCCCGCCACCAGGGCCAGGCTGGCCGACGACGTGGTGAAGCAGGCCGGGCGCGGTGTGGTCTCCATGGTGCTGTGCCTGGAGGACTCGATCGACGACTCCGAGGTCGCGGGCGCCGAGGAGAACCTGGTCCGGCAGTTCACCGACCTCGCCGGACGGCCGGACGCGGAGCTGCCGCTGCTGTTCATCCGGGTCCGTACGCCGGAGCAGATACCGGACCTCGTGCGGCGGCTCGGACCGGCCGTCCGGCTGTTGTCCGGATTCGTGCTGCCGAAGTTCACCGAGGAGCGGGGCGTCCTCTTCCTGGAGGCGCTCACCGCGGCCGAGGTGTCGAGCGGGCGCCGGCTGTTCGCGATGCCCGTCCTGGAGTCGCCCGAGCTGCTGTACCTGGAGACCCGGGGCGAGGCCCTCCAGGGGATCTTCCGCACGGTCGACAAGTACCGCGACCGCGTGCTCGCGCTGCGCCTCGGCGTCACCGACTTCTGCTCCTCGTACGCGCTGCGCCGGGCGCCCGACATGACCGCGTACGACGTGCAGATCGTGGCCTCCGTGATCGCCGACGTGGTGAACGTGCTCGGGCGGGCCGACGGCACCGGCTTCACCGTGACCGGGCCGGTCTGGGAGTACTTCCGGGTCCAGGAGCGCATGTTCAAGCCGCAGCTGCGCAGCAGCCCCTTCCTCGAGGTGCGGGCCACCCGGCTGCGCGAGACGCTGATCGAGCACGCGATGGACGGCCTGCTGCGGGAGATCTCCCTGGACCAGGCCAACGGCCTCCTCGGCAAGACCTGCATCCACCCCTCGCACGTACTGCCCGTGCACGCGCTGTCCGTGGTCAGCCACGAGGAGTTCAGCGACGCCCGGGACATCCTCAGACCCGAGCGCGACGGCGGGGGTGTGCTGCGGTCCGCCTACACCAACAAGATGAACGAGGTGAAGCCGCACCGCGCCTGGGCCGAGCGCGTCCTGACGCGCGCCGAGGTTTTCGGCGTCGCCAACGAGGACATCGGCTTCGTGGAACTGCTGGCGGCGGGTCTGCCCGACTGACGGGGCCGGCGGGGACGGCTCGCTGGTCCTTCCCGACAACGTCTGAACCGACAAGGGCTGACGCCTTACCGACAAGGAATCGATGAAGAACAACGAGGTCTGGTCCGGGAGCTGGGTCGCCGAGCGGCTCGGCGTCGAGCTGATCGGCGACGAGCGGCTGGGCGACCTGCTGGGACTCGCGCTGCGCCGCAACCCCCGGCGGGCGCACCTGCTGGTGTCGAACGTGCTGGGCAAGCATGTGCCGCAGTCGCCGTCCGTCGTGTACGGGCACGGGTTCGCCCTCGGCCGCCGGGTGCGCGAACTGCTGGGCGACCAGGCGGGCGAGGCCGTCGTGCTCGGGTACGCCGAGACGGCCACCGGGCTCGGCCACTCGGTCGCGGACGGCGTGGTGTTCGCGCCGTACCTGCACTCCACCCGGCGGCCCGTCGAGGGTGTCGCCCGGGCCGGAGGCTTCGAGGAGTCCCACTCCCACGCCACCTCCCATCTGCTGCTGCCGGAGGACCCGGCACTGCTCGCGGGCAACGGGCCGCTGGTGCTGGTCGACGACGAGTTCTCCACCGGGAACACGATCATGAACACCATCCGCGAGCTGCACGCCCGCTATCCGCGCGGACGGTACGTGATCGTCGCGCTCGTCGACATGCGGTCGGCGGCCGACCTCGGGCGCCTGGAGGAGTTCGCCGCCGAGATCGGCGCACGCGTCGACCTGGTGGCGGCGGCCTCCGGGACCGTACGGCTGCCGGAGGGCGTGCTGGAGAAGGGGCAGGCCCTGGTGGCGGAACACGAGCGGGCAGGGGAGCCCGTTCAGGCGGGCGCCGCCGCGGCTCACGTCGCCCGCGTCGAACTCGGCTGGCCTCGCGGTGTCCCCGACGGCGGGCGGCACGGCTTCACCCGAGAGCACCGGGCCCGCCTGGAGAAGGCGTTGCCCGCCATGGCCGCGCGGATCGCGGGCGCGCTGCCGGAAGGCGCGCGGAGCGTGCTCGTGCTCGGCTTCGAAGAGCTGATGTACGCGCCGCTCAGGCTGGCCCGGGCGCTGGAGAAGGTGAGCGACGCCGAGGTGCGGTACTCCACGACCACCCGCTCACCCGTCCTCGCGGTCGACGACCCCGGCTACGCGATCCGCAGCCGAATCGTTTTCCCGGCCCATGACGACCCCGACGACGGCCCCGGCCGGCGCTACGCCTACAACGTCGCGGGCGCCGGCTTCGACGCGGTCGTCGCCGTCGTCGACTCGGCGGCCGACACCCCCGCGCTCCACGCCGCCGACGGACTGCTGGCCCAACTGGCCCCGCACACGCCGAGCGTGCTGCTGGCCGCCGTCCCGTCGTACGTCCCGTCGTACGCGGCCGCGCGTGCTTCGCACACGACCTCGCACGTCACCTCGCGCGTCACCGAAAGGCCCCTCATGCTGCCCGAGCCCCTCCGCGGCCCCGCCTTCTCCTCGTACGCGCCCGACGAGGTCGGCTGGCTGCTGCAGGACCTCTCGGACGTCACGCTGGAGGCGCCCACCGAGGAGCGCGAGGAGGCCATCCAGAGCGGCGGCGCGCACTACGCGGAGTCGCTGCCGGTGGAGTACCAGCCGAGCGAGCGGTACCAGGCCCTCTTCCGTGACGCGCTGGAGGAGTCGGCGGCCCGAATAGCCCAGGCCGTGGGGGTCGTGACGGAGACGGTGCTGGCCGAGCGGTCACCACGGCCCGTCCTCGTGTCGCTCGCCCGCGCGGGCACCCCCGTCGGCGTCCTGATGCGCCGCTGGGCGCTGCGGCGGCACGGGCTCGACCTGGCGCACTACGCCGTCTCGATCGTGCGCGGACGCGGCATCGACGCCAATGCGCTGCGCCGGCTGGCCGACCACCACGACCCGGCCGACGTCGTGTTCGTCGACGGCTGGACCGGCAAGGGCGCCATCACCCGTGAACTGGCCGACGCCCTGCGGGAGTTCGAGAACTCCGACGGCATCACCGGTTTCGACCCGGAGATCGCGGTGCTGGCCGACCCGGGCTCGTGCGTACGGACGTACGGCACCCGCGAGGACTTCCTCATCCCTTCCGCGTGCCTCAACTCGACGGTCTCCGGGCTGATTTCGCGTACGGTGCTGCGCTCGGACCTGGTCGGCCCGAACGACTACCACGGCGCGAAGTTCTACCGCGAACTCGCCGGTTCGGACGTGTCGAACGACTTCCTGGACGCCGTCTCGGACCACTTCACGGAGGTCGCCGACGCGGTGGACACGCAGGCCAAGGAACTCCTCGCCGCCGACCGCACCCCGACCTGGGAGGGCTGGGCCGCCGTCGAGCGGATCAGCGAGGAGTACGGCATCCACGACGTCAACCTCGTCAAGCCCGGTGTCGGCGAGACCACCCGGGTGCTGCTGCGCCGCGTACCGTGGAGGATCCTCGCGCGGGCCGGGGCGGGAGCCGATCTCGACCACGTACGCCTGCTGGCCGAGCAGCGCGGGGTGCCGGTGGAAGAAGTGGCCGAACTGCCCTACACCTGCGTCGGGTTGATCCACCCCAAGTACACACGGGGCGCCACCGGCGCCGACGGAAAGGCGGTGGCCCTCTGATGGCCGTCCTGGTGGCGAGCGACCTCGACCGTACGCTCATCTACTCCGCGGCGGCGCTGGCGCTGACCATGCCGGACGCGCGGGCACCGAGGCTGCTGTGCGTCGAGGTGCACGAGAGCAGGCCGCTGTCGTACATGACGGAGACCGCGGCCGGCCTGCTCACGGATCTCGGGGACGCGGCGGTGTTCGTGCCGACGACGACCCGTACGCGCAAGCAGTACCAGCGCATCAACCTGCCGGGCCCCGCGCCCGAGTACGCGATCTGCGCGAACGGCGGGCACATCCTGGTGGACGGGGTGACGGACCCGGCGTGGCACGCGCGGGTGCTGGCCCGGCTGGCGGACGAGTGCGCTCCGCTGGACGAGGTACGGGCGTACATGGAGTCCACGTCGGACCCGTCCTGGGTGCGCAAGCACCGGGTGGCCGAGGACCTGTTCGTCTACCTCGTCGTGGAGCGTGAACTGCTCCCCGCGGACTGGGTGAAGGAACTGGCGGTCTGGGCGGAGAACCGTGGCTGGACGGTCTCGCTCCAGGGCCGCAAGATCTACGCCGTGCCGAAGCCGCTCACCAAGAGCGCGGCCGTGCGGGAGATCGCCCGGCGCACCGGGGCCGAGCTCACCCTCGCGGCCGGTGACTCGCTGCTGGACGCCGACCTGCTGCTCGCGGCCGACCGGGGCTGGCGCCCGGGACACGGCGAACTGGCCGACGCGGGCTGGGCCGCGCCCGCGGTCACAGCTCTTCCGGAACGGGGGGTCGCGGCCGGGGAGCGGATCCTGCGGGAGTTCCTCAAGGAGTGCCGGTAGGCGCGCTCGTGGAGCGTGCGGGCTGTGTCGGCGCTGTCCTGGGCGCTTGATGTCCGCGACGTCGCCAGCGGCAGGCGGGTCGCGATGGCGACGGTGCGCTCACGGCCAGGGTGCGCGCCGGGCGTTCGGGGCGCAGGCGGGGAACTCAGAACAGGCCCTGGGAGCGCGCCGACGCCGTGGAGCGCGAGGCCGTCGACGACCGAGCCCGCGGTGGTCGACAGCAGGGCGGCGAGCGGGTTCCTGAGGGGTGTTCCCGTCAGCCGCAGCAACCTCCGCCGCAGCAGCCGCCCCCGCCACCACCACCGGCCGCACGGGGTGCCGGGGCCGGGGCGGACGCCGAGCCGCCCACGGCGACCGTCGACAGCAGCTTGACCGTGTCGCCGTGGCCGGCGGGGCAGTCCGCGGGGGCGGAGGACTCCGCCATGGGACGGCTCAGTTCGAAGGTGTCGCCGCAGGTCCGGCACCGGTACTCGTAGTGAGGCATGCGCACAGGTTAACCGGCGGCCCCGGCATGGCGGCAGAGCCTCTGAACCCCTCTCCTCGATGGCCGGAGTGTCTGAATGTGGCCGGGTTTGATGGCGGGGTGCACATGGCTCTTTCTGGCCGGTTCCGGATCGGGGAACTTGTGAAAGTGGCTGATAATTTGTGGACGCCGTGTGGAGGTCGAAAGGCCGGGGGAAACAGGGGGAACGTGGTCGCGTCTTCGGCGGCTGCGTCTGTCCACGCGTGCGATTCCACGCGCGGAGGGAGACGCAGTTGTGACCACCGCTCGGCATCGGACCAATGCCGTGCACCCCTTGGACCGTCCGGGCCCCGGAGCCCGCCGTGGCTAGCCGGCAGAGCGGTCGCTCAGGCCGCCGGAGGGCCGCACCGACGCGCTGGTGGCAGCGCCGTACCCCGACCGGTACGGCGGCTGACACCACGACCGGCACGGGGACCGGTTCCGTCGACCGGGAGCACCCTGGGATCCGGACGGGGGAGAGCCACCGGGCGAACGGCTTACCGGAGACGCAAACTGGGCGAACGGCGCGTCAGCAGGCCACGCAGGGGACAGGATCGAGCCATCGCGGCACCCGCCGCAGACCGGCCCCTCCACCGGCACCCTTACGCCTCGTCCAGCGCTGGGCGCCCGCCGCCCGCCGGCTCCGCCCGAGGTACCCGCGACCGGGCCGTGACGGCTGGCGCCGCTGGGTGCCCTCCTGGCGCCAGTCGCTGGGCACGGCACTGGTGTCCGCCGGGCTCGGCGGCGCGCTCCTGACCGCCGCCTACGCCGCCACGGACATCCCCGGGGACCTGAACACCTTCGCCACGCAGCAGGACAACGTCTACTTCTGGTCGGACGGCACCCCCATGGCCCGTACCGGCTGGGTACGGCGGCAGGCCATGCCGCTGAAGGACATCCCCGAGGACGTGCGCTGGGCGGTGCTGGCGGCGGAGAACGCGAGCTTCTACTCCGACCCGGGCATCTCCGTCGGCGGGCTGACCCGCGCCCTGTGGCGCACCGTCGGTGAGGGCGACACGCAGGGCGGCTCCACCATCACCCAGCAGTACGTCAAGAACGTCTACCTGTCCCAGGACCGTTCGGTGGGCCGCAAGTTCACCGAGGCGATGATCGCCCTCAAGCTCGACAGCCGGACGAGCAAGGACAACATCCTGGAGGGCTACCTCAACACCAGCTGGTTCGGCCGCGGCACCTACGGCATCCAGCGGGCCGCGCAGGCGTACTACGGCAAGGACGTCGGCGAACTCGACGTCAGCGAGGCCGCGTTCCTCGCCTCCCTCCTCAAGGGCGCCGGCCTCTACGACCCGGCGCTGGGCGAGGCCAACCAGGCGCGGGCCGAGGAACGCTGGTCCTGGATCCTGGACCGGATGGTCGGCCTCGGCCGGCTGACGAAGACCGAACGCGCCAAGTACACGAAGTTCCCCCAGCCCCTGGACCAGTCCCAGGCGTTCGACACCGGCCGTCAGACCGACTACCTGGTCGAACTGGCCGCCCAGTACGCCAAGAAGGCCGCGCGCATCTCCGACCAGGACTTCGACCGGGGCGGGTACCAGATTTACACGACCTTCGACCGCAAACGGGAGACGGCCCTCACCCAGGCCGTGACCAGGGCCCGCAAGAAGGCGCTGAAGGACTCCCCGGACAAGGCGAAGGCCGCACACTACGGAGCCGCCTCGGTGGCCGCCGACGGCCGCATCCTCGCCATCCACGGCGGACCCGACCACCGTGAACAGGGCTTCAACGAGTCCAACGCCACCACCGTCCCGGCCGGTTCGGCGTTCCTGCCGCTCGTGTACGCGGCGGGTCTGGAGCACGGGGTCAGCAAGGAGCGCGGCACCCCGAGGACACGTGTCACTCCGCAGTCCGTCTACGACGGCGACGACGGCGCCCTGGTCACCACGCCCGAGGGTTACTACTGGGACCGCAGCGGCAACAAGGTCGCCGCCCGCAACGACGGTGGGAAGTCCTGGGGGAACATCTCCCTGCGCACGGCGCTCGCCCAGTCCGTGAACGCGCCCTTCATGCAGCTCGGCATGGACACGGGGCTGGACAGGGTGCGTGAGACCGCCGAGGCGATCGGGCTGCTGCCCGGCAGCATGGGGCCACAGGTGCCCGCGCTGTCCCTGGGCAACTCCACACCGAGCGCGATCCGCATGGCGGGTTCGTACGCCACGTTCGCCGCCGGCGGGACGCACACCGAGCCGTACTCCGTGCGCCGGATCACCCGCAACGGCTCCCGGGTCGCGCTGGACACGCCCGAGCGGCGCCGTGCGGTGCGCCCCGAGGTGGCCCGCCAGGTCACCGAGGCGCTCACCGACTCCTTCCGCGGCGCGCACCCCACCGCGGCCCCCGCCTCGGCGCAGGTCGCGGGGAAGGCGGGCACCACCGAGGACGACACCGCGGCCTGGTACGTGGGCACGAACCGCTCGGTGTCGACCGCGGTCGTCGTCTACCGCATGGACCTGACCAAGAGTCTCGAACCGCTGCCGCTCAAGGGCATCGCCGGCGCCCCTGCCGTCGACATCCCCTACGGCATCTGGTCGAGCGCCATGAGTCCGCTCGGCTGACGCCGACGGCTCGAGCGCAGTACCGCACCAAAGCACCACCGCACCCCCCACCCCCCTCGCAGATTGAGCTCCGCATGAAGTCGAAGCCGCGTACCCACGCGCAGCAGCAGTCGAGTGCGCAGTCGTCATCCGGCCGTGGCCGCTCCCGTGGCC
>NZ_VMNX01000318.1 GCF_009377235.1 Streptomyces acidicola
GGATGGCCCAGGGGCGGGCGAGGGTGTGGGGGTCGCGTTTGTAGGGCCAGAACACCTCGGTGCCGTCGGGCTTCGTGTGGTTGGGGCCCTGTGCGAACTGCACGGTCAGGTCCGGGAGTTCGTCCAGCTCGGGGATGCGCCAGGGTTCGGAGCCGTTGGCGAGGTAGCCGTCGGAGAGCAGCATCACCGGTGTGCGGTAGGTCAGGGCGATGCGGGCCGCTTCCAGGGCCGCGTCGAAGCAGTCGGCGGGTGTGCGGGGCGCGATGACGGGGACGGGGGCTTCGCCGTTGCGCCCGTACATGGCCTGGAGCAGGTCGGCCTGTTCGGTTTTGGTGGGCAGGCCGGTGGAGGGGCCGCCGCGCTGGATGTCGATGACCAGCAGCGGCAGTTCCAGCGACACCGCGAGGCCGATCGTCTCGGACTTCAGGGCCACGCCGGGCCCGGAGGTGGTGGTCACTCCCAGGGAGCCGCCGAACGCGGCGCCGAGTGCGGCGCCGATGCCGGCGATCTCGTCCTCGGCCTGGAAGGTGCGGACACCGAAGTTCTTGTGTCTGCTGAGCTCGTGCAGGATGTCCGAGGCGGGGGTGATGGGGTAGGAGCCGAGGAAGAGCGGCAGGTCGGCTTGTTGTGAGGCGGCGACGAGGCCGTAGGCGAGGGCGAGGTTGCCGGAGATGTTGCGGTAGGTGCCGGCGGGGAAGGCGGTGGTGGCCGGGGCGACCTCGTAGGAGACGGCGAAGTCCTCGGTGGTTTCGCCGAAGTTCCAGCCTGCGCGGAAGGCGGCGATGTTCGCTGCGGCGATGTCGGGTTTCTTGGCGAACTTCGACTTCAGGAACTTCTCGGTGCCCTCGGTGGGCCGGTGATACATCCAGCTCAAAAGGCCCAGCGCGAACATGTTCTTGCTGCGCTCGGCCTCCTTGCGGGTGAGGTCGAACTTCTTCAGGGCCTCGACCGTGAGCGTGGTCAGGGGCACGGGGTGGAGGCGGTAGCCGTCGAGCGAGCCGTCCTCCAGGGGGGAGGCGGTGTATCCGACCTTCTGCAGGGCGCGTTTGGTGAATTCGTCGGTGTTGACGATGATCTCGGCGCCGCGGGGGAGGTCGTTGATGTTGGCTTTGAGGGCGGCGGGGTTCATGGCGACCAGGACGTTGGGGGCGTCGCCGGGGGTGAGGATGTCGTGGTCGGCGAAGTGGAGCTGGAAGGAGGAGACGCCTGGCAGGGTTCCTGCGGGGGCGCGGATTTCGGCGGGGAAGTTCGGCAGGGTGGACAGGTCGTTGCCGAACGAGGCGGTTTCCGAGGTGAAGCGGTCACCGGTGAGCTGCATGCCGTCACCCGAGTCCCCCGCGAAACGGATGATCACCCGATCCACCCGACGGACATCCTTGGTGCTGGTCCCGGCCGGCGGCGGCTCGGGTGCATCGATGTCCACGGCGTCTACCGTCACGAGACTCGTCTCCTCTGGCTCTCCGGTGTCCGGCCCGGCTGCATGCGCTGTCGTCCGCGCAGTCCGCGTCATCCGCGCTGTACGCGCTGACTCACCGGGACGCTAGGCAGCCGGACTTGCGGCAGGCCAAAGCGCACTCTCCGGCCGCCCCCGCCCCGCCCCGTCGTGGCCCCGGACGGTGTTTCCGAGGTACAGCAGCGGTTCAGCGGTTCTTCAGCGTGGGTCGAGACGCTCTTCCGGGCCGGTAGGCAACCTGACTCGGTGGTTTCTCCCGTCGGTGGCAAGCACCGGACGGCTGCCCCGCCCTTCTGCCGTGCCCTGCCTCGGCCGGCCGATCACCGGACTTCCGGCCTTGCCACCGCAGGGTCACTCGACTTTCGGCCCTGCCACCGCAGGGTCACCCGACTTCCGGCCCTGCCCCGCAGGGTCGTCACCACTGCCTGAAGGAGCACACATTGGACGCGTCAGTTCCGGCCTCCCGCCGCACGCTGCTCAGACTCGGCGCCGTGGGCGCCGTGGGCGGCGCACTCGCCGCCGCCCCCCTGCCGGCGTTCGCGGCGTCTCGGTCCGGGGGCTCTCCGCTGCCGGGCACCCTCTCCGTCAATGCCCCGGGCGTGTACCCGGAGGGCGTCGCCTGGGATCCGCGGCGGAAGGCGTTCCTCGTCGGGTCGAGCGCGCAGGGCACGATCTCGGTGGTCAAGGCCGACGGTTCGGTGACTTTGCTGGTCGCACCGTTCGCCCAGGTCTCGGTGCTCGGTATCACGGTGGACGCCGCCCGTAACCGCGTGCTGGCCGCGTACACCGACTACTTCTTCCGACTGCTCGGCATGGTGGACCCCTCGCAGCCCCCGGTGTCCGGGGTCGGTGTCTTCGACCTGACCACCGGTGCCGTACAGCACCTGGTCGACCTGTCCGCCGGTCAGGCCGAGCCGCGCGCCAACGACGTCACCGTCGACGACGACGGCACCATCTACGTCACCGACACCGGGGTCGACACCGTCAGCGTGGTGAGCCGCGACGGCAAGGTGATCCAGGTGATCCAGGACGACCGCTTCGTCACCTCCGACACGGGACCGAACGGGATCGTCGCCCACCCCGCGGGCTTCCTCCTCATGGGCAAGTACGACGGCGGCCGGCTCTTCCGCATCGACCGTCCCCGGTCGGCGCGGCCGGTGGTCAGCGAGGTACGGCTCGACCGCGCGCCGCTCTCCCTCGACGGTCTCGCGCTGCGCAAGGACGGCTCGCTGGTCGCCGCGGTCAACGACCTGTCGCTGTCCGGCGGACGCACGGGCAGGGACGCGGTCGTGGTGCTGCGGTCCACCGACAACTGGCGTACCGCGCGCACGGTGCAGGACCAGACCTGGCCGATCGAGGACCCCACGACCATCGCCGTGACCCCGTACGGCGACTACGTGGTCAGCGGCGGGCTCCGCGAAATCCTGACCGGCGTCCCCTCCGCCACGCCGGGCCAGTTCCACCTGCGCCGCCGCTGACGGCGCCTCAACGGGCGCCCGCACCGGCGCCCTCCCACCCGCGCCCCGTACATACGGCCCCGTACGCGGTGCTCGCCGCGTACGGCTCCGTACGCACCTCACCAGCTCAGAACTCCCGGGAGTCCCCATGTCACCCGTAGCCCACGACACCCCGCCGCCCGAAACGGCCCCGCCCCGCGGCCTGTTCAGCGCCCTCGCCCGGCTGACCGGCGCCCGGGCCCGGCTGCTGCTCGTCCTCACCGTGATCCTGCTGGCCGGGGCCGTCGTCCTGGGCAGCGGGGTGGCCGACCGGCTGCGCAGCGGCGGCAGCGGGGGCGTCGTCGACCCCGCCTCCGAATCCTCGTACGCCGCGGACATCCTGGAGCAGGAGTTCCCCGGCGCCCGCCCCAACCTCGTCCTGCTGGCCCGGGCCGGCAGCGGGGTCGACGAGGCCGACGTGGCACGTCAGGGGCGCGAACTGGCCGCCCGCCTCGCCGACGAGAAGGGCGTCACCGGGGTCACCTCCTACTGGGACACCGGGGCACCGGCGCTGCGCTCCAAGGACGGCCGTGAGGCCCTGGTGGTGGCCCGCCTCACCGGGGACGAACTGGCGGCCGAGCGCACGCTGGAGGAGCGGATCACCGGGCACTTCGACGGACAGCAGGGCGACCTCACCGTCCGCGTCGGGGGCAGCGTCGCCGTCCAGCACGAACAGCAGACCCTCATCAGCGAGGACCTCCTGCGCGCCGAGGCCATCGCGCTGCCGATCACGCTGATCATCCTCATGATCGTGTTCGGCAGCGCCGTCGCCGCCCTGCTCCCGCTGGGCATCGGCATCATCGCGATCCTCGGCACCAACGCGGTGCTGCGCGTCCTCACGTCCTTCACCGACGTCTCCGTCTTCGCGACCAACCTCACCACCGCCCTCGGCCTGGGCCTCGCCATCGACTACGCGCTGCTGATCGTGCGCCGCTACCGCGAGGAACTCGGACACGGCCGGGACATGCCCGGCGCGCTCGCCGTCACCCTCAACACCGCGGGGCGGACCGTGCTGTTCTCGGCCGCCACGGTCGCCGTCTCGCTCGCCGCGATGCTCGTCTTCCCGCTGTACTTCCTGCGCTCCCTCGCGTACGCGGGCATCAGCGTGGTGGTCCTGGCGGCCGTCGCGGCCCTGGTCGTGCTGCCCGCGCTGCTCGCCGTCCTGGGCCGCCGGATCGACGCGCTGGACGTCCGCAAGCTGTTCCGGCGCCGCTCCCGCGAGCAGCGGCAGTCCACCGAGGCCGGGGCGGGCTGGGCCCGGCTGGCGCGGTGGGTCATGCGGCGCGCGCCCCTCGTGGCCACCGGCACCCTCGCCGTCCTGCTGCTGCTCGGCGCGCCCTTCCTGAACGTCGACTTCGGCACCGCCGACTACCGGCAGCTTCCCACGTCGGCCGATTCCCGGGTGGTGCAGCAGCACATCAACGACGGATTCCAGGGCAACCCCACCGGAGTGATCGAGGTCGTGGCCGAGCAGGCGACCCCCGCTGAACTCGGCAGCTACGCCGGGCGGTTGTCCAAGCTCCCCGAGGTTCTGCGGGTGGACGCCCCGACGGGCCGTTACACCGAGGGCAGGGCCGCCGGGCCCGCGCAGCCCGACCGCAGCTCCGGCACCGTCTCGTACCTCACGGTGGTGTCCGGTGTGGAGGCCGTCTCCGACGAGGGCAAGGACCTGGTGCGGGACGTACGGGCGGTGGACGCGTCGTTCCCGACGTACACCTCCGGGACGACCGCGGCCATGATCGACAGTCAGGCGGCCATCGGGCGCGGCCTGCCGTGGGCCCTCGGCATCATCGTGCTCGCCACGCTGGTGCTGGTGTTCCTGCTCACCGGCAGTGTGCTCGTGCCCATCCAGGCGGTGCTGCTCAACGCGCTCAGCCTGACCGCGATGCTGGGCGCCGTGGTGTGGGTCTTCCAGGACGGCAACCTGTCGGGGCTGCTGGACTTCACCTCGACCGGGAGCATCGAGACGGCACTGCCGGTGCTGATGTTCTGCCTCGCCTTCGGGCTCTCCATGGACTACGGGGTCTTCCTGCTCTCCCGGATCAAGGAGGAACGGGAGCGCACGCTCGACCACAAGGCCGCGGTTGTGGAAGGCATCCGCAGCACCGGAGGCGTCATCACCGCCGCCGCGCTCGTCCTCTCCGTCGTCATGGTGGCCATCGGCACGTCCCGCATCACCAACACGAAGATGCTGGGACTGGGCGTCGCCCTGGCGATCCTCATGGACGCGATGGTGATCCGCACACTGCTCGTGCCCGCGGTCCTGTCCCTCACCGGCCGGGCGACCTGGTGGGCACCCGGGCCGCTGCGGCGGCTCCACGCGCGGTTCGGCATCAGCGAGGGCGGCTCGGCACGCCCCGCGTCGGCACCGGATGCGACTGGCTCGACCGACGCGACCGACGCGCCGGACGCGGCGGCGGCGCGGGAGCCGGAGGAACCCGCGGCCGCGGTTGGCGCGGCGGCCGGGAAGTCGTCCGACTGACGGCTGCGCCGACATGAGTTCGGAGTGCGGGAGGACCTCCACGGGTCCTCCCGCACTCGCTTTGGCGGGGAGCAGCCGCTTTGGCGGGGCGCGCTTGCCCTGAAGGGGCCCTGAAGGGGCCCTGAAGGGGCCCTGACGGGGCGCGCTTGCCCTGGCAGGGCACTCGCTTTGGCCGTGCGCATCCGCTTTGGCACGGCGCAAGCCCTCGTCGTTAGCGTCCGGAGCACCGCGTCAGGCGGACGCCGGAGCCACCCGGAGCAGCCCTGAACAAGGGGGGACAGTCCGATGACAGCCACTCAACCGTCCGGGCCACGGTCGCGGTCGGTACGCCGCGTCGTACTGAGAGAAGGGAACGACATGGCAATCGACACGATCGTCGTCGACTACGGGGGCGTGCTGACGAACCCGCTCGTGGAGACCTTCGCCGCCTTCGCCGGACTGGCCGGGATCGACGCGGGCGACCTCGCCCAGGCGTTCCTGACGGCGACGGAACGCCACGGTGAGACGCCGATGGCCGCGCTGGAGACCGGCGCGATCACGGAGCGGCAGATGGTGGACCGCATTCTGGCCGAACTCCCCGAGGGCGCGGGCCGGATCCTGGCGGACGGGCGCAGCTTCGGCGAGCTGTGGTTCCGTGGCCGGCGCCCCAACGAGGCGTTCCTGGAGTTCCTGCGCGGCCTGCGCGGCGACGGGTACCGGCTCGCCCTGCTCACCAACAACGTCCGCGAGTGGGAACCGCTGTGGCGCGCCCAGCTCCCCGTCGACGAACTCTTCGACGTCGTCGTGGACTCGCACCGGGAAGGCGTACGCAAGCCCGACCCGGCCATCTACCGAATTCTGCTCGAACGGCTCGACACCACCCCGCAGCACTGCCTGTTCGTCGACGACACCGAGGAGAACTGCACGGCCGCGGCCGAACTCGGCATCCGCTCCGTGCGGTTCGCCGACACCGACGGCGCCGTCCGTGAGATCTCGACCCTGCTCGACCGCCCCCTGGCCATGGCCGCCGACGCCGCGAGAGGTGAGCTGAGATGACCGTTCCGGTTCTGGTCGTCGGCGCCGGGCCCACCGGGCTCACCGCCGCCGCCGTGTTGCGGGACCTCGGCGTCCCCTGCCGCGTCGTCGACCGGCGCCCCGGTCCCGGCATCGCCCCCAAGGGACTGGTGCTGTGGAGCGGCGCCCTGGAGTGCCTGGACCGCCTCGGCGTCGCCGAGAAGATCGCCGAGACGGCGCTGCCGCTGACCGGGGGGTCCTACTGGTCGAACGGCCGGCGCCTCGCCGTGGCGCGCTTCGGCGGGCTGACGGGCACGGCCTTCCCCGGGCCCCTCTGTGTACCGCAGCCGGTCACCGAGCGGGCGCTGCACGCCCGGCTGACGGAGCTCGGCGGCACCGTCGAGTGGGAGACCGAGGCCACGGCGGTCGCCGTGAACCGTGGCGGTCCCGAGGAGTCGGTGACCGTGACGCTGCGCTCGGCCCGTGGCGAGGAGACCCTGACGGTGCCCTGGCTGATCGCCGCCGACGGCGCCCGGGGCCTGGTGCGCGACAGCGTCGGCATCCCCTTCGAGGGCCACACCTTCGACCGTATGTTCCTGATCGGGGACGGCCGGCTGGAGGGCGCGCCCGCCGACGCCGAGGTGCAGCACCACATCGCACCGGACGGCGTACTCGTGATCGTCCCCCAGCCCGACGGCCACCGCGTCTTCTTCGACATGGAGCCGGACGGGCAGACCGAGCCGCCCACCGAGGAGTTGCTGCAGCGGCTCCTCGACGAACGCGGCCCGGGCGGGCTGCGCCTGCACGACACCTGGTGGGCCAGCCGCTTCCGCGTGCACGCCAAGGTCGCCCCCCGGTTCCGCGAGGGCCCGGTGCTGCTGGCGGGCGACGCGGTCCACGCCCACACCACCGCCGGCGGCCAGGGACTCAACACGGGTGTCCAGGACGGCTACGACGTGGGCTGGAAGCTCGCGAGCGTCGTACGCGGCGCCGATCCGGCGCTGCTCGACAGCTTCGAGGCCGAACGCCGCCCGGCGTCCGTCAGGGCCGTCGCGAACGGTGACCAGCAGACCCGGATGTGGCTGCTGCGCAGTCCGGCGGCGCGACTCCTGCGGAACACGGTGCTGCGGCTGCTGTCCGCCACCGGCCTGCTGGAGAAGAAGGCGATCCCCCTGCTCGCCCAGCTGGACCTGGACCACTCCATGAGCCCGGCGGTGGCCGATCTCGACGGTGCCCCTGCCGTACCGCGCGCACTGAGGCTCGGCCGGCGTTCCCCCGACCTGGCCCTCGCCCCGGTGCACGGCACGACGGCGCGGTCGCTCCACGCCCACCTGTCGGCCGGCCGGCACACCGTGCTGGTGCACGGCGACCTGGCCGCCGGGGAACTCGCCGCGCGAGCCGCGGCCGTCGTGGGGGAGCGGGGTGCCGGGGACGTCGTGCGGGTGCTGTGGATACAGCCCGCGAACACGGCTCCCGCCGAACTCCCGCAGGACGGCGCCGGGTTCGCCGTGGCGCGGGATGCGGGCGACGCGCTGGGCGGAGCCGGTGCCCCGTGGTGCGCGTACCTGCGGCCCGACGGCGTCGTCGCGGCCCGCTCGGGCCCGGCCGGCCTCGACGACCTCCTCTCCCGGCTTCCGTCCCGCCCGCCTCGTATCACCCCGGTCCCGGCCCAAGGGCCTGTTCTGAGTTCCCCGCCTGCGCCCCGACGCCCGGCACGCACTCCCCCACTCTCGGCTTCACTCGAGCGGGGGGACCCCCATGCCGCACGGCGCCGCAGGACAGGTGGCTCCGCCACATGACCTGCGACACCGCACTCCGATCGCACGCTCCCCCACCCTCGAACCGCGCTTCGCACGGCTCGGGCGGGAGGTACCCCCACTCCGCCGCTGCGCCCGCGCTTCGCGCGGACGACGGGGAACTCAGAACAGGCCCTAGGCCCTGACGCGGCTCAGCACACCGCTCGTGCTATCTCCCTGGAAGGATCGACCCTGACCATGACCATCCCCATGTCCGCGTCCGCGTCCCTTTCCGCGCTCGCGCCCGTGTCCCCTCCCACGCCC
>NZ_VMNX01000319.1 GCF_009377235.1 Streptomyces acidicola
GGACGGCCCTGTCCTCAGGTGCCGGGCTGAAAGCCTCTACAACGCCTGCGGGAACGTGAAGAATCCGTTCGGGTCGTACTGCTTCTTCAGGGTCGCGAGGCGGGGTGCCGCGTCGCCGTAGTAGGCCTTGCGCCAGTTGGTGAGGGTCGGGTCCGTGTAGTTCTGGTACGCGGCACCCGAGGCGTGGCGGGACATGGCCTGGTGGGCCGTGGTGAGCCAGGACCGGGCCGTCGTGCCGGAGGTGCTCGCCTTCCAGGACACGATGTACTGGGCCAGCATCCGGGAGCGGCGGTGGACGAAGGCCGTCGCCGTGGGGGATACGCGGTTGATCGCGCCCCCGAGAGCCGTGAGCGCGATGCTGCCCGTGCCGCCCCGGACCGACGAGACATGGGTGAGCAGGGTCTGGATTCCGGCCGGCGAGATCGAGCGGTCGAAGAAGTCCGAGCGTGCCGCGTACGTCTCGCGGCCCAGGGCACCGGTGGGCGTACGGCCCGGCGTGGAGCCCGGAAGGTGGCACTTGGCGTCCGTCGAGAAGGACGAGCAGCCCGCGTACATCTCCATCGACTCCTCGTACGAGCGGCGCTTCAGCGACACGCTGCGGGCCGAGGCGCCGATGCGGTCGGCCAGGCGGTCGACGGCGTTCTGGAGTTCGCCGTACGTGCCGAGGGAGAAGGCCGAGACGGAGACCGTCGGGGTGCCGCCGGGCGCGCACGCCAGGTGGCAGGACGACCAGATCTCGTCCGGCTGGTCCGGGCCCCACTCCTGCCAGGCCTTCACCACGGCGGCGGCCCTCGACCACGGCCACGTCATGTACGCGGAGACGGCCTGGGGCGCGGGGTGGGTACGGAAGCGGAGTTCGGTGACCACGCCGAAGTTGCCGTTGCCCGCGCCGCGCAGGGCCCAGAAGAGGTCCTTGTGGTCGGTGGCGTTGGCGGTGAGCTGCTTGCCGTCGGCGGTGACGATCGTGGCCTGGGTGAGGCTGTCGCAGGTCAGGCCGTAGGCGCGGGAGACCACGCCGTGGCCGCCGCCCAGGGTGAGGCCGGACACGCCGACGGTGGGACAGGAGCCGGCGGGGATGGTGACGCCCTTCGCGGCGAGGGCGCGGTAGACGTCGATCAGCTTGGCGCCGGCGCCGATGACCGCCTGGTTCGCGGAGGCGCGGATGGCGCCGAGTTCCGATACGTCGATGATCAGGTTGCCGTTGCCGGAGGACCAGCCCGCGTAGGAGTGGCCGCCGTTGCGGATCGATACGCGGGTTTTGTGGGCCTTCGCGTACGCGAGGAGCGTGCGGATGTCGTCCGGGTGGGCGGCGTAGGCGACGGCTGCGGGCTTCAGGGTGTCGAAGCGGGTGTTGTAGAGCTGGTGGGCCGCCTGCCAGCTGCGGTCGCCGGGGCGTATGAGGGGGCCGTCGAGATCGCGGGCGAGGGCGGTCCAGTTGGCGGCGGCTTGGGTGCTGGTGGTGGCGCGGTTGCTGGTGGTGGCCGTACGGGTGGCGGTGGCGGTGGCCGAGGCGGCTCGCTCGGTGGGGCGGGGAGTGGCGGTGCACGCGGATGTGGCCGCGGTCGTCGCGGCCGTTGCCGCTGCCAGCGCGGCTGTGGTGCCGCCGATGAACGTGCGCCGTTCCATGTTCGCCTCCCGTGGGTTCCGTGGAACGAGACGGTGTCCGCCGTGCCTGGGGTTCCCATGGAGAGGGGCCTTGGGCGTCCCGCGAGGGTCGAGTTCCAGCCATTTCGTAGGAGGGGGTTGAGGGGGCCGCGCCCACGCTGCCGGGACTCGGCGGGACGGGGTCCTCAGGATCCTCAGGGCGGGGTCCGGGGCTGCCCTCCCGAGCCCTTCTGGCGGTGCTTCGGCTGTACGAGGGACTCCGGAAGGCGGAGCCCGTGTCGGACTAAACAACCCTTCTGACCAGCCCATTCGTGGTCTGCACTGACGGCGGCCGCCGTACTCAGCGGGTGCGCCCCCGCGCAAATGCCCCCAGCGTTGTAGCCACGGACAAACCGTCCCATGACGCCGGGACGAGTGACCTACTCAGACGCATTGGGGTGCTGACGGACATGCGTGTAACTGGCCTGGGACATGCGGGGCTATTCATCGAGACAGCCGCGGGATCAGTGCTGTGCGACCCCTGGGTCAACCCGGCCTTCTTCGGGTCGTGGTTCCCGTTCCCCGACAACAGCAGTCTGGACTGGGCGTACTACGGTCAGGCAGCCGACTACCTCTACGTGTCGCACCTGCACAGGGACCATTTCGACGCGGAGAACCTGAGCAGGAACGTCCGAAAGGACATCACCGTACTGCTCCCCGCGTTCGCCACCCAGGAGTTGGAGCACGAGCTGCGTCAGCTCGGGTTCACGGACTTCCTGCGCACGCGCAGTGGCGAGCCCGTCGAGCGGGACGGTCTGCGGATCATGATCACCGCTCTGACCGGCCCCGGCGACGGCCCCATCGGGGACTCCGCGCTGTCACTGGACGACGGCGAGACGGTTCTGCTCAACCAGAACGACGCCCATCCGCTCGACATCCAGGCGATCCGCGAGTTCGGCGAGGTCGACGCGTACTTCGTGCAGTTCTCCGGCGCGATCTGGTACCCGATGGTGTACGAGATGCCGCTGAAGGCGAAGCAGGAGTTCGCCGCCCGTAAGCGCCAGGGGCAGTTCGACCGGGCGGTGCGCTACATCGACGCGGTGCAGGCGAAGCACGTGTTCCCCAACTCGGGGCCTCCGTGCTTCCTCGACGACGACCTTTTCGAGTTCAACGGCACCGGACCGGACGGGGAGAGCATCTTCACCGATCAGCAGGAGTTCCTGACGCAGCTCGCCGAGGAACGGCCCAAGACGTCGGCGCACCTGCTGCTGCCGGGAAGTGTCGCCGAGGTGGGCGGGAGCGACTGCAAGGTCATCCACAGCCACACCGCGGGGCAGATCGACCAGATGTTCGGCAACAAGCGCGAGTACCTGCGCGACTACGCGCGCAGACAACAGGACTCCCTCGCAGCCGAACGTGCGTCTCGTTCCCCCGCCCTGCCACGGGACCAACTCGTCGCGGCACTCAAACAGTGGTGGGAACCGCTGATGGCCCGTGCGGACGGGATCTGTGCCGGCGTCGGTGGCCCGTTGCGGCTGAACGTCGACGACGTCCCGATTGTGATCGACTTCCCCGCGCGACAGGTCCGTGAGTGGGACGGGGAAGTGTGCCGCTACACGTTGTCCACCACCGGGGACCTGGTTGCCACCAACATCGCGCGGCGCGAGGTCGACTGGTCCAACAGCCTGCTGCTCTCGCTGCGGTTCAGCGCGAGCCGGGTCGGGCCCTACAACGAATACGTGTACACGTTCTTCAAGTGCCTGTCCGTCGAGCGCATCGACTACGTGGAGAACTACTACGCGGCCGCCCAGGAGGACGACGAGGACATCGAGCTCGGCGACTGGCGAGTACAGCGCCGCTGCCCGCATCTGCAGGCCGACCTCAGCCGGTTCGGGCACATCGAGGACGACGTGCTCACCTGCACCATGCACGGCTGGCGCTACGACCTGTCCACGGGGCGCTGCCTCACTGCGGACAACCATGACATCCGCGCCACGCGTGACGCCTCCGGCGCCCGGGACCTCCGGTCGGGTCAGAGGGAAGGGGGCGAATGACCTGGCGGAGCTGACTGACCTGACTGACGGAACGCGGGCTGCCGGAGGGCGCCCGCGTCCGCGTTGTCGTATGAACTCGTACTTTCCGCCCGTTAGTTATGCATGTGCCGGTTGTGTCAGCTATATCTGTTGTGGCGAATTGGGTGGGGTTGGTCGGGGTGTTCGGGGACTGGCGTGGCGGTGCGGACGTGGGCCGTATGGAGGTGTAGGGCGGGCGTAGCCCCACGTCGGTCGGTGCGCCCGTGTAATTCGGGCGTCGGAATCCTCACGTGTCCTCGACGTAAGCGTTCCGTGACCTAACCGCACCGTCGACAGGGGTTCACCCGTCGTTCATTTATGGCCATCGGCGCCTTCACCTGTTCTGCCTACTTTCGGCCGTGCTGGGTGCGACGTGCGGCCCCCAACGGCACTCGCGCAGCGCATGACAAATGCAGTCCGAGAGAAGGCCCCAAGGTACGGCGACCGCCGTCCCGGTGGGTCGACACCACATCGCACGCCGCCCAGGTGGCGGCTTCTGGAAGGAATCCCTGAAAGTGAAGCTTCAGCGCAACCGGCTTCGCGCCCTTTCCCTCGGTGCGGTCGCGGTTACCGGCGCCCTGGTCCTGACGGCGTGCGGCTCCGACGACAACTCCGCCGACGGCAACGACAGCGGCAAGACGGACTCGGCTGCTCCGAGCAACATCAAGTGTGAGGACGCCAAGGGGCAGCTGCTGGCCTCTGGTTCCTCCGCTCAGGACAACGCCATGCAGGCCTGGGTGAAGGCCTTCCAGGAGGCGTGCTCCGGCGTCGAGATCAACTACAGCCCCGACGGTTCGGGCGCCGGTATCACCAAGTGGCTGCAGGGCACCACCGCCTTCGCCGGTTCGGACTCCGCGCTGGACGAGGCGGAGACCGCCGACTCCAAGAAGGTCTGCAAGACCGGCCAGGGCATCAACCTGCCGATGGTCGGCGGCCCGGTCGCCATCGGTTACAACCTCTCCGGTGTGGACAACCTGGTCCTCGACGCCGACACGATCGCCAAGATCTTCGACAGCAAGATCAAGAAGTGGAACGACCCGGCGATCGCCAAGCTCAACCCGGGTGTGAAGCTGCCGGCCACCGAGATCCAGGCCTTCCACCGCTCCGACGAGTCCGGTACCACCCAGAACCTGGGCAAGTACCTGCAGGCCGCGGCCCCGAAGTCCTGGAAGTACGAGCCCGACAAGGCCTGGGCCGCCGAGGGTGGCCAGTCCGCCTCCGGCTCCTCCGGTGTCGCCAGCCAGGTCAAGAACACCGACGGTGCGATCGGCTACTTCGAGCTCTCCTACGCCAAGAGCAACAACATCCCCGCCGTGAAGGTGGAGACCGGCGCCTCCCAGCCCGTTGAGGCCACCACGGACACCGCCTCCGCCGGCATCGCCGCCGCGAAGGTCGTCGGCACCGGCAAGGACCTGTCGCTGGAGCTCGACTACAACACCAAGGCTGACGGCGCCTACCCGATCATCCTGGTCACGTACGAGATCGTCTGCGACAAGGGCAACAAGGCCGACGCCCTGCCGACCATCAAGTCGTTCCTGAACTACACGGCCAGCGAAGAGGGCCAGAAGATCCTCAGCGACGCCGGTTACGCGCCGCTGCCGGACGAGATCGCGACCAAGGTCCGCGAGATCGTTCCGACCCTCGCCTGACCCACCACAAGGCGGCCGGCCCACGAGCAGTACGGGTCGGCCGCCCGTCCGGTGCACCGCCGCCAACGAGCCCGCCCCCGGTTCCCCCACAACTGAGCCGGGACCAGGCTCAGCAGACCGGAGAACGTAATGAATACGACAACGACACAGTCCCCTCCACCTCCCCCTACAGACCGAATAGAGCCCAGTAGCTCCCAGAAGACCGTCGTCAGGCCCGGCGACCGGATCTTCTCGGGGCTTTCGAAGGGTTCGGGCATCGCGCTGCTGGCGATCATGGCCGCCATCGCGACCTTCCTCGCCTACCGCGCGGCTCTCGCCCTGTCCGAGAACAAGGCGAACTTCCTCACCTACGAGGAATGGCTGCCGCAGAACACGCCGCCGATGTTCGGCATCGCGACCCTCGCCTTCGGCACGGTCGTCAGCTCGGTCATCGCCATGGTGCTCGCCGTGCCGGTCGCCATCGGTATCGCGCTGTTCATCTCGCACTACGCGCCGCGCAAGCTGGCCGCGCCGCTCGCCTACCTCGTCGACCTGCTGGCCGCCGTGCCGTCGATCGTCTACGGCCTGTGGGGCGCCCTCATCCTCGTGCCCCATCTCGACGGCCTGAACAAGTGGCTCGACGAGTACCTGGGCTGGACGTACATCTTCGACAAGTCCGGCACCGGCCCCGCCCGCTCGCTGTTCACCGTGGGCATCCTGCTGGCGATCATGATCCTTCCGATCATCACCAACGTCACCCGCGAGGTCTTCCTCCAGGTACCGCGGATGCACGAGGAGGCCGCGCTCGCGCTCGGCGCCACGCGCTGGGAGACCATCCGGATGTCGGTGCTGCCCTTCGCCCGCTCCGGCATCATCAGCGCCTCCATGCTGGGCCTCGGCCGTGCGCTCGGCGAGACGATGGCCGTCGCCACCGTGCTGTCGTCGAACTTCATCATCTCCGGCCACCTGCTGGACCCGGGCGGCGGCACCTTCGCCCAGAACATCGCCTCCAAGTTCAAGGAGGCGACCCCGCTCGGCCAGGACGCCCTGATCGCCTCCGGCCTGGTCCTCTTCGTCATCACCCTGCTGGTCAACGGCGCCGCCCGGTACATCATCGGCCGCCGCAAGGAGTACTCGGGGGCGAACGCCTGATGTCCCAGACAACCGTTGTCTCCGACCGCTCTCCGGTCTTCTCCTCCGCCCGGCTGCCTCGCTGGGCGCCGGCCGTGATCGCCGTCGCCTCCGTCGTGCTCTCCATCGGCATCAGCCTGGCCGCCGGCTGGGAGAGCAGGGTCCAGTGGGGTCTCATCGCCGCGCTGCTCTTCGTCATCGGCACCTACGCCGTCACGGCCCGGATCGAGGGCCCGCGCCAGGCCAAGGACCGGGTCGCCACCAGCCTCGTCTGGGTCTGCTTCATCCTGGCCGTCGTGCCGCTGCTGTCCCTGGCCTGGACCACCATCAGCAACGGTGCGCAGGTCGTCGACGGCTACTTCCTCAGCCACTCGATGAACGGTGTGCTCAACAGCGACCCCGGCGGTGGTGTCTACCACGCCCTGCTCGGCACCATCGAGCAGGTGCTCATCGCGACCGTGATCGCCGCCCCGATCGGTCTGCTCACCGCGGTCTACCTGGTCGAGTACGGCAAGGGGGCGCTGGCCCGCGCCGTCACCTTCTTCGTCGACGTCATGACCGGCATCCCGTCGATCGTCGCGGGTCTGTTCGTCCTGTCCTTCTGGATCCTGATCCTCGGGTTCAGCTTCTCCGGCTTCGCCGGTTCGATGGCGCTCGCGATCCTGATGATGCCCGTCGTGGTCCGCTCCACCGAGGAGATGCTCAAGCTCGTCCCGAACGAGCTGCGGGAGGCCTCCCTCGCGCTCGGCGTACCGAAGTGGAAGACGATCATGAAGATCGTCATTCCGACCGCGATCGGCGGTATCACCACCGGTGTCATGCTGGCCGTGGCCCGTATCACCGGTGAGACCGCGCCCGTGCTGCTGCTGGTGTTCGGCTCCAAGATCATCAACAACAACCCGTTCGAGGGTGCCCAGTCCTCGCTGCCGCTGTACGTGTACCAGGAGTACGCGATCGGGACCGAGCAGTCGATCGACCGGGCCTGGGGGGCGGCGCTCACCCTCATCGCCTTCGTCATGATCCTCAACCTGGTGGCCCGCGGTATCGCCCGCTGGAAGGCCCCGAAGACCGGTCGCTGACGCGGCCAGCAGTAACCAAGTCAGCGACTGAAAGAAGCAGTGATTCACATGGCCAAGCGAATCGACGTCAGCGGGCTCACCGCCTACTACGGCGCGTTCAAGGCGATCGAGGACATCTCGATGACCGTGGAACCCCGCTCCGTGACGGCCTTCATCGGCCCGTCCGGCTGCGGCAAGTCCACCTTCCTCCGCACCCTCAACCGCATGCACGAGGTCACTCCGGGCGGTCGGGTCGAGGGCAAGGTCATGCTCGACGACGAGAACCTGTACGGGAACGGGGTCGACCCGGTGACCGTACGGCGAGAGATCGGCATGGTCTTCCAGCGGCCGAACCCCTTCCCCACCATGTCGATCTTCGACAACGTGGCGGCGGGGCTGCGGCTGAACGGCTCGTACAAGAAGTCCGAGCTCAACGACATCGTGGAGAAGTCGCTCCGGGGTGCGAACCTCTGGGACGAGGTCAAGGACCGTCTGAACCGTCCCGGTTCCGGGCTGTCCGGTGGTCAGCAGCAGCGTCTGTGCATCGCGCGTGCCATCGCGGTCGAGCCGAAGGTGCTGCTGATGGACGAGCCCTGCTCGGCGCTCGACCCCATCTCCACGCTGGCGATCGAGGACCTGATCGGGGAGCTGAAGGAGCGCTTCACGATCGTCATCGTGACGCACAACATGCAGCAGGCGGCGCGTGTGTCCGACCGTACGGCGTTCTTCAACCTCGCGGCGGTCGGGCAGCCGGGCAAGCTCATCGAGATCGACGACACGGAGCGGATCTTCTCCAACCCGTCGGTTCAGGCCACGGAGGACTACATCTCAGGCCGCTTCGGCTGAGCCGAGCCTTTCTCCTGCTCCTCCTTTGAAGACCCCTCGCGGTGCTGCATGGCGGTGCCACCGCGAGGTACAAGGGCCCGCCCCTGGCTCCCGGGGGCGGGCCCGTGTGTTTGCGGGGCGCGTGGGTGGGCGTCCGTTTTTTGGGCTGGGCTGGGC
>NZ_VMNX01000031.1 GCF_009377235.1 Streptomyces acidicola
GGACGGGTAGGGGCGGCGGGGGCGAGGCAACCCTCCAGCGCGTAACCCTCCAGCACGTACCACCCGGCCCCCATACCGCGATCGCAGTACACGCCGAGGAACCCGTACGCCTGTGGGATGTAGGCCACTTCCGACCGGGGGCGGCCTCGGCTGTCGGCGGACGCGCTTACCGTTGACGCATGGATCTTCGACTGCCCGCCTTGCGAGGCCCGAGGCGCTGGGCGGCGACGGCTGCGGCCGCCGCCGTCGTCGTGCTCGCCGGCACCGGCGTGTGGACGGCCGTCGCCTCGGACGACGCGCCGCAGGTGAACCGGGCCGACAGAGTCATGGCCATGGGCGGCGGGGTGAAGATCGACACCTCGTACTTCACCGCGGGCTCGGGCCGCCGCCCCGCCGTGCTGCTCGGGCACGGCTTCGGCGGCAGCAAGGACGACGTACGGCAGCAGGCGGAGGACCTCGCCCGCGACGGGTACGCGGTCATGACATGGTCGGCCCGCGGCTTCGGTGAGTCGACCGGGAAGATCGGGCTGAACGACCCGGAGGGCGAAGTCGCCGACGTCTCCCGCCTCATCGACTGGCTGGCGAAGCGGCCCGAGGTCGAACTCGACAAGAGCGGCGACCCGCGCGTGGGCCTCGCCGGTGCCTCGTACGGCGGCGCGATCTCGCTGCTGGCCGCAGGCTACGACCAGCGGGTCGACGCCATCGCCCCGGCGATCACGTACTGGAACCTGGCGGACGCACTGTTCCCGAACGGCGTCTTCAAGAAGCTCTGGGCCGGCATCTTCCTCAACACGGGCGGCGGCTGCGACAAGTTCGAGGCCCAGCTCTGCACGATGTACGAGCGGGTCGCCGAGTCGGGGACACCGGACGCCGAGGCGGTGAAACTGCTTCAGGAGCGGAGCCCGAGCGCCGTCGGTGAGCGCATCAAGGTGCCCACGCTGCTGATGCAGGGCCAGACGGACTCCCTCTTCCCGCTCGGCCAGGCGGACGCCGCGGCCAAGGCGATCCGCGCGAACGGCGCCCCCGTGGACGTCGACTGGATCGCGGGCGGGCACGACGGCGGCGACATGGAGACGGACCGCGTGCAGGCGCGGATCACCTCGTGGTTCGACCGCTATCTGAAGGACGAGGCCGGCGCGGACACCGGTCCCGCCTTCCGCGTCTCGAGCCCGGTCGGCAGGGCCGACAGCGACGGCACCGTGCGGCTGACCGGCGAGAGCTCCGACACGTACCCCGGCCTGGCGGGCGGCATGCGCCCCGTTCCCCTGTCCGGCCGCGAGCAGACCTTCGACAACCCGGCCGGAGCCAACCCGCCCGCCGTCTCGGCCCTGCCGGGCCTCGGCAGCGCGGGCGGTCTCTCCCAGCTCTCCTCGCTGGGGCTCGGCGTGTCCCTCGACTTCCCGGGCCAGTTCGCCGCGTTCGAGTCGAAGCCCTTCACCGACGACCTGCGGATCACCGGCTCGCCCACGGCGACGGTCCACGTGAAGTCGACCAGCGAGGACGCCGTGCTCTTCGCGAAGGTCTACGACGTCGGACCGCGGGGCACCCAGCAGGTGCTGCCCTCACAGCTCGTCACGCCCGTCCGGGTGGAGGACGCCCAGTCCGGCAAGGACGTGACGATCACCCTGCCGGCGATCGACCACGAGGTGGACGACGGCCACCGGCTGCGCCTGGTCCTCGCCGCCACGGACCTCGGCTACGCCTCCCCGACCGCCCCGGCGACGTACACGATCTCGCTGAAGGGCGACCTCCGGGTGCCGTCCGCCCTGGGCGACGAGACCGCGACGGCACCACTGCCCTCGTGGGTCTGGTGGCTGCCGCTCGCCGGCGCGGCTACGGCGCTCGTGCTGCTGCTGACCGGCCGCCGCCGGACCGTCACGCCCGCGCCCGACCCGGAGCTGGCCGACGTCCCGCTCCAGATCACCGGCCTGAGCAAGCGGTACGCCAAGTCGACGGACCGGTACGCGGTCCGGGACCTGTCCTTCCAGGTGGAGAGGGGCCAGGTGCTCGGCCTCCTCGGCCCGAACGGCGCGGGCAAGACGACGACCCTGCGCATGCTGATGGGCCTGATCAAGCCGGACGGCGGCGAGATCCGCGTCTTCGGCCACGCGATCCGGCCGGGCTCCCCGGTGCTGTCCCGCGTCGGCGCCTTCGTCGAGGGCGCGGGCTTCCTGCCGCACTTGTCGGGCCGCGAGAACCTGGAGCTGTACTGGCGGGCCACGGGCCGCCCGCCCGAGGACGCCCACCTGGACGAGGCCCTGGAGATCGCGGGCCTCGGCGACGCCCTGTCCCGCGCGGTCCGCACCTACTCCCAGGGCATGCGCCAGCGCCTCGCCATCGCCCAGGCGATGCTCGGCCTGCCAGACCTGCTGATACTCGACGAACCGACCAACGGCCTCGACCCGCCACAGATCCGCGAGATGCGTGAGGTCGTCATCCGCTACGCGGCGGCCGGCCGCACGGTCATCGTCTCCAGCCACCTACTGGCCGAGGTCGAGCAGTCCTGCACGCATCTGGTGGTCATGGACAAGGGCCGGTTGGTCCAGGCGGGCCCCGTCGGCGACATCATCGGCGGCGGCGACACCCTGCTCGTCGGCCTGGCCTCCGACATCGCCGACCCGGTGGTGGAGAAGGTCGCGGCCCTGCCGGACGTGGAGTCGGCGGTACGGGCGGAGGGCGGCCTGCTGGTACGGCTGGTCCCGTCGGCGCCGACGCCGACGCCGACAACCGCGGCCGCGGCCGCCGCCGGTGACGGGACGCGTGACCCGGCCGTGTCCGCGGCCGTGGCCGTGGACGGCGCCGGGCAGGACAGCCCGGTCTCCGTGGCCCTCGCGCCCGACGCCGAGAAGCCCTCCGCGGCCGCCGCCCGGCTCCTCGTCGAACTCGTACGACTGGAAGTCCCCGTAGCCTCCCTCGGCCCCCACCGCCGCCTGGAGGACGCGTTCCTCACCCTGATCGGAGGCTCCGGATGAGCACACTCGCCAAGCCGCGCGAGGTGGCCTCCGGCTACCGGGCGGGGCGGACCCTGCCGCTCGGCGTCGAACTCGTACGGCAGCTGAAGCGGCGCCGCACGATGGTCATGTTCGGCATCCTGGCCGCCCTGCCGGTCGTCCTGCTCGTCGCCTTCCAGATCGGCGGCGGACCGGGCCCGGGCAACGGCCGGGTGAGCCTGATGGACACGGCCACGGCGTCGGGGGCGAACTTCGCCGCGGTGAACCTGTTCGCCTCCGCGGGCTTCCTCCTGGTGATCCCGGTCGCGCTGTTCTGCGGGGACACGGTCGCTTCGGAGGCGAACTGGTCGTCGCTGCGCTATCTCCTCGCGGCGCCGGTGCCCCGCGCCCGCCTGCTGTGGTCGAAGCTCGTCGTCGGGCTCACCCTCAGCCTGGCCGCGATCGTGCTGCTGCCGGTCATCGCGCTCGCCGTCGGCACCGCCGCGTACGGCTGGGGCCCGCTGGAGCTCCCCGTCGGGGGCACGATGCCCATCGGTACGGCCACGCAGCGCCTCGCGATCGTCGCGGCGTACATCTTCGTGTCCCAACTCGTCACCGCCGGGCTGGCGTTCTGGCTCTCCACCAGGACGGACGCGCCGCTGGGCGCCGTCGGCGGCGCGGTGGGCCTGACCATCGCGGGCAATGTGCTCGACGAGGTGACGGCCCTCGGCGACTGGCGCGCCTTCGTCCCCGCGCACTGGCAGTACGCGTGGCTGGACGCCGTCCAGCCACAGCTCCAGTGGAACGAGATGATCCAGGGCGTGGCCGTCTCGATAACGTACGCCCTCGTGCTGTTCGCCCTGGCCTTCCGCGGTTTCGCCCAGAAGGACGTGGTCTCCTAGGTCAACGGAGGATCACCCACCGGTCTCGACGGGCCCCCGCCGTGGCCGCTTCGCAACCCATCCGCAACCCCCCGTGCCGCACGTTCCGGCCCTCTCGCCCGTCACAGTCACAGATGTCGGCGTCAACGGACCAAGGGACCAACGGACCAAGGGGGGCACGGATGCTGGAGCGGTACCGGGTACGACTCCGGGTACGACGACTGCGCGCCGGGCTGCTGGCGCTCACCGCGGCGGGCGGCCTGCTGCTCACGGGGTGCAGCGGGAGCGACGACGGCGGCCACGGCTACTCGTCGGACAGCTCGAACAAGCGCGGCGGCTATGCCCCGGGCCCTGCCCCCGCCCCGGACGAGCAGTGGGGGGAGGACACCGGCGAGCAACGGGGCGACACCTCCCGCGAGTTCGCCCCGTCCCCGGACTATCTCTCCACGTTCGCGCTCGACGTCGACACCGCCTCGTACGGCTACGCGCGCCGCACCCTCGCCGAGGGGAACACGCCCGACCCGTCGACGATCCGGCCCGAGGAGTTCGTCAACAGCTTCCGCCAGGACTACCGGCGTCCCGACGGCGACGGCTTCTCCGTGACCGTGGACGGCGCCCGCACGGCCGGCCCCGACAGCGGGGACTGGTCCCTGGTCCGGGTCGGCCTCGCCACCCGGCCGCAGGAGGACGAGAGTGAACGCCCGCCCGCGGCGCTCACGTTCGTCATCGACATCTCCGGCTCCATGGGCGAACCGGGCCGACTCGACCTGGTCCAGGACGCCCTCGACGTGATGACCGAGCGGCTGCGCGACAACGACTCGGTCGCGATCGTGACGTTCAGCGACGAGGCCGAGACCGTCCTGCCGATGACCCGCCTCGGAGGACACCGCGACCGCGTCCATGACGCCGTCGGCGCACTGGAGCCCACCGACTCGACCAACCTCGGCGCGGGCGTCGAGACGGGGTACGCCACGGCCGTCGAAGGCCTGCGCGGGGGCGCGACGAACCGGGTCGTCCTCCTCTCCGACGCCCTCGCCAACACCGGCGACACCGACGCGGACACGATCCTGGAACGCATCGCCGGCGCCCGCCGCGAGCACGGCATCACCCTCTTCGGCGTCGGCGTGGGCAGCGACTACGGCGACGCCCTGATGGAGCGCCTCGCCGACAAGGGCGACGGCCACACGACGTACGTCTCCACCGAGGACGCGGCCCGCACCCTCTTCAGCGAGGAACTCCCGCGCACCATCGACCTCACGGCCCGTGACGCCAAGGCACAGGTGGCGTTCGACCCGGAGACGGTCGCCGAGTTCCGCCTCATCGGCTACGACAACCGCCAGGTCGCCGACGAGGACTTCCGCGACGACCGGGTCGACGGCGGCGAGGTCGGCCCCGGCCACACGGTCACCGCCCTCTACGCCGTCCGCACCCGGCCCGGCGCCTCGGGCCACCTGGCCACGGCGACCGTCCGCTGGCTCGACCCGGACACCCGCACCCCGCACGAGGAGTCGGGCGACCTGGAGGCACGTGCCCTCCACGACGACCTGTGGACCTCACCCGAAGGCCTCCGGGTGGCCGCCGTCGCCGGGTACTTCGCCGACGCCCTCCGCCAGGGCGACAGGCAGAGCGACAGCCGGGGCGCACTCCCGGGACGCCCGTCGCTGCGGCAACTCGCCGACCGGGCCGAGGAGTTGGCGCGGCTCCGCGAGGACAAGGACCTGCACGGCCTCGCGGAGGCGATCGGGGTGGCGGCCCGGGGGTACCCGGACTGAGGCCACTCTCCCGTCAGACGGCGCCCGGCCGTTGCCCCACGCCGTGCAGCAACGTGTCGGCCACGAGCGCGGCCAGTGACTCCGGGTCCCGCCCCCGTGCGTCGTGCAACGCCTCCCCGATGAGCGCGTAGTACACCTGCCGCGTCCACTCCAGATCGGCGTCCGGGTGGAACAGCCCCTCGCGCTGGGCCCGCCCGAAGAGTTCGAGGCAGCGGGCGTTGACGCCGGCCCAGACGGTACCGGTGGTACAGGCCTGGGCCGCCGGGTGGCCGAGCGCGAAGCTCCACGCGCCCTTGACCCGCAGCACGTTCGCGGTGACCCGGTGCAGCGCCACGAGCGGGGGCGCGGTGTCGGGCCGGGCCTCCTCAATGGCCTCGGCGAGCTGCCGTTCGGCGGACTCGGTGAGCGCCTCCAGGAGCGCCTGACGGTTCGCGAACCGCCGGTGCACCGTCGTCCGGGCCACGCCCGCCGCCTCCGCGATCTGCTCCAGGGTGGCGCCCGGATCGGCCGCGAGCACCCGCTCGGCCGCTTCAAGGATCACCCGCACACTCCGCTCCGCGTCGGCCCGCAACGCCCGGCCCATGGGTGCCTCCATTCCGTCCGCCCACAGCTTCAGCCCGCAGCCTCAGCTCACTGTTTCATCTCAGTGCTTCCGCCCAGACGATACGCCGGAGCTCCAGATCAGACACTATCTGCATCATCGATGTTGCAGTTAATGGAAAAATAGCTACGCTCATGTAGCGGGTAGCGATTCCTCAGGTCGCTTCCAAATGCTCTCCGTGTCCTCTCTATGCCCTCTCCCGAAGGGACCCCCATGCCTCTCGCCCTCGTCACCGGCGCGTCCTTCGGACTCGGCGCCGAGTTCGCCGACCAGCTCGCCGCGCGCGGCCACGACCTGGTCCTCGTCGCCCGCTCCCGCGACCGTCTGGAGGAAACGGCCGAGCGGCTGCGCACGGCGCACGGCGTCCAGGCCCACGTGGTGCCCCAGGACCTCGCCGAACCGGACGCGGCCGACCGAATAGCCCACGAGCTCGCGGCCCGTGGCCTCACCGTCGACGTCCTGGTCAACAACGCAGGCTTCGGCACCTGTGGCCGCTTCGAGGAGATCGACCCCCGCCGTGAGCACGACCAGCTGATGGTGAACGTCGTCGCGCTGGTCGACCTCACCCACGCCCTGCTGCCCGGCATGCTCCAGCGCGGCTCGGGCGCCGTCCTCAACGTCGGCTCCACGGCGGGCTATCAGCCGAGCCCGTACTTCGCCGTCTACAGCGCCACCAAGACGTTCGTGTTCAACTTCTCGCTCGCGCTGAGGGAGGAGTACCGCGGCCGCGGCATCAAGGTCACCACCCTGTGCCCGGGCCCGGTGGAGACGCGCTTCTTCGAGACGATCGGCACCCGCCGGGCGGCCGTGGGCGGCAACTTCGCCGCACCCGAACCCGTCGTACGGGCCGCCCTGCGCGCCCTCGACCGCGGCCGCGCCTACGTCACCCCCGGCCTGAGCAACCAGATCGTGGCGCATCTGACGCCCAGGCGCCCGCGCACCCTGGTCGCCGCGATCACCAAGCGCATCACCCGCCCGGTGCTGGAGCCGGAACCGGCGACACAGCCCGCCACCACGTGACAGGCGTCCGGGAAGAATGAGCGGAACCCATTGCATTTCCCCTACGCGCCGGTAAGTTGACTGCCCGGTAAGCAGAGCGAGTGCGGAGCGAGTACGTACGGCAGGCGTCAGCGCAGCCGTGACCGGGAGCCGTCATGGGCGTACGCAAGGACCTGAACCAGGCGAGGAAGCGCGGTGACCTGGCGGACCGCGCCACGGTCGAGGTCGTCCGCGACGAGCGCGGCGTCGTCCGTGAGGCACGCACCCCGTCCCTCGCCCGGCCTCCCGGGACCGGCAGCATCGCCGACCTCCCCTTCATCAACGCGGCCGAGGCGCCCGACGCCGTCGTCCTGCGCCGCGAGGAGTCGGGCACCTGGCGCCCGGTCCCGGCCGCTGAGTTCGCCCGCGAGGTCACCGCGACCGCGAAGGGACTGATCGCGGCGGGCCTCGCACCGGGCGACCGCGTCGCGGTGATGTCCCGTACCCGCTACGAGTGGACGGTCCTCGACTTCGCCGTCTGGGCGGCCGGAGGCCAGAGCGTCCCCGTCTACGCCACCTCGTCGGCCGAGCAGATCGAGTGGATCGTAAGGGACTCGGGTGTACGCATGGTGATCACGGAGACCACCGAGAACACGGAGGCCGTGCGCACCGCGACCGCCGAGCACCCCGCGCCCCCGCGCTGCTGGCAGATCACGCCGGCGTCCGCTGCTGACACGGCGGAGGGCGCGCTGGCCGAACTCGCCGACCTCGGCCGCGACATCCCCGACGAGGAGATCACCAAGCGCCGCGACGCCCTCACCCCGGACACCATCGCGACCGTCTGCTACACGTCCGGCACCACCGGCCGCCCGAAGGGCTGCGTGCTCACCCACGCCAACCTGCACGCGGAGGCCGCCAACACGGTCGAGCTGCTCCACCCCCTCTTCAAGGAGGTCACCGGCCAGGTCGCCGCCACCCTCCTCTTTCTCCCGCTCGCCCACATCCTGGGCCGGACGATCCAGATCGCCTGCGGCATGGCCCGCATCGAGCTGGGCCACTGCCCGAGCATCAAGCCCGACGAACTCCGGCCCGCACTCAAGGAGTTCCGCCCCACCTTCCTGGTCGGCGTGCCGTATCTCTTCGAGAAGATCCACAACACCGGCCGCGCCACCGCCGAGCGCATCGGCCGCGGAGCCTCCTTCGACCGCGCGCACCGCGTCGCGGTCCGCTTCGGACAGGCGTACATGGACCGGTTCCTCGGCCGGGGCAAGGGCCCGGGCCCGGCGCTGTACGCCGCCTGGGCCCTGTACGACCTGCTGGTCTACCGCCGTGTCCGGGGCGAGCTCGGCGGCCGCGTGCGCTACGCCATCAGCGGCGGCTCCCCGCTCGACCGTGACCTCAACCTGTTCTTCTACGCCGCCGGGATCATGGTCTACGAGGGCTACGGCCTCACGGAGACCACCGCCGCAGCCACCATCGTCCCGCCCCTGAGCCCCCGCCCGGGCACGGTCGGCCGGCCGGTCCCCGGCACCGCGGTCCGTATCGCCGACGACGGCGAGGTGCTCATCAAGGGCGGCATCGTCTTCGGCAGGTACTGGAACAACGAGACCGCCACCGACGCCGTGCTCACCGACGACTGGTTCGCCACCGGTGACCTGGGCTCACTCGACGAGGACGGCTACCTCACCATCACCGGCCGCAAGAAGGACGTCCTCATCACCTCCGGCGGCAAGAACGTTTCCCCCTCTGTCCTGGAGGACCGGCTCCGCAGCCGCCCGCCCGTGGGCCAGTGCGTCGTCGTCGGCGACAACCGCCCGTTCGTCGCCGCCCTGATCACCCTGGACCCCGAGGACGTCGCCCACTGGCTCCACGTCCACGGGATGCCCGCCGACACCCCGCTGTCCGAACTGGCCTCCGACCCCGGGATGCGCGCCGACGTCCAGAAGGCCGTGGACCACGCGAACCAGGCGGTCTCCCGCGCCGAGTCCATCCGCGAGTTCCGGCTCGTGGAGGGCGAGTTCACCGAGGCCAACGGCCTGCTCACCCCCTCCCTCAAGATCCGCCGCCAGGCGGTGACGGCGAGGTACGCGGCCGAGATCGAGGCGCTGTACGGGGGCTGAAGGGTCGAGCAGACGTTTGTCCGGCCGGAAACCCGGGGCTGATCCGGCCAGTTGATTTTGGCGTGGCATTCGGGTGAATCGCCGAGTACCCGCGCGTTCCGTGGTTTCTTCATTCGACCATCCCTCGTTTACAGCCTGCAGCCCATGGTGCGAGCCGTTCGAACGTGACGGCTCGGTTTCATCCGTCATGGGTGCATGACCGTAAGGAAGGGATACACGTGAAGGTCAGACAGAGCGCCGCCGTCGCCGGCGCGATCACGGCCATAGGCATGCCCGCCCCGGCCATAGCCGACGCGAAAGCCACGGGCTGCGCAGCCCACTCCGCGGGTTTCCTCGCCGGCAACGTGGTCCGGATTCCGGCTGTGTTCTGGTCGGCCTTGGAGCGTCCTCACGGCGCCGGGGTCGGCCTTTCCCCCTTCTACGAGCAGGAAGAAAAAAGACTTTGCGACAGACCCTGAGCAAGGGAATGGTTGCGGCGGCGGCCGCGACGGGCATTCTGTCCCTGTACAACACCTCGGCGCTCGCGGATTCGAATGCGAAGGGCGTCGCCGAGGGTTCGCCCGGCGTTCTGTCGGGCAACACCGTTCAGGCGCCCGTGCACATTCCCATCAACGTATGCGGCAACACCGTCGAGATCGTCGGTGTCGGCAACTCGGCTTTCGGCAACTCCTGTGCCAATGAGTCGAATGAGTCCAAGTCCCGCGACGCCTCCCGCCACGGTGCCTCCGAGCGCGACGGCGGGAAGGGAGCGCGCGGTCCGGAATCGGCCGCTCGTCCGGCGTCCCACGGTTCCACGGGAACGAGCGGTACGTCGGCAGAGCGCGGTGCCTCGGAGGAGCGCGCCGCGTCGGGCTCGGACAAGCCCTCGGGTGCCTCCGCGGTCGGTGAGACCCGCAACTCGCCCGGCGTCGGCTCCGGCAACCTCGTCCAGGTACCGGTGGACATGCCGGTCAACGCGTGCGGCAACACGGTGGACGTGCTCGCCGTGCTCAACAGCACGTTCGGCAACAAGTGCGTCAACGACGCACCCCCGAAGGGCCACGCGAACCCGCCCGCGGACCACCCGGACAGCCCGGACGTCCCGGACACCCCCAACACTCCTGACACCCCGGAGACCCCGGACAAGCCCCGGCACCAGCCGCCGGGGACCTCCCGTGTGACCCCGCCCGAGCCGCCCACGACCCCCGTGGGCAAGCCCTCCGTCACTCCGCCGTCCATGGCGGAGACCGGCGCCGAGGGCGTGCTCGCGGCCTCGGCCGCCAGCGCCGTGCTGATCGCGGGCGGTGCCCTCCTGTACCGGCGGAGCCGAGCGGCCTCCCACCGGTGACGCCACGGGTGCCGGACGCCCCGCGTCCGGCACCCGATGCCCGCCCGGTCCGTCACTGGCCCCGGACGACGGTCTCCGTCCCGGCCAGCCGGGCCCGGCTCCCCGGCCGCGGAATCCGCGTACCCGGCACCCCTGAGTACAGCCGCCGCCGTACCCCTCGTACCAGCGTTCCCGCCGTGAACGTCGCGCCGAGCACGAAGCGCATCGCGGGACCGAAGCCGGAGGCCGTCGTCAGGCCCGCGAGGAACAGTCCCGGCACCGACGACTCGAAGTCCCGCCCGACCGAGGGCGATCCGTCGGCCACGGCCGCCAGGCCCCCGCGGACGTCCTCCGCCAGCAGACCCAGCCGGTCGCAGGTGGCCTTGAAGCCGGTGGCCGCGATGACGTGCTCGGTCTCCAGCGTCGCCGGCTCACCGCCCAGGCCCGCCATCTCCAGCCGTACGCGGCCGCCGGACTCGTGCGCGGACGTGATCCGCTGCCCCAGCCGCACCTCGATGAGCGGCTCGACCCGGTCCCGCACCCACCAGGCGCCCGCCGGGCCGAGGGCCGTCGCCGCGATGTGCGTGCGCTTGGCCTCCGGGAGGCGGTGGAACCAGGCCGGCCGCTCGGAGTAGAACCAGTTGCGCCAGCCGATGCCCAGGCCGCTCTGCGGTGAGCGGACCGACCGCCACGCCGAGCGCTCCAGGGGCGTGGGAAGGCCGTTCCAGACCAGGCGCGGAGCGCGCACCAGGACCCGGGTCCGCGTGCCCTGTTCGGCGAGCAACGCGGCCGTCTCCAGAGCCGCCTGGCCGCCGCCGACCACCGTGACGTCCCGGCCCCGGAAGCGGTCGAGGTCACTGTGCTCGCTGCTGTGCGAGACATGCGCCGGCGGCAGGGACCGCAGCGCGGACGGTACTTCGATGAACGGGATGACACCGACGGCCAGTGCCACCGTCTTCGCGCGCAGCGTCTCACCGTCGTCCAGGACGGCCTCGAAGCCGCCGGGGCAGAAGTGGAGGGACTGCACCATCCGTTCGTCGACGGGCGGTACGGCGTGCTGTGCGAACCACAGGCCGTACGAGGCGAACATGTCCACCGGAATCGGCTCGCCGTGCCGGGCCGTGGTGCCCTGCTCCGCGCAGTACACCTCCAGGCGCCACTTGCCCTCCGGGTCGGAGAGGTTGGACGCCCACGGCTCCGACTTCAGGAACATGCCGCTGGGCATGTGGTCCCGCCAGGACGCCATGGGCCGCCCGACGACACGCAGGCTCAGGCCCGCGGCCGCGGCATGGGCCGCGATGGACAGTCCGTAGGGGCCGGCGCCCACCACCAACAGGTCGTACATCAGAAGTTGCTCGCTCTCTCGTCATCGTTCCGGTAGGTCGGGGCGCCCGTCTGGCGTACGATCCGCACCTCGGGAGCGGGTCTGCGTTCCGACAGGCGACGCACCGCGTGCCGGCACCACAGCGCCCACAGCGCGAGTCCCGGCACGAGGTCGTCCCGGGCGTGCCAGGCGAGTTCGCGCCGGCGGCGCGGACGCAGCGCGGCCAGCGGCGCGTAGTTCTCCACGACGAAGTCCCGGCCGGGCAGGGGACTGCCGTCCGGGACCGCGCGGTGGGTCAGATCCAGGTGCAGGGCGCGGACGACGTCCACTCCGGCCGTGTCCGCGAAGAGCCGGAACTGGGCGCCGGGGCGCGGATTGAAGTCGAGCAGGTGGTACGCGCCCGCGCCGTCCCGGCGGAAGTCGAGGTCGAACACCCCCCGGTAGCCGAGCGCGCTCACCAGCCGCTCGGCCTGCGCCCGCACCTCGGGGTTCGGCGTCCAGCGGCCCACGGTGGTCAGGCCCGCGCCCGCCGGCCAGGCACGCTGCTTGCGGCCGGAGCCGCCGGCGCGCACCACGCCGCCGCTGTCGGCGTACCCGTGGAAGAACCAGTCACGGTCCTGCCCGGGCGGCAGAAACGCCTGGAGCAGGAGTCGGCTGCCCGCCTCCTCCGTCCGCCGGAACAGCGCCTGCGCCTCGTCCGCCGAGCGCACCACCTGCGTGCTGCGCAGCCCCGTCCCGACGGGCACCCGCCACGGCCGGCTCCACTTCGCCACCACGGGCAGCCCCAGTTGCCAGGCGAAGGCGGCTGCCTGGGCGGCGTTCTCCGGGACCAGCGTCACCGGATGCGGAACGCCCAGGCGCTCGCACACGGCGGCGAGTTCCGCCTTGTCGGCCACCCGTTCGGCGAGGTCGGCGGGCTGGTCGGGAAGCAGATAGCCGTCCGCGAGTTCCGTGCGCAGCCGGGACACCGCGATGGCGCTCGCGTCGTCCATGGGGATGAGGACGGCGGGCCGGGCGATCCGGGCGGCCAGGCGGCGCAGGACGGCGGCGAACTCGTCGGGGGACGCGCCCGGCGGCGGCGGGGCGTGCGTGGCGGTCACGAAGCGCGACCGGGCGTGCGGACCGGCGGATTCGGCGACCACATGCACCTCCACACCGGCCCGGCCGAGGGAGCGCACGGCTCCCAGCGTTCCGTGGTGGAAGGGATTCCGGTCGATCCGCAGCACAACTGCGGGGACGCGGGTGTCGAGCAGTGACACGGACTACTTCCTTTCGGGTCGTTCGGGACGGATCACCTGAGCGGGTGAGGGAGCCACCCGTAGGCCGGAGGTTCGGCTGGCGGAGTCCGTATTCATGTGACTGGGTGTCAGTAGGAGAACCGTGAGAAGCGAAGCGGCGGAAGCGAACAGCAGCGGGCGACAGCGCAGGAGCTGCGGAAAGGAGCGTGCATGGGCCCACAGCGACGGCGACCCCGAAGCGGACGGCTGGCGTGCGTCGCCGGTGTGGCCGCGTCGGTCGTGCTCGTCTCGGGAACCGGGAGCGCCGTCGGCGCCGGGCCCGTGCCGGGCGGCGACCCTCCGGCATCCGCCCCGGCCGGGCCGGCGGTCCCGGCGGGCCGGCAGCAGCCGGTCGCGGTGCCGCCCCCGGTGCCGGTGTCATCCACACCGGTCACCCGGGCCGTGCCGCCCGTCCCGGCTGTCCCGCTGATTCGGCCGGTTCCGCTGGCTCCGCCGTTTCCGCCGTTCCCGCCGTTCCCGGTCGCCCCGATGGCGCCGATGGTGCCGGGCAACCCCGACCGGCGGGTCCCGGCCTTCGGCGCCTACCTCGACTACGGCTCCCGGGGCGTGGCCGATATCGACCGGTTCAGCGACTGGCTGGGCGGGACCGAGCCGCGCGTGGGGCACACGTATCTGCCGGGCGACCGGTGGCACAACATCGAGGGCGCGCCGAGCTTCCTGGACGTGTGGGCCGAGTGGCGCCGGCAGAAGGCCGGCCGCATGTTCGTCCTCAACGTGCCCATGATGGAGCGCAACGAGGAGGGCGTTCCCGACGACGAGGTCCGCCGGCTGCTGGGGCGCGGGGCGGCCGGGGAGTTCGACCACCACTTCCGCAGGCTGGCCGAGCGGCTCGTCGGGCTGAAGGTGCCGGACACCGTCATCGTGCTCGGCTGGGAAATGAACGGCATTGTGTACACCCATCGCTGCGGGCCGGACCCGGAGAACTGGAAGCGGTACTGGAAGCGGATCGTCACGACGATGCGGTCCGTGCCGGGGCAGAGGTTCAGGTTCGACTGGGCGCCGAACCGCGGCCGGGACGCCGTTCCCTGGACCCAGTGCTACCCGGGGGACGACTCGGTCGACATCATCGGTATGGACTCGTATGACCAGCCGAGCGGGCTGTCGTTCGACCAGCAGGTGAAGGAGCCCTACGGGCTCCAGGCACACGTGGACTTCGCGAAGGCCCGCAGAAAGCCCTTCTCGTATCCCGAATGGGGGCTGTTCCGCAACGGTGACAACGCGGAGTACATGAGGGGCATGCTCGCCTGGATGGACCGGCACAGGCCGCTGTACAACACGATCACCGACTACTGCCCGCACGGTGTGTGGCAGTGCGAGGCCAACCCGAACGCGTCCCAGGTCTACCGTTCCGTGCTCTCCGGCCGCCCCGGCACCGTGCCGGAGCTGCCGCCCGTCGCCCCCACGCCGCCCGTCGCCCCGACGCCGGTGCGCCCGCCCCACTGCACGCCGGTGGATCTGGGCGACTGGGTCGAGGACTGGCTCGGCGAGGCGCTCTGCCTGCGCTTCGGCTGGTGGCCGCGCGACGACTGACCCGGGGGCGGCGGGCCGGTCACGGCCCGCCGCCCCGCGTTCCCTGCGACGACGGACCAGCTTTCTGCCCCGGCTGCGCGCGGCCGCTTCGCAGACGGCCGCCGACAGCAGCGGTGCCGTACGCCGCCGGGCGAGCAGGAGCCGCTGGTTGACCACGGTTTCCGGGCGCCAGTGGAGCTTGTACGGCTCGGTCCCGCGCAGCAGGCTCAGCACCTGGTGGCCGCCGCCGCTCGCGAGCTCGGCGCAGGCGTGCAGCAGCATCGTGGCGACGTCCGCCTTCCGCTCGCGCAGCCCGGGATGGGCGCCGTACAGATAGCCGCACGCCAACTCCCGCGACAGCAGGGTCACGTCGACGGCCAGGACGTCACCGTCGAGACGGAACTCGGTCACCACGGCGTCTCCGGACCTCACCATCGGGCCGACCGAGCGGACCAGGTGCTCGTGGAACCGGGGCCGGATGTGCTCGGCGGTCACGGTGCGGCCCTGCCACTGCAACCGGTGCAGGTCCAGCATCGTGCGCAGCGCCGTGGCCACCTCGTCGTGCGGTACGGCACGCGGCTCGACACCGAGGTGGCCGAGCTTGCGGAGCTTGGCCCGGACACGCTGGGCCCGCGCGGCCGGCAGCCGCGTCAGCAGCTCCTCCATCGGCCAGGCGGGCAGTTCCAGGCACACCGAGTCGGCGACCCGCCGCCGGGGACCGCGCCACAGGTCGTACACGCGCTCCACGGCGGCACCGGGCCGCACCTCGCGGAAGTCGATCAGCGCGGTACGGGCCAGGGCGGACAGCTGCGAGGTCAGGGCCACGGCCGCGTGGTCGGCCCGCTCGTCGTCGATGAGGACGTCCGCGAAGTCGGAGATCGCGCCGCCCAGGGGGACCAGGGCGGGCAGCGGCGACCGTACGAACGTGAGGGGAGCGGCAGCGAGTAGTTCCCCGCCCTCACGCACCAGCACGATCCGCAGGCGCCCGCGCCTGCCGTACGACAGCCACCACGAGTGGAGCCAGGCGTGGCTCTGGAACGGTGTGGCGGCGGAGCACCGCCCGTGCAGGCGGGTCCAGGCAGGGCCCAGCCCGGCGAACTCGCGCTCGTCGGTGCAGAGTTCGGCGTACAGGGCACCGCGAGGGCGATCGGTGCCGTCGTCCACGGCCCGGAGTGTGCCGGTCACAGCTTTCGCTGCGCGTCGGCGGCGGTGGCCGGGCCCGGCACGGACGCGGCCGGACCGGCGTCGGTCGTGCGCCGGGGGCGGACCAGCAGGAGCAGGCCTCCGAGCAGCCCGCCCACGCTGGCCCCGACCGGCCCCGTCACCGTCGCCGAGGCGGAGGAGGCCTCCATGGGCCGGGTGGCGCGCGCGAACTGATGGAGTGTGACGTGCGTGCTGTCCTCGGCGTGGTTCGCGTGCCGCGTCAGGGCGCGCGAGACGGCGTTGGACATGTCGGCGGCCAGGTCGCGGCGCGTGGAGGTGGCCGAGACGGAGACCATGGGCGCGTTCGGAGAGGTCGCCGTCCGTACGCTGTCCCGCAGCGTCGCGACCGGCACTCCGGCCCACACCTGCGCGTCCCCGAGCACCGCGAGTTGGGTGGCCACGCGCCCGTAGGCCTGCGCGAAGCCCAGCGCGGCCTGGGTGTCCGACTGTTTCGCGGGCACGGCGACGACATAGCTCGTGGCCGTGTACGTCGAGGGCCTGACGGCGCCGTACGTGCCGCCGGCCACCCCGCCGAGCACGACGCCGGCCACCAGCAGGCACCAGGCGGGCAGGGCCTTCATACGGGCGAGAGCGGCGGTCGCCTGGGAGATTCCGGGCGTATGGTCGGTCTTGTCGGCGTTGCCGGTCTTGTCGGCCTTGTTGGCGGTGTCGGTCATCGGGTTCCTCCGTGGATACCCCGGCCTTCAGGCCGGGGAGGAAACGGACTCCTGCGGAGTAGGGCAAGAAGCGGAGATTCGCCCTCAGGGCGAAAGACCGTAGGCTCGCTGCGCCGGTTCGGGGCGATAGCCAAGCCTTGAGCCGGTCTACCGCCGGGCTGGCGGGACGTCAGGTCTGTGGTGCCTGTGCAAGACCGATGGTTGGTACACCAACCTTGGCCGTTGATTCGGGCCGGCAACGGGCTGTGAAGCAGAAAGCTCAACCTGCGAAGGTTGAATTCCCCTGCTTCAGCTGGGGGAGAAGTCAAGCGGAACTCACTCCCAAGGACGAGGACGGGCTTCCGGAAGGCGGGCTGAGCGGCTCCGGGGGCGTGCCTGAACTTCCCCGGGGTCGCTCCGAGACGGCGGCCGCGTACACGTCCATGAGCTGGGCGGCGCTGCGCGTGATGCAGTAGTGCTGGGCGGCGGCGGGGACGGCCCGGGACCGCGAGCCCTGGGCGCGGGCGTCCAGGAGGGCGCGTACGAACGAGTCCGCGTCCCCCGGCACGCGCCGGGAGCCGGGCGCCGTGCCCGGGGCGAGGTCCTCGACCGCCGGGCAGGAGACGTAGAGCACGGGCAGCCCGGCCGCCATGGCCTCCACGACGGCCAGCCCGAAGGCCTCCTCGGCGCTGGGCGAGGCGAGGACGTCCATGGCGGACAGCAGTGACGGCAGATCGGCGCCCGGGGAGCCGCCCGCCGGCCGCTCGCCGGTGAGCAGCACCCGGTCGGCGGTCCCCGCCTGGTGGGCGGCCCGGCGCAGCACGCTCTCCTGCGGGCCGCCGCCGACCAGCAGCAGCCACACATCCTCGGGGAGCCGGGCCAGCGCCCGGACGAGGACGTCGAAGCGTTTGCCCGCCGCGAGCCGTCCGACGCCTCCGACGACGTACGCGTCCTCCGGCAGCCCGAGCCGTCTGCGGGTGCGTTCGCGCAGCGCGGGGTCGAAGCGGAGGCGGGCCAGATCGATGCCGTTCGGTACGACCTCGATGCGCGGGCCCGGCACGCCCCACCGCCTCAGCCGTTCGGCGACCGTGGGGGAGACGGCGACGGTGGCGTGGCCCAGACGCTCACTGGCGAGGTACAGGGCGCGGACCCCGGCGGAGAGCCGGCGGCCCTCCATCTGTGACGTGCCCAGGGAGTGTTCGGTGGCGACGACGGCCCGCACACCGGCCAGGCGGGCGGCGATCCTGCCGTACACACAGGCCCGGTACAGATGTGTGTGCACGAGGTCGTAGCGGCCCGCGCGGATCAGCCGCACCAGGCGGGGCAGGGCCGTGAGGTCGCGATTGCCGCCCATGCCGAGATGGGTGACGCGCACACCGTCGACGGCGAGGCCGGCGGCGACCGGGCCCGGGGTGGTGAGCGTCACCACATCGCACTCGACCGGCAGATGGCGCAGCAGCAGCCGGAGTTGCTGCTCCGCGCCGCCGACGCCGAGGCCGGTGATGATGTGCAGGGCCTTCACGTCGTCAGGCCCCCTCGACGGGGCGGCGGCGCAGCCTGTGCAGCCGGTGCTTGAGGAAGAGGCGTACGGAGGTGTCGTTCTCCCCGATGTGGATGCGGGGGAGGGCGTGGACGCCGTTCAGCGGGCCGGGGTCGACGGCGCAGGCGTAGCGGTACCCGGCGTCCCGTACGGCGTCCATGGCCCGCCGGTCGAGGGCCCCGTACGGGTAGCAGAAGCCGTGGACGTCCGTGCCGATCAGCTCGGAGAGCAGCGCCCGGCTGTCGGCGACCTCGGCGCGCAGCGTCTCGGTGTCGGCCTTGGTGAGGTCGACGTGGGTGAGCCCGTGCGAGCCGACCTCGATGCCCTCCGTGGCGGCGGCCACCCGGATGCCCTGTTTGCCCAGCAGGCGTTTGCGCGGGCCGAGGGGGTCCCAGGCGTTCTCGCCGTCCAGCCGCCCGGGGAGGACGAAGACGGTCGCGCCGAAGCCGTACTGGCGCAGCAGCGGCAGGGCGAGGTCGACGAAGTCCGTGTACCCGTCGTCGAAGGTGAGCCCCACCAGGTTCCGTCCCTTGCCGCGGGTCCGGGCGGCGAGCAGGTCGGCCATGCTCACCCCGCGCAGCCCCCGGCGGCGCAGCCAGCCCAGCTGCCGGGCGAGGCGGTCGGGGGAGACGGTGAGGCGGTAGGGGTCGTCGGAGGTGTCGCCCACGGAGTGGTACATCGCCACCCACAGGCAGGTGCCGAATGCGGGTCTGGTGCGGGCGGTCGGCTCGGTCGGGTCAGCGGTTACGGGCATGTGGAAGCCTTCGTGTGACGGAACGGAGTGCGGGTGTGATGCCGCCGGCCCCAGTCCAGGCCAGCGCGACGAAGACGACGGACACGACTGAGCAGCCCAGGGCGAGCCCGAGCACGGGGGAGTCCACGCTGCTCGCGCAGATCAGCCCCGCCGTGCCGGCGAGCACGGCCGCCCGTACGGGCCTGCCGATGCCGGCCACCACCTGCCGGACCCGGATCGGGACTCCCCGGCCGCCCGCGCCGTGCAGCAGGAGCAGGGCCGTGACGGTGATCCCGGCGGCGTTGGCGGCGGCGAGCCCGCACACGCCCCAGCTGCCGGCGGTGAGGGCCCCGATCACGGAGGTCACGAGGATCCCGGCGGCCATCGCGGCGAGCGGATACCAGGTCGGCCGCCGGGACGAGAAGTACGAGCGGATGAGCGCGCCCACCATCGAGTGGCCCAGCAGCCCGAGGGCGTACACACGCATCACGGCGGCGGTGGCGGCGGTGTCCTGCGCGGTGAACGCACCGCGCTGGAAGAGGAGTTCGGTGATCTGCGGCGCACACGCGACGATCGCCGCCGCGCCGAACAGCACGATGGACGCGACCAGCGTCAGGTCCTTCTCCACCCTCTTGCGCGCCCGCTCGGTGTCGCCCTCGGCCAGTGCCTGCGCCACCACCGGGAAGGTGACGGTGCACAGCATCAGCGAGAACGTCATCGGGATCTGGGCCACCTTCTGCGCGTAGTTGAGGTGCGAGATGGCCCCGGCCGGGAGGGTGGAGCCGAGGAAGCGCTCGATGAGCACCTGGGACTGACGGCACAGCGCGAAGAGGAGGACCGTGCTGACGAGCGCGAGTTCCAGCGGGCGCTCCGGCTGGGCCACCGCCGCCGCGGACACGGCCGACTTGCGCCTCAACTCCCGCAGCAGCGAAGGAAGCTGGGCCAGGATCATCAGCGCGCCGCCCACCGCGACCCCGACCGCCGCCGCACGCACTCCCCAGGCCTCGCCCAGGGCGAACATCGCCGTGATGATGCCCGCGTTGTACGCCACGTAGATCGCCGCGGGTGCCGTGAACCGGCGGTGGGCCCGCAGCGCGGCGCTGCAGTAACCGGCGAGGCCGAAGGTGAACACACAGGTGGCGGTCAGCCGGGTGCAGTGCACGGCGAGCCCGGGATCGGACAGCCCGGGCGCGAGCACCGCCACCACGTACGGAGCTCCGGCGATCAGCAGGGCGGCCACCGCCGCGAAGGCCAGCGACAGCCGGGGCAGCGTGGTGGCGACCAGCGAGCGCACCGGATCGCCGGGGGCGCCCTGTGCGCGGCGGGCCACGGCCACGCTGAGCATGGGCACCAGGACGAGGGCCATCCCGTCCTCGATGAGGAGGGTGGCCGCGAACTCCGGGATGGTCCAGGCCACCAGGAAGGCGTCCGTCTCCGAGCCCGCCCCGAACAGGTACGACAACGCCTGGTCGCGGCCGAGGCCCAGCATCGACCCGACGGCCGTGAGCGCGGCGGTGACGAGGGTCGCCCTGGCGAGGAACCGGCCGCTCGGCGGGGCCGCATCCGTGGACTCGGCGGTGGACCGGGCGGCGGGCACCGGCACGGACCCGGGCTCGGGCGCCGCCGCGGCACTGTCGGTCACCCGGGGAGGCGTTGCGGTCATGACGCTGTGGCCCCCTCCGGTTCGGCGGCACCGGCCGGCACCTGATGGGACGTGCGCGAGGAGAACGCCGTGTCCGCGAGGGCCCACCACGCCACGAGCCCCAGGACCACACCGGTCAGCACGGTCGAGGGCCCGCCGATGTCGGCGTACGCGAAGTCGACCAGCTGCCACACGATCAGCCCGCACGCGACGAGGCCGCAGTCGACCCCACCGGACCCGTTCGACGGCGCGACGCCGGTATGCCGTGCCCGCGCCAGCCGCCGCAGGGCGCACACCAGCAGCGCCAGCCAGCTCCCCGCCAGCGCCAGCAACCCGATGAGCCCCTGCTCGCTCAGCACGAGCAGATACATGTTGTGCGGCGACAGCAGCGGCTGCCTCCGGTACGCGACCCCGGCTCCCGCGGTCTCGCTCCCGGAGGACAGCGCCAGCGAGGCCCGCCCGTCCCGGTACTCGGGGAAGGACTTCAGCCCCACGCCGGTCAGCGGCCGTTCGCGCCACATGTCGACGGCCGCCGCCCACATCGTGTACCGGTCGTTGACCGACTGGTCGGGGGCGTCCGTGACCTGCGTGATGCTGCTCATCCGCTCCTGGAGCAGCGCCGAGCCGATGCCGAGCCCGCCCACGAGGATCACGCCGACGGCGGCGACCGCCGCGAAGATCCCCACGGCACGTCGCAGCCCCGCCAGCACCACCTGGAGTCCGCACGCGAGGGCCGTGGCGATCCAGGCTCCCCGGCTGAACGACAGCGCGAGCGGCGCCACCAGCGCCACCGCGCACAGCGCGGCAGCCGTCCGCTGCCGGACGGTGCACGGCCCCAGGGCCAGCCCCACCGCGGACACCAGCCCGAACGACACGACCGTTGCCATTCCCATGACGTCCGTGGCCCCGAAGGTGCCCACCGCCCGGATGTCCTCACCCACGTAACTGGCCCCGGTCCCGGTGACGTACTGATGCACGCCGACGGCCCCCTGCCACAGCCCCAGCCCGACGAACGACCAGGCCAGCAACCGGAAGTCCGCCCGGCCCCGCACGCTCAGCAGAACCGCCGCGGGCACCAGCACGAAGATCTGCAGGTACCGGGTGAGCCCGGTGAGCCCGGCCTCGGGCGTCACGGCCCCGGCCACCCCCGCCGCGAGCCCGACGACGGGCAGCCCCAGCACCACCGCGGCTGTCCGGGACAGAGGCCGCCGGCGGTCCCGTACGAGACGGATTCCGCACCACAGCACCAGCAGCCCGGACACGGCGTCGGCCGCGTTCGCCCCGCCCTCGCCGCCGGGGGCGACGGGCAGTGCCAGCATGGCGATCACCGCCACCACCGGCAGGGCGGGCGACGCGGCACGGGGGAGGTACCACCCTGCGCGTGTGGGGCCGAGAGCTTGCGGGAGGGCCACGGCTCAGCTCCCCGTGGGACGCACGAGCGCGACCGCCGTGCGCAGCAGGATGCAGACGTCCTGCCACAGCGACCAGTCGTCGATGTACGCGTTGTCGAACCGCGAGCGGTCCTCGATGGAGGTGTCGCCACGCAGCCCGTGGACCTGGGCGAGGCCCGTGATGCCGGTCCGCATGCGGTGGCGGTCCGCGTAGCCCGGGTGGAGCTCGCTGAACTGGCCGACGAAGTAGGGGCGTTCCGGACGCGGCCCGACCAGGCTCATGTCGCCGCGCAGGACGTTCCACAACTGGAGCAGCTCGTCCAGGGACGTCCTGCGCAGGAAGCGGCAGAACCAGCGCATCTCGTGCTCGTTCGCCACGCTCCAGCGGGTCGCGGCCTCGTGCGCGTCGGCCGGGCGGTGCGTGCGGAACTTCAGCAGCGTGAACGTCCGCCCGCCCTTGCCGATCCGCTCCTGCCGGAACACCACTCCGGGCCCTTCGCTCAGCCGCAGCACCACGGCGGTGGTGAGCAACAGCGGGCTGACCAGAAGCAGCAGCGCCCCGGAGACGGCGATGTCCAGCGCCCGCTTGTGCAGGCCCTCATGACGTTCCGTCAACTGCATTTGGCGACACGTGAATCCGGCGAGACGTTCACCGCCCCGGTCGTACGACGGCGACTCCGCGTCCACCTGCCACAGTGCGCACCCCGCGGCGGCCAGGGCCGCCAGCAACGGCCTGTGTTCGGTGCGGGGGCCCACGACGAGGACGGCCTGGACGCCGTTCTGGACGATCGCCCGCCGCACCTCCTCGTCGGTGGTGAGCACCGGCAGTCCCTCGTCCCCGGCCGGCTGGCCGGCGACCACGCCCACCGGCCGCAGCCCGCAGCCGGGGTGACGCAGGAACGCGGCGGCCACGCGTTGCGCGGTCGCCGCGGGCCCGATCACCAGAGCCGCACCGGGCCTGCGCAGCAGCGCCCGGCGCCGCTGCCAGTGCACCGCGCCCCGGCCCGCGCAACTCGCCGCCGACTGCAGGGCGCAGCCGAGGACGAGGGTGCCGGCGGACAGCACATGGTCCGGGGAGTACGCCGCCACCGCCGCCGCGAGCACGGCCCAGCCGACGGCGATCCGCGCGCAGACGGCAGGCAGTTCGTCCAGCACCGCGGGCACGGCGGGCGGCCGGTACAGCAGTGCCCGCGCGTTCAGGCACACGACGGCCAGCAGTATCCCGGCCACCAGCAGCGGGCGCCACGGTGTCCCGGCGTCGGTGAGCGCGAGGGCGACGAGGAGTGCCGCCCCCGCGTCCACCGCGAGCAGCGCCAGCCGCGCGAGGTGCCTCCGCAGGGCGGGGCGTCGCGTGGCCGGGAACCGGGGCCCACCGGTGGTTCCGCGCGGAGTGATGACCGAGACAGTTGAGGATCCGTACTCCCTTGGCTGTCCGCCGGGGGAGGGAACGGTACTTTCCGCAGTCACGAGTGGATGGACTCCCTGTACTCGGTGGTTTCCCCGCAGGGGGTGTGCTCGACGGACGCGGAGCGCGGCGCGCGACCGGAGAGGGCCGCGCCTTCGCCTTCCGTACCGCTTCCGTCGCCCAGCAGTTCGAGATAGACGTCCGTCACGGCACCCGCCGTGTGCCGCACGTCGTGATTGGTCAGAATGTGACGGCGCCCCAGATGACCGAGGGACTCGCGCAGCGGCGGGTCGAGCAGCAGCCGGGTCACCGTGCGGGCCAGCGCCGTCGGATCCTCGGCGGGCACGGGTTCCTGACCCGACGGAAGGCTCTCGCGGGCCCCGTCCACATCGGTCGCCACGACGGGCCTGCCGCACGCCATGGCCTCCAGCGGCGCCAGCGCCATGCCCTCCCAGCGGGACGGCAGGACCACGAGATCGGCGGCCTGGTACCAGGGCACGGCATCCTGGGCGGCGCCGGCGAACAGCACGCCGTCGGGCGCGAGCGCCCGCAGCGCCCCGGCGTCCGGACCGTCGCCGACCAGCACGAGCCGGGCCCCCGGCACCTGCCGGACCACCGACCGCCACGCCGCCAGCAGGATGTCCTGCCCCTTCTGCCGGCACAGCCGCCCCACGCACACGACCAGCGGCGTGTCCGCACCGAGCCCGGAGAGCAGCGGAATCCCGGCCCGTACGGCACCGAGCGCCGCGGGACGGAAGCGTCCCGGATCGACTCCGTTCGCGATCACCCGCCACGGGGCCCGTACCCCGGCCCGCTCCCCGGTGACCCGCTCGGCCTCGCTCACGCACACCACCCGGTCGGCCCAGCGGGCGCCCCACCGTTCCCACCGCAGGGCGAGTGAGGCGGTGACCCCGCCGACGGCCTCGAACGACCAGGCGTGCGGCTGGAACACGGTCGGGATGCGCCCACGTACGGCGAGCCGCGCGGCCAGCCCCGCCTTGGCGCTGTGCGCGTGCACCAGGTCGGGCCGTTCGTCCGCGAGGACGCGCCGCAGGTTCCGTACCTCCTGCACGAGCGTGGGCCCCGGCGAACGCGTCGCCTGCCAGTGGCGGACGTCCGCGCCGAGGGCCTTCAGGCCGGAGGCGAGACCACCGTCCGGGCAGGCGACGGTGACGTGCAGTCCGTCGTCGAGCTGGGCCCGCATCAGGTCCGTCACGACCCGGGCCACCCCGCCGTCCACGGGCTGGGTGATGTGCAGGATGTGCAAAGGACGCGAAGGAGCGACCGACGGTGACAGGTTCATGGGGGTTCCTTGCTGACGGACGCGGTGCGGGACGGTGTGCGTCACGACCTGGCGTCCACGGCGACGAAGAGGGCTCCGACCCAGGCGGGGGCCCGTCGCGAGGCGATCCGGAACGTCAGCCGGTCACCGCCGCGCCGGATGCCCTCACGCAGATCGAGGACGTCGGAGTCGTAGCCGAACGTGTTCGGATGGGCGGGAGCACGGTCCGGGCCGGCCTCGCCGAACTCGCTGATCGTCGAGTTCAGAACGTCGTCCTGGGGGTTGGCCGCGTCGCCCAGCGCGGTCTCGCCCTGGCCGCCGGCGGCCACGGTGAACGCGTCGCCCGGAGAGCCGCGGTCCCCGTTGTAGGCGACCAGGCCGACCCGCCCGCCCGCGCCCTCCGGGAACGCCATCTCCGACATCCGGACCTCCTGGTCCCGGTCGGCGGTGAGGGCGTCGAAGCCGTCCCAGATCGCCAGGTGCCGCAGCGGCTCCGACTCCTTCTCGTACGCCACCACGAGCGTCCAGCCGCCCCAGCTGCCGGCGGCCGAGCGGCCTCTGGCCACGTTGATCTGGGCCACGGTGTAGAGCCCCGGACCGGTGGACCGCACCAGCGACGTGACGTCCGCGGAGGCCTGGAAGGCGTCCGCGCCGTGCTCCGCCTGGTGTCCGACCACCGAGTCCGCGAGCACCTCCTTGTACGCGCCGCCGGCCTCCGCGATGAGCACCCGCCCGTTGTCCTCCGGCGGTTTCTGCTCGCCGACACGCAGGTTGCCACCCCAGTACAGACGCGCGTACGTCACGCGCGCCTCCTTGGGCAGACGGAGCTCGCCGTGGCTGGAGTTGTAGGTGTTCGGGTCGCTGTCGACATCGATGTAGGTCATCTCGAAGTCGCCGTTCGCCGCCGCGCGGCCCTCGCGGGCGCCGGTACACGACGACGCGGCCGTTTCGCAGGTGACGGACGAATTGGCCGCGCGTACGATCCCGCCGTGCTGCACCGCGCGGTAGCGCTGGGTGAACGGGATGCTGCGGGCCTCCGGCGCGGGCGGTGCGGCCGGCGCGGCAGCCGTGGAGCTGCCGGGTGCCCACATCGCCGTAAGGACGAGGACGCCCACAGCCGCACGAGGAAACAGCGGACCCAGGGAATGGCGCATGACCGGCGGTGCCCTTTCGGAACGGTGGCGGTGGCAGCAGCGGCACGCGTGCGAAGTGTCCGTGCTGAGGACTGCGTCGGGCGGTTCGCAACTCTAATCACCAACCGGACAAAGACGGTGATATTCGATGAAAACCAATAAGTGTGTCGGAATCGTGAAACGTGAAGATCCCTGGTTTCCCGCGGCGGAGGGGCGGCCGGAGCCGTTCCGCCGAACGGGGGCCGGGTCGCGGTAGGCCTGACGTATCGTCTGATCAGGCAGGACGCGGCGACCGAGGGAAGCGCGGGGGCGCCGGACGCGCGTGATCGGTTGCGGGAAGCCGTGGGCGCTTTCACGGTGGGCTCAAGACTTCAGCGCCCGCCGAAGGGAAGACCCATGCCTGCTCTGTCCGCACGGCACATCGCGTCCAGCGCGCTGTGCGCCGCCCTCCTGGTCGGGATCACCGGCCCCGCCGCAGTGGCGGCCGACTCGGCCCGCGAGCGCAACGCTGCGGCGTCGTCCAATGCGTGGCTCTACCGCGAGGACGCGCTTCTCACGGAAGTCAGAAAGATCAACGGCGGGGAACTCGCCCCGGTCGCCGACCTGCTGGACGCCGTGCTCAAGGCGGACGACGGCCGACTGCCTCCCGACGAGGCCAGGAGACTGGGAGATGCCGCGAAGCGCGCACTGACCGAGGCGACCGCCAAGGCTCCGGCCCTCACGGCCACCCCGACGGCGACGGCCCCGACGACGAGTGTGCTGCCGCAGGCCCCCTCCGCCCCCGCGAGCGACGAACTGGACGCAGTGCGCGATGTGCTGGACGACGCGCTGGACCAGGTGCAGGACGTGCTGGACGACGTCATGGAGGCCGTCGACGAGCTCCTGGAGGGACTCACCTCCGGTTCCAGCGACGTGCTTCCGCAGGCGGGCGACCTGCTGACCGCGCTGCAAGAGCTCGTCAAGGGGCTGCTCGGAAGCGGCCTGGAAGGGGTGACCTCGTCCGATCCGGCTGTGTCCAGCACGCAGACATCGACATCGACGTCGACGTCCACCGCGACACCTCCGGTATCGCCCGTCACTCTCCCCGTCATCACGCCGCTGCTGGAGGACCTGCTGTCGATCTTCTGAGCGCCGTACGGTATGGCTCGTGCTGTCCAGTCGTGGTGCCGGCTCCCTGGGCCGGCACCACGACTGCTGTTCTTCCAGCGCTAATCCCGGCATCCCGGCATCCCCGTCTTTCCCGTTCGCGGGGCCCGGTTTTCGGAGATCTCATATGAGGAATCCGTAATTTCCGGCACTCCGGTTTCCGCCCCGGCCAGGGATCGTTAGGCACGGCGACAGAATTCCCCTCCGGCGGCCTGCGTCGCCGAAGAAAGGAACATGATGAAGTCCCTGAAGGCTGCTGCCGCCGTCGTTACCGGGTCCCTGCTCGCCGCCGGTGCAGCCACACCCGCGTTGGCGGCCACTGCTCCCGAGCAGACGCCCACCTACAGCGCTCCCGACCAGGCGCCGGCCGGCTTCAGCGCTCCGGCCCAGGCCAACAGCGCTCCGGTTCAGGCACCTGTCGGCAACAGTGCTCCGGTGCAGGCTCCGGCTGCCAACCCGGCTCCGGCTCAGGCGCCTGCTGCCAACCCGGCTCCGGCTCAGGCGCCTGCCGCCAACCCGGCTCCGGCTCAGGCGCCCGCTGCCAACCCGGCTCCGGCTCAGGCGTCCACGGGTTACAACGCTCAGGCCCAGACCAGTGCTCCGGCTGTGGCCAGTGCTCCGGCGCAGGCTCCGGCTGCCAACCCGGCTCCGGCTCCGGCTCAGGCGCCTGCCGCCAACCCGGCTCCGGCGCAGGCTCCGGCTGCCAACCCCGCCCCCGCCCAGGCGCCGATCGCCGGCAGTGTCCCCGACCTGGCGACCACCGACCTCAGCGGCGGGCTGACCACCCGGGTCCCCAGCGGCCTGACCGGAGGGGCGCAGGGCTCGCTGATCCCCACGGCGAAGGAGGCCGCGGCCGCGCTGAACGAGGCCAAGCCGGTGCACGGCAACCTGTGGATGTAGGGCTGAGCCCCGCAGTTCGGAGGGACGGCCCTCGGTGAGTTTCGAGGGCCGTCCCTCCGTGTGTGCGGCCGGTGATGCCGTCCATTGTGCGGCCGGTGATGCCTGTCCGTGACGTGAGTTCAGGGCCGTGACGTGGGTTCACGGGGAAAGCCCCGGCGCTCGGAGTGCCGGGGCTTTCGGGGCGTGACGACAGACGTCAGCGGACGTGGCGCGCCTTCTTGGAGGACTTCTTCTCGTCCTTCTTCTCGTCGCCGTTCTTGCAGACGTTGCCGACGTTCGGGTTGAGAGCGCCGACCACGGTGATGGTGTTGTTGCACACGTTGACCGGCATTTCGATCACGGCCTGCACCACATTGCCGGACAGGACGCCGGGCGAGCCGATCGCCGCGCCCTTGGCACTGGCGTCCGCCGTGGCGAGACCTGCCCCGCTGAGCACCACGGCGCCCGTGCCGAGAGCAACAGCGCCAACCTTCGCGATGCGAGACATCACGTTCTCCTTATTGACTCGGTAAGTGCGGCAGCAGTACACGCGACCGCACTGCCCGTTCAACGCGGCAACTCCGGGCGAGTCACGACGTTTGTGCCTGGATCACCCTTTTGTACAGACCCTCGCGCACGGTCGGCTCGACGTGGCGCCGCGCTCGGTCTTCCGATACCTGCACAGAAGCTCCACGGTGTGCGCACTTTCTCAGGAAACCAGGATGAGTTGGGCGTTTCGTCCGATAAAAGCCATAATCGTCACCTACCGTTGACGACTGTGAGTGATCGGTCCATCGCGGATCGTGTCCACATAGGAAACGGAGAGGTAATGCGCAAGTACCAGAAGGCCGCAGTCGTCGTGGCCATGCTCGGCAGTGTCAGCTTCCTGGGTGCAGGCGTCGCCACCGCGCACGACGGCGGCAAGGTCAAGATCGACAACAAGCAGAACCAGTCCTGCCAGCAGAACGAAGAGACGCAGGGGCTCATCAACGTCGACGACATCAACGTCAACGTCGCCCTGCTCGCCGCCATCGCCAACCAGGACAACAGCGAGCGCGAGTCCCTGCACTGCACCCAGATCGGCAAGTGATCGCCGATCAGGTGATCTAGTGCCGCATCGGGGCGCCCTGCCCTGTGGTGACATGACGCGCCGTCCGGATGCCGATCCGGGCGGCGCGGTGTCGTTGCCTGCGGGGCAGTTGGCCGGATGCGGCCGCCCGCACTCGGCCGCCCGGTGTGCGTGCACCGGCGACACGACGTGCATTTTTTCAGGAAACTTACGCGATTGGGCGTTTCGCCTGTCAAAAGCCGCATAGCTGACTTACTTTAGCCACTGTCGGTGACCGGCCCACCACGGGCTGTGTCTATCTGAGAACGGAGAGGTAATGCGCAAGTACCAGAAGGCCGCAGTCGTCGTGGCCATGCTCGGTAGCGTCAGCTTCCTGGGTGCCGGTGTCGGTCACGCTGCGGGCGGGGACGGCAAGGTCAAGATCGACAACAAGCAGAACCAGTCCTGCGAGCAGAACGAGGACACGCAGGGGCTCGTGAACGTCGACGACATCAACGTCAACGTCGCCGCCATCCTCGGCCTTGCCAACCAGGACAACAGTGAGCGTAAGTCCCTGTCCTGCACGCAGGCTTTCTCTCTCGGCAAGAAGTGATCACTGATCAGGTGATCTAAGTAGGACTCGGGGCTCGGACCAGGTGTCCGGGCCCCGAGTCGTGTCCCGGTAAAGGAAGAGTCAGATGCTCAACTCGAAGAAGATCGCGGTGGTGGCGGGACTCCTGGGAGGTTTCGCTCTGGTCGGTGGCGGTGCCGTCCAGGCCTTCGCCGCTGATGGCGCCGGCAAGTGCGTCGACGACGGCCGGGGTCACGTTCGCTGCGAGGACGTGGTCAAGCGCGATGCCCTCCCCGACACGTACGAAAGCGTCCAGGTCGTCAACAGCTCGACGCAGAACTGCCCGCCTTCAAGCAGCGGGGCCACCTGTGTCAGTGACGTCGCGGGCTCCGGCAAGAAGTCCTGACGCCGCGTTGCCCGGCGGGGTGTGGTCGGCTCGTGGATGCGTGTGCGGCGGTACGGCGATACCGCGACAATATATTTTTTCACGAAACTTGCGTGATTGGGCGTTTCGCCTAACAACTGCCGTAAACGGCACCTACAGTGATCGACTGTCAGTGACCGGTCCATTGCGGACTGTGTTTGCTTGAGAACGGAGAGGTAATGCGCAAGTACCAGAAGGCCGCAGTCATCGTGGCCATGCTCAGCAGCGTCAGCTTCCTGGGCGCCGGTGTCGGTCACGCTGCGGACGGGGACGCCAAGGTCAAGATCGACAACAAGCAGAACCAGTCCTGCGAGCAGAACGAGTCGAAGCAGGGGCTCATCAACATCGACGACGTCAACGTCAACCTCGCCATCCTCGGCATCGCCAACCAGGACAACAGCGAGCGCGAGTCGCTGACCTGCACGCAGCTCAACAACCTCAAGTGATCGCTGCTCAAGTGATCGCTGCTCAGGTGATCTAGGCAGGGCTCGGGGCTCGGACCAGGTGTCCGAGCCCCGGGGCCTGCCCCTGGCTTTTTGCCGGTCCAAGTGTCCGGAACGACTCCGCCGTCCATCACGGGGGGTTGACCGTAAAGGAAAAGGTAGATGCTCAACTCGAAGAAGATTGCGGCGGTAGCGGCAGCGGGACTCCTGGGGAGCTTTGCTCTGGTCGGCGGCGGTGCCGTCCAGGCCTTCGCCGCTGATGGCGCCGGCAGGTGTGTCGAGGATGGTAACGGCCAGGTTCGCTGCGTGGACCAGGGCAAGTACAAGGTCACCACCGACAAGGCCGGAAACGTCACCGTCGTCAACGACTCGACGCAGACCTGCCCGACTGCGCAGAGTCAGGTCAGCTGCGTCAGCGATGTCGTCGTCCCCGGCAAGAGCTCCTGACGTCCGACCGCGTAAGTCCTCCCCTTCCGGCAGCAGAGGATGGCCGGGACCCGATACCGGGTCCCGGCCATCCTTGTTCGTCTCCCGGCCCGGCGGCGAAGCGAGCAACAGGTCTTTTCATATGAGTTCCAGGAACTTGGCCCGGGAGGGTTTCCACCGCTGTCGGCCGTTCGTTGGCCATGGCGAAGTGAGGCCGGGCATGCGATGCCTGGGAACTGAATTCCCCTCTGGTGACCGCGTGTTGCCGAAGAAAGGAACCTACATGAAGCAGCTGAAGGTTGCCGCACTCCTCGCCGGATCCTTCGTCGTCGCCGGTGCCGCTTCGCCCGCGTTCGCCGCTCAGCCCGCGGACGTGGCGCTGCCGCTCAATGGGCTCAGCAACACCGCTGCCCAGGCCCAGAAAGGCACCGGCGCCCTCCCGGTCGGCGGCCGGACGAAGCACGGCAAGGGCGTGGCCAACCTGCCTCAGATGGTGCCCGGCGGCCTCCTGAAGGGGCTCCCGGTCGTCAAGTAGCGGTTCCGCCCCTCCCGATGGGGCGCAGACATCCCTTTATCCCTTGTGGGCCCGGAGGTATGACCTCCGGGCCCACAAGGGTGTCAGGAGTCCGCCGGACGGTGCACCCGGCGGTCTCTCCACTGTTCCGCTTTCAGCCGACGGTGATCGGCTCGGGCTTCCGGTCGGCCAGCCGCTTCTCGTGGGCCACCGAGACGATGATGTCCCGCAGCCGCTCGGTGTACCGCCGCATGTTGTGGTACGCGATGTCGGTGTCGGGGTAGCGGCAGGCGAACCACAGGCCCTCGTGGAGCCGGTTGAGCCAGACGCACACCTGGTCGCCGTACGACACCCTCATCAGTCCGTAGACCGACAGCTCGGCCCAGCGGTCGGAGCCGGGCAGGCCACGGGCGTCGACGTACGAGACGATCGAGTACAGGTCGGGTGAGGTCGGGCGGAAGTCGGCGCCGAGCAGGCGCAGTACACGGGCCAGGGGAATGCGCGCCAGGGACCGGTTGGCCCGCAACTCGGCCTGCACCGCCCGCAGGGCGCTCGCGAAGTCGGGGGTCCGGGTGAGGGGAACCTCAAGCGGTGCGCCGCCTACGTACCAGCCCACGGAGTCCGACCACCGGGACTTCACCCGGGTGTGGAACGGCACGACCGTGCGGTAGACGGACTCACTGCCGAGCTGGTGGACGATAAGGCTCGTGGCGGCCAGGATGCCGGCCGGGCCTCCGCCGAAGGGCCGGCAGTACGACTCGAAGGCGGCGGCGTCGTCCGCGTCCACGAGCATCTCGTTCATGAGCCGCTGGGAGGGGAGCTCGCCGGGGGCCAGGCCGAGGTCGAGGGGGAAGTCCGGCAGCTTCCCCCCGCAGCGGTTGATGAACTCCCGCCAGCGGGCCACGACCTCGTGGGTGGCGTCGATCCGGTCGGCGTCCGCCCGCTCGATCTCGCAGAAGTCGACGTAACTGCCGGGCGGTGTCTGCTCCACGCTGCGGCCCTCGACGCCCGCCGTGTAGAGCTCGTGGATGTCGGCCGGGAGGCGCTGGACGGAGTACGAGTCCACGTTGCTGTGGTCGAAGGCCAGGTACACGCTGGTGGAGTCGTCCCGGACGACCGCCGTGTAGAGGAAGTTCGGCCAGCGCAGTGCGTCCGCCGTGACGTCGAAGCGGTCCTGGAGGTACTGGGCGACCTCCGTCGGGTCGGAGAAGTCGCCGATGACTTCGCGGTGCAGGGACACCGCGTCGGCGTCGAGTGTGAAACGGCGCATCTCGTCGTCGGATTCGCCGGTCCAGCGGAAGCCGCTGCGCAGCGTCTCGTGCCGGAGCGTCCAGCTGCGCAGTGCCTCTTGCAGGATGTCGAGATCGACCGTGCCCGGGATGTCGAAGGCCGTGCCCACCCAGGTCGGTACGAACAGGCCGTCATCCCGCACCGAGCGGACCGTTCTGATGTGCGACTCCTGGATGTACGCCGGCGGCCGCGAGTCCTCCGGCAGGCTCGCCGCCGCCTCGACCGTCGCCGGACTGAGTGTCCACTCGACGAGCCGTCCGGGTCGGATCTCGCAGCGATGCATGTCGGTGATGCGCACGGGTGTCTCCGTTCACGGGTGGGGCAGATCCGGTTCGACCGGATCAGTCAAGGGAATGCCGCGTCCGCGACGGAAACACACCGACACGTGCGGTATCCCGGCTTTTCAATGGATCGGGTGGCATGTCGAACAACGATGCTCAGCGGTTTTCGTCTCCGGCGGGCCGGGCATTGGGGCAAACGGATGAAGAAATTCGGTTCGGTTCCGTGAGCGTGGCGGTTAGCGTCCGCACCATGGCTACCGACCGACTGATGCGTATGTTCACCGATGAGAAGAAGGTTCGCGTGTTCGCGGCCGTGGCCCTCGGGGCGGACACCCCCGCCAAGGTCGGTGAGACGGCGGGGCTGTCCTCGAAGGACACCGCCGCGGCGCTGCGGAGGCTCCAGGCCGAGGATGTGATCTCGACGTCGGACGGCGGGCTGAGCGTCGCGTACGGGCACTTCCGGGAGCAGGTACGGGAGGAGCGGGTACAGGAGGAGCGGGTCGCCCGGGAGGGCGTCGAAGGGTCCGGCGCGGGGGACGAGGGGACCGAGGCGGTGCTGCGGACCTTCGTGCGCGGCGGGCGTCTCGTACGGCTGCCGGCGCAGTGGCAGCGCAAGGTGGTCGTGATCCGGCACATCGCCGAGCGGACCTTCGAGCCCGGCATCGAGTACCCGGAACGGGCGGTCAACGAGAAGCTGCAGGTCTGGTGCGAGGACGCACCGGTCGACCATGTGACGCTGCGGCGGTATCTGGTGGACCTCGGGCACCTGCGGCGGCAGTTCGGTTTCTACTGGCGGGCCGCCCAGACCTGACACGAGTTCGGGGTGGGCTTACGGTCCGCTCAAGGGCCCCTTAAGACGTGCCCGGCAGGGTCGGCGTGGCCACCGGTCAGTGGTGGTGAGCGACGCGCGATTCTGTGAAGGGGAGACACCATGGGCACGGTTGCGAGCACCGCCGTGGGCGAGCGGACCGGACCGCTGGACCGGCTGCGCGCCCTCCATGCCGAAGGACGCCTCGCCGGCGCGTACGACGAGGTGCCCGGTCTGCTGGCCGAGCTGGCCGCGGCGGGGAATCCGGCCGGGCCGCCCGCGCCCGACCTGGTGCGCGCCGGACAGCTGCTCGCCCGTCTCGACCCGGAGCAGGTGCTGCGCGAGCACCCCGGCACCGACACGTTCTCCGTCGCGGTCACCGGCCACTCCACCCTGAGCGGGCTCAAGGCCCCGCTGACCGCCGAACTCGCCCGCCACGGAATGCTGCTGAAGCTGCACGAGGGCGACTACGACTCGTGGTACCGCGATCTCCAGGACACCGGCAGCGAGCTGTACGCCTCGGGTGCCGATCTGGCGCTGTGTGTGCTTGATTCTGAAATCGTCTTTGACGAGCTGCCGCATCCCTGGCTGGTGGACGATGTGGAGCGGGTCACCGTCGCGAAGCTGGCGCTGATCCGGCAACTCGCGGAGCGGTATGTCACGCACGGTGGCGGCACCCTGGTGCTCAACACCGTGCCGCTGCTGCGCAGCCGGCTACGCAGCCTGGTCGACTCCCGGTCGCGGGCCCGGCTCGGGGTCGTCTGGCGGGAGTTCAACGCGGGACTGCTGCGGCTGGCGGCCGAGCACGACCGCGTCCACGTCGTGGACCTCGATCCGCTGATCGCCTCCTCGGGCCCGGTCAACGAGCCGCGGCTCGCCGCCTACGCCAAGGTGCATCTCGGTGAGGAACTGCTGGCCGGGTACGCCCGCGAGGCCGGCCACCTGGCGCGTGCCCTGCGCGGACGCACCAAGAAGGTGCTGGTGGTCGACCTGGACAACACCCTGTGGGACGGCATCCTCGGCGACGACGGCCCCGACGGCATCGCCGCCGCCACCACCTACCGCGGTGAGGCGTTCGGCCGCTTCCAGAAGGCCGTCGGCCAGATCGGCGCCCAGGGCGTACTGCTCGCGGTCTGCAGCAAGAACGACATCGAGCCGGTCCGTGACGTGCTGCGCGACCACCCCGACATGGTGCTGCGCGACGGCGACTTCGTGCAGGTCGTCGCCAACTGGGACCCCAAGGACAGCAATCTGCTGGCCATCGCCCGCAAGCTCAACCTCGGTGTGGACAGCTTCGTCTTCGCCGACGACTCGCCGTTCGAGTGCGGTCTGGTGGCCCGCAGCCTGCCCGGCGTCGCCGTGGTCCGGCTCGACGAGGAACCCGCCCTGCACATCGAGCGGCTGCTCGCCGACGGCTGGTTCGACCTGCGGGAGCTGACCGCCGAGGACCGCGCCCGGGCGACGCAGTACCGCACCGAGGCGGCCCGCCAGGACCTCATGGAGAGCGCGGGCTCCATGGAGGAGTACCTCGCGGAACTCGGCGTCGAGGTCACCCTCTCGCCCGTGGCGGACCACGAGATCGCCCGGGTCTCCCAGGTGACGCTGCGCACCAACCAGTTCAACCTCACCACCGAGCGGCTCCAGCAGGCCGACGTACGGGCCCGGCGGGACTCCGACGACGGGCTGGTGCTGGCGATCCGCTCCGCGGACCGGTTCGGTGACAACGGGCTGGTGGGGGTCGTCCTGGTGAGCGGCGTCGGCGCGGACGGCGGCTGGCACATCGACAACATGCTGCTGAGCTGCCGGGTGTTCGCCCGCGGCATCGAAGAGGCCTGCCTGGCCGCCGTGCTGCGCGAGGCCGGGGAACGCGGAGCCGGAGCCGTGCACGCCCGCTACCGTCCGACCGCGAAGAACCACCGGGTACGCACCCTGTACCCGTCCGTGGGCTTCGCGGAGACGGGCGAGGACGAGGACGGCACCGTGTCGTTCCGCCACGACCTGACCGGGGAGCAGCTGCCCACGCCGCCGGCACACGTCCGCCTGACGGCGGACTTCGGCCGGCCGGCGTCCTGAGGTGGGCGGCGGCATGCGGTGGCCCGGCATGCGGTGGCCCGGCATGTGGTGGTGGACCGTGCGCCGGGCGGCGTGGCGGGTGTGGCGGGGGACCGCCACGTTCCTGGCTGACGGCTTCGGCGCGCTGGCCGTCATGTTCGGCATGGTTCCGCCGGTCTCCGTGGACCAGGCGAAACAGTGGTGGCTCGGTGACGACGATCCCAGGTCTCTGGGCGGCATCCGCCCGCTCGACGCGCCGCCGGGCGCCCATCCGGAGCGACTGGTCGCCGACGCGCCGCTCTCCCCGGGCGAACGGGAGCTGTGGGCGCAGTTGGAGGGTCCCGGGCGCGTGGAGGGGAAGCCCGGCCGACGGGAGTGAGGCAGCCGCCTCGGCAGCCGTGAGAGGGGCGCCGGTGACAGGGCCGCCAGAGGACTGGTGAGGGAGCCCTGAGCAGCGGCTGGTGACGGAGCCGCCAGGGAAGCCGGTGACAGAGCCGTAAGCAGGGGCTGGGGACCGGGCCGTGGGTGACGGCCGTGACTGGGCCGTGAGCGACGCCGTGACTGAGCCATGGGTGACGGCCGAGCTTGGGCCGTGAGCGACGCCGTGACTGAGCCATGGGTGACGGCCGTGACTGGGCCGTGAGCGACGCCGTGACTGGGCCGTGGGCAACGGCCGTGACTGGGCCGTGAGCGACGCCGTGACTGAGCCATGGGTGACGGCCGTGACTGGGCCGTGAGCGACGCCGTGACTGAGCCATGGGTGACGGCCGTGACTGGGCCGTGAGCGACGCCGTGACTGAGCCGTGGGCAACGGCCGTGACTGGGCCGTGAGCGACGCCGTGACTGAGCCATGGGTGACGGCCGTGACTGGGCCATGGGCGACGCCGTGACTGAGCCATGGGTGACGGCCGTGACTGGGCCATGGGCGACGCCGCGACTGGGCCGTGGGCAACGGCCGTGACTGGGCCATGGGTGACGGCCGTGACTGGGCCATGGGTGACGGCCGTGACTGGGCCGTGAGCGACGCCGTGACTGAGCCGTGGGTGACGGCCGAGCTTGGGCCGTGAGCGACGCCGTGACTGAGCCGTGGGTGACGGCCGAGCTTGGGCCGTGAGCGACGCCGTGACTGAGCCGTGGGCAACGGCCGCGACTGGGCCGTGGGTGACGGCCGTGACTGGGCCGTCAGCGAGGGCCGGTGACAGAGCCGTAGGCCGGGGCCGGGGACCGGGCCGTGGGCGACGGTCGTGACCGGGCCGTGATCGGGGGCCGCTGACAGAGCCGTGAGCGGGTGCTGCCGGTGGAGCCGCAAGAGAGGGCTGCCGGTGGAGCCGCAAGAGGGGCTTTAGAGGCGGGTCCGACCATCGGCACGACAGCTCCGGCAGGCAGTGCGGCCTGCCGGTAGGTCAGCCGTTCGGCCGGTCTGTTCAACCGGTTTCAACGCGATACGAGGCGCTTCGAGGCAAGGGGAATGACGGTGGCGGAATTCGGTTCATTCGCGGAGCTCGTGCTGACACGGTCGGACGAACGCGGCGACGGCGACGCGTTCCTGTTCCTCGCGGACGGAGTCAAGGGCAAGGAACCCGAACGGCTGTCCTATCTGGGCCTGGACCGCACGGCCAGGGACATCGCGTCCTGGCTGCAGGAACGCGGGCTGGCGGGGCGTCAGGTCCTGCTGCTCTTCCCGTCCGGCCTGGACTTCGTCAAGGCGTTCGTGGGCTGCCTCTACGCCGGAGCCGTCGCGGTGCCCGCCCCGCTGCCCTCCGAGCAGGGCCAGCACTTCCGCCGGGTGTCCGGGATCGTCCGTGACGCCCGCGTCGGCGCGGTGCTGACCCTCGCCGAGCACGCCCCCGAGGTGGAGGCGTGGCTGAAGGCCGAGGGCTTCTCGGACGTGGCCTGCCTGGCCACGGACCAGGGAGCTGTCGGCGACGCGGATGCCTGGCGCGACCCGGGGCTGAGCCCGAAGGACCTGGCCTTCCTCCAGTACACCTCGGGCTCCACCAGCGAGCCCAAGGGCGTGATGGTGACGCACGGCAACCTGCTCGCCAACGAGGCGGCCATCGCCCGCTCCACCGGCAACACCTCGGAGTCGATGGTCGGCGGCTGGCTGCCCTTCTACCACGACATGGGTCTCATGGGGCATGTGCTGCAGCCGCTGTGGCTGGGCACCACCGGCGTCCTGATCCCCCCGGTGTCGTTCCTGCGCAGGCCCGTCCGCTGGCTGGAGCTGGTCAGCGAGTACGGCGTGAACGCCAGCGCCGGCCCCAACTTCTCGTTCGACCTGTGCGTCCGGCGGATCACCGACGCACAGCTGGAGGGGCTGGACCTGTCGTCGTGGCGCACGGCCTGCAACGGCGCCGAGCCGGTCAGGGCCGAGACCGTCAAGGCGTTCACCGAGCGCTTCGGGCCGTACGGGTTCCGGCCCGAGGCCATGTTCCCCTGCTACGGCATGGCCGAGACCACGCTGCTGGTGACCGGCATCCCCAGGAACCGTGCCGCACTGCTGCGTGAGGTGGACGCGGCCGGTCTGGAGCGCGGTGTGGTGGAGGGCCCCTACCTGGGCGCTCTGCGGCGCACCCTGGTCAGCAGCGGCGTGGCACGGGCCGAGGACTTCGAGGTGCGGATCGTCGACCCCGAGACCCTGGTCGAGTGTGCCGAGGGGAAGGTCGGGGAGATCTGGGTGCGCGGCGCCAGCGTGTCCTCCGGCTACTGGGAGCGGCCGGAGGTGAACGCCGAGATCTTCGGCGCCCGGATCGTGGACCAGGAGGACCTCGGTACCTGGCTGCGCACCGGCGACATGGGAGTCCTCGGCGACGGGGAACTCTTCGTGACCGGCCGGCTGAAGGAAATGGTCCTCATCAACGGCCGCAACATCTACCCGTACGACGTGGAGAGCGCCGTCCGCGCCCTGAACCCGGCGATCGGCACCGGAGCCGTCTTCGCCGTCGACACCGGCGGCCAGGAGCACCTCGTGGTGATCCACGAGATCCGGGCCGCCGCGGCGGGCGCGGACCTGAAGACCGTCACCGCCGAGGTCCAGCAGCACGTCGGCAGGGAGTTCGCCGTGCCGGTCGGCAACGTGCTGTTCGTCCGCCCCGGCACCGTACGCAAGACCACCAGCGGCAAGACCCAGCGGACGCTGATGCGGAAGCTGTTCCTCGAAGGCGCGGTCGGCGCCCTGCACTCCGTGCTGGACCCGGCGGTCGCGGCGCTCGTCGAAGCGGGCGCGCAGGCCGCCCAGGCCGACGGTCCGGCGCCGGCCGAGGTGGGCTGAGGCATGGAGCATCCTCCCTACCGCGTCGCGCAGGAGCTGGAGCTGCTGCTCGGCGATCCCGAGGACCCCGGCACGGACTTCTCCTACACCCGCTGCCTGGAACTGGACGAGAACGAGGAGTTCCCGGCGGACATCTGCCGGGTGCTGGAGGACTGGGGCCTGGCGGAGTTCTACATCCCGGCCGAGCACGGCGGACGGCTCACCGACTACGAGACCGTCATGCAGGTCATGCGGGTGGTGGCCCGCCGCGATCTGACCGTCGCCGTCGGGCACGGCAAGACCTATCTGGGCGGGGTGTGCGTCTGGATCTCCGGCACCCCCGAGCAGGGCCGCCGGCTCGCCGAGGACATCCGCGCGGGTGTGCCCGTCTCGCTGGCCCTCACCGAGCGCGCCCACGGCAGCGACCTGCTCGCCGGGGACGTGCAGGGTGAGCCCGACGGCGAGGGCGGCTGGCGCGTCAGCGGCGAGAAGTGGCTGATCAACAACGCCACCCGGGGCAGCCTGCTCTCCGTCCTCACCCGGACCGGCCCGGACGGCGGGCCGCGAGGCTTCACCGTCCTGCTGGTCGACAAGCGGCCGCTGACCGAGGGCGAGCACTACCGCTGCCTCGACAAGATCCGCACCCACGGCATCCGGGGCGCCGACATCAGCGGCATCGCCTTCCACGATGCTCCGGTTCCGGCGGACGCGGCGGTCGGCGGCGAGGGTGGCGGCGTCGAGACCGTGCTCAAGGCGCTGCAGCTCACCCGCACCATGTGCGCCTCGCTGTCGCTGGGCGCGGCCGACCACGCGCTGCGTATCGCGCTGGACTTCGCCGAGCGGCGCGAGCTGTTCGGGCGGCGGCTGGTGGACCTGCCGCAGGCCCGGCACGTGCTCGCCTGCGCCGCGGCCGACGTACTGGCCGGGGAGGCGCTGGCCACGGTGGCCGCCCGGTCCGTGCACACGATCCCCGACGAGCTGAGCGTGGCCGCCGCGGCCACCAAGTACCTGGTGCCCACCGGCACCGAGGCCCTGATCGGCGAGCTGACCCGGCTGCTCGGGGCGCGGGCGTTCCTCAAGGACGTCCACGCGCTGGGGATGTTCCAGAAGGTCGACCGCGACCACCGTATCGTCGGCCTCTTCGACGGCAACACCCTCGTCAACCTCAACTCCCTGGTCAACCAGTTCCGTTCGCTGGGCCGCGGCTGGCAGCGGGGGAGCGGCGACACGGCCGGTGCCGCCCGCGCGTTCGACCTCTCCGCGCCGCTGCCTCCGCTGGACCCGACACGGCTGTCGCTGGTGGCCCGGCGTGGCTCCGGCATCATGGCCACGCTGCCGGACTCGGTGGAGGCGCTGCGCTCCGAGGCCGCCCTGCGGCCGGAACTCAAGGGAGCGCTGGCAGCGGCCGAACGGCTGCTCGCCGCCACCGGCCGGGTCCACGAGGCCATGGACGCCTACCGCACGGTGGTCTCCGACGTCCCGCCCGCCGCCTTCGACGTAGCCCGGCAGTACAGCCTGTGCCTCGCGGGCGCCGCCTCCCTCGGCCTGTGGGCGCACAACCACCGCGCCGCGAGCACGGGACGCACCGGAGCGCTCTGGAGCGACGGGGTGTGGCTGTGGCCCGTACTCGACCGGCTGCTGACGCGGCTGGGCGAGCCCGACGCGGGAGAGCCCGACGCCTACCCGCACCTGCTGGACCGGCTGCGGGCGACCCGCACCGCGGGCGAACTGTTCTCGCTGCTGCCGTTCCGGATGCACGGGGGCGCGAGCCCGCACACCGACGAATCCGACCCATCTGAGGGGACGTCATGCTGAGTGATCCCGCGGTCGACCCGGCCGCGCACGAGGCGCAGGAGAGCGCGGTCCAGGCCCGGGTCGCCGAGCTGGAGAGCCGTTTCGGCGACCCCCACGACCCGGCCAACCCGCTCGGCACCGCCGGGCTGCTGGCCGCCGACGAGGCCGGGGAACTGCCCGCCGCCGGTGAGCGGCTCCTGGACGACCTGGTCCTCAACGCCGAGTTCGTGCCCGGCGAGTTCGGCGGGCGGCTGGACCGGCTGGACTCCCTCGCACGGGTGATGCGGCAGGTGTTCCGGCGCGATGTGGCGCTGGGCCTCGGCTACGGCATCACCTCGTTCATGGCCGCCGCCAACGTGTGGACGGCCGGAAACGAGGAGCAGCGGCGCAGGCTCGCCGAGCTGCTGCTTGGCGGCTCCAAGGTCTCCGTCGCCTACCACGAACTCGCCCACGGCAACGACTTCGTACGCAACGAGTTCCGGGCCGACCCGGTGCCCGGCGGCTTCCGGCTGCACGGCCGCAAGGAAGTCATCAACAACGCGGACCGGGCCGACGCCTTCGCCCTGTTCAGCCGCACCGACGACAGCCCCGGCAGCCGCAGCCACTCGGTGCTGCTGGCGGAACGGGACCAGCTCGACCAGGACCGCTTCAAGGTCCTGCCCCGCTACAGCGCCGTCGGCGTCCGCGGCTGCAAGCTGTCCGGGCTGGACTTCACCGACTGCCCCGTACCCGACAGCGCCCTGGTCGGCGCCCGCGGCCAGGGCGTCGAACTGGCCCTGCGCTCCTTCCAGATCACCCGCAGCGCGGTGCCCGGCATGGCCATCGGCGCCCTCGACACCAGCCTGCGCACGGTGGTGGGATTCGCCGTCGGACGCCGCCTCTACCGGCGGTCGGTCATGGACATCCCGCACGCCTCCGCGACCCTCACCGGTGCCTTCCTCGACCTGCTCACCTGCGACAGCCTGGCGCTGGTCGGCACCCGGGCGGTGCATCTGCTGCCCGACGAGACCAGCGTGTACGCGGCGGCGGTGAAGTACCTGGTGCCCAAGATGCTCACGGACACCATGTACGACCTGTCGATCGTGCTCGGGGCGCGGTTCTACATCCGCGAGGGCGAGTTCGGCATCTTCCAGAAGCATGTCCGCGACCTGCCGGTGCTCAGCCTCGGCCACGCCGGTTCGGCCGCCTGCCAGGCCACCATCATCCCCCAGCTGTCCCGGCTCGCCCGGCGCGCCTGGTTCTCGGGGGACGAGGCACCGCAGAGCCTGTTCCGCCCCCGCGAGTCACTGCCCGGCGGCATCCCCTTCGACCGGCTCGCCCTGGCCAGCGGCCGGGACAGCCTGAGCGCCTCCCTGGTCGCCGCCGCCGACGACCTGCCCAGCGGCTCCCCCGAGGAACTCGCGGTGCAGGGACTGGTGATGCGGATGCTGGACGAGCTGCGGCAGATCCAGGAGGACAGCCTGAACCTGTCCCCCCAGGACCGCACCGCACTCGCCAGCCCGGCGAGCTTCGCGCTCGCCGACCGCTACGCGGTGTTCCTCGCGGCGGCGTCCGTCCTGGGCGTCTGGCGCGGGGCCCGCGACGGCGACGACCCCTTCCTGGCCGACCCTGCCTGGGTGGCCGCCGCACTGCACCGGCTGGCCCGCCGGCTCGGGCAGCGCCCGGCCGACCTGCCGCCCGGGTGCGAGGGCCGGGTGCACGAAGAAGTGCTCCGGCGCTTCCACGAACGCCGAAGCTACGACCTCTACGACACCCCGCTGGCCGGCTGACCGCCGCCCGCCCGGACCCGACGCGCCTTCACCGAGGAGTTGCACCATGTCTGTTCCCGCGACCGACCCCACCGCGAACACCGAGCCCACCGCCGAGTCGCTGAGCAGCTGGCTCGCCGACCGGATCGCTCTGTACCTCCAGCGGTCGCCGTCCGAGATCCAGCCCACCGTGCCGCTGGCCGAGTACGGGCTGGACTCCGTGGCCGCGCTGAGCCTGTGCGGTGACATCGAGGAGGACTTCGACCTCGTCCTCGAACCCACGGTGGCCTGGGACTACCCGACCATCGAGGCGCTGGCCGGTCACCTCGTCGAGGAACTTCAGTCCATGGAAGGCGGGAGCCGGTGAAGCCCGTCGCCATCGTCGGCATCGACTGCCGCTTCCCGGGGGCGCCGGACGCCGGCGCCTACTGGGACATGTTGATGCGGTCCGGCGACGGGGTCGACAAGGTGCCCGGGCAGCGCTGGAACGCCCGTGAGTTCCACTCGCCCACGGGCGAGGACGGGCACTCCAACACCACCGAGGGCGGCTTCATCTCGGACCCGGACGCCTTCGACAACGAGTTCTTCACCGTCTCGCCGCGCGAGGCGGCGGCGATGGACCCCCAGCAGCGGCTGCTGCTGCAGTGCGCCTGGCGTGCCGTCGAGGACTCCGGCGTCGCACCGCAGCGGCTGGCCGGCACCGACACCGGGGTCTTCGTCGGCATCATGGGCAACGAGTGGGCGCAGCTCCACATGACCGACTACGCCCGCGTCACCGCCCAGCTCGGCTCCGGCAACGGCTACTGCATGACCGCCAACCGGATCTCGTACCACCTCGACCTCAAGGGCCCCAGCCTGGCGGTGGACACCGCCTGCTCCTCCTCGCTGGTCGCCGTCCACCTCGCCTGCAACGCCCTGCTGGCGGAGGAGTGCGACACCGCGATCGCCGCGGGAGTCAACGTGGCGCTCACCCCGGCACTCGGCATCTTCTACACCCAGGCCGGGCTGTCCTCCCCCGACGGCCGGTGCAAGCCCTTCAGTGCCGACGCCGACGGCATCGGCCGGGGCGAGGGCGTCGGCGCGGTGGTGCTGCGCCGGCTGGAGGACGCCATTGCCGACGGCCAGCAGGTGTACGCGGTGATCCGCGGCACCGCCGTCAACCAGGACGGCCGCAGCAACGGCATCACCGCCCCCAACCGCTGGTCGCAGCAGGAAGTGGTGGCCGCCGCCTACCGCCGGGCCGGAGTCGAGCCGTCCGAGGTCGCCTTCACCGAGGCGCACGGCACCGGCACCGTCCTGGGCGACATGATCGAGGTCAAGGCCCTCGGCCATCTGCACTCCGGGCGCTCCGGGCGTCCGATGGCCATCGGCTCCGTCAAGGGCAACATCGGGCACGCCGAGGGCGCGGCGGGCATCGCGGGCCTCATCAAGGTCGCCCTGTCCCTGCATCACAAGGTGGTCCCCGCCAGCCGGTTCGCGGCCAAGGAGAACCCGGCCCTGAAACTGGCCAAGCAGGGGCTGCGGCTCCTCAAGGCCCCGCTGCGGCTGCGTTCGGGGCCGACGATCGGGGGCCTGAGCAGCTTCGGGATGGGCGGCACCAACGCCCACGCCCTCCTGGAGTCCGCGCCCGCGCACGCCGTACGTCCGGAGGCGGGCGACCCGGAGTCCGGGCACACCGACAGCGGCGCCGCGGGTCTGGGCACCGGGGTCTTCACCCTGACCGCCCCCTCGCTGGAGGCGCTGCGTCGCAACCTGCTGGTGCAGGCCGATGCCGTACAGCGGCGCAGGACGCCGGTCGGGCCGCTGTGCTGGTCCAGCAACCGGGCCAAGACGGGGCACCGCCACCGTTTCGCGCTGCCCGCCGCGGACACCGGCGAACTGGCCGCGGGGCTGCGCGAGGCCGCGGCCGACGACGACCTGCTGGCCCGGCTCTCCGACCGGCCCGCGGGAAAGCCGCGGGTGGCGCTGCTGTTCACCGGGCAGGGCTCGCAGTACCCGGCGATGACCGCGCGTCTGTACCGGCAGTCGCCGCTGTACCGACGGTTCCTGGACGAGGCCGACACGGCACTCGCCCCGCACACCGGCGGCTCGGTGCGCGAGAAGCTGCTCTCCGGCGACGAGGCCGTGCACCGCACCGGCTGGACCCAGCCCGCGCTGTTCGCCGTCGAGTACGCCCTGGCGGCGAGCCTCACCGAACTCGGGGTGCGGCCCGCGCTGCTGCTCGGCCACAGCGTCGGTGAGTACGCCGCCGCCGTGCTGGCCGGCGTCTTCCCGCTTCAGGACGCGGCCCGGCTGATCACCGCCCGGGGCGCCCTCATGGAGGAGCTGCCCGAGGGCGGCGGGATGCTCGCCGTACGGGCTCCGCTCACCGAGCTGACCGAGCTCGTGGACACGGAACCCCTGGTCGGGGTGGGCGCGGTGAACGGCCCCCAGGCCACCGTGCTCTCCGGGGACCTGGCGGCGCTGGAGCGGATCGAGGACGAGCTCCGCGGACGGGGCGTCAAAACCCGGCGGCTGGAGGTCTCCCACGCCTTCCACTCGCCGCTGATGACACCGATGCTGGACCGGTTCGCCGCGCTCGCGGACGAGATCGGCGGCGGCGTCCCCACGCTCCCGGTGTACTCCACCCTGCGCGGACGGCTGCTGGAGGCCGAGCCGATGGACGCCAAGTACTGGACCGAGCACATCAGCGCCCCCGTACTGTTCGGCGACGCCATGACGCGGCTGCTGGAGGCCGGGCCCACCCACCTGGTGGAGGTCGGCCCCCGTCCCGTGCTCACCCGCATGGCGCGTACCCTGCGCACCGTCGCCGGGGAGGGTGTCCACACCGTGGCTCCGGTGCCGGACGAGGAGGCCGACGGCCGGGCGTTCGCCGAAGCCGTGGCCGCACTCTTCCGCGGCGGGGTCGACCCGAACTGGGACAAGGCCTACCCGGAGGAGGAGCGGGTGGCGCAGCGGCTGGTGCCGTACGCGTTCTCCGACACCCAGCGGTTCTGGACCCGTACCCCTGTACGGGCCGTTGCTCCGGCGGACCTCGGTGTCGTGACCGACGACGCCGCGCACACCGTGCGGCCGTACGCACAGAAGCAGTCGGCCGCCTCAGGACACGGAGCCGTCCGCACGGCCGTGCTGCCCTCCGCCGGGGAGGACCAGGCGGCGGATCCGGTGGCCCGTGCCGTGATCGAGGCCGTCGCGGAGGTCGGCGGATACGCGCCGGACGAGGTGTCGGCGCTCTCCCTGCTCTACGAGGACCTCGGCTTCGACTCGGTGATGGTCATGGAGCTGAAGGACCGGATCCAGGAGCGGCTGAGCGGCCTTGAGGAGATCAGCGTGCAGGATCTGCTGCCGCGGTTGTCGTCCGTCGGTGATCTCGTCGGTTATCTCCAGGACCGGACCGACTCGGCCGTGGCCTGACCGCTCCGCGAACCCGCCCCGCGAACCCGCCCCGCTCAAGGGGTGGTGGGACGGGCGGGTTCGCTCGCCTTCTCCGCCCCGGATCGCCCCGTACCAGGAAGGACCCCTCTCATGCAGTCACCCGAGCAAGCCTCCTCACCCTCCGTCGCCCACCTCGCCGGGGTCGGTACCGCCCTGCCGGGCGACCCCGTCGACAACGCGATGCTCGCCCGGACGCTCGGCGTCAACGAAGAGTGGATCGACGTGTTCATCGGCACCCGGACCCGGCACTTCGCCCGGGACCTGGTCAGCGGTGAGGTGCGCTGGTCGCTCGCCGATCTGTGTGCGCGGGCCGGCGAGCAGGCGCTCACCGCGTCCGGACTCGCCCCGGACGAGATCGACTTCGTGGTCATGGGCACCGCGACGCCGGACCACCTCATGCCCGCCACCGTCAACCACGTCGCCGACCAGCTCGGCCTGGACCAGATCCCCACCTACCAGCTCCAGTCCGGCTGCGCCGGCGCCGTCCAGGCCCTGGAACTGGGCCGCACCCTCGTCACCGGCGGCGGGCACCGGGCCGGTCTGGTGATCGGGGGCGACGTCTGCAGCAAGCACCTGGACCTCGACCGGGACCTGTCCGGGGCGGCCCCCAGCGACCTCGTCAACTACGTGCTGTTCGGCGACGGAGCCGGTGCCGCCGTGGTCACCTCCGAGGCGCGCGGCGAGCGGCTCGCGCTGCGCGGCGTGCTGAACCGGTTCACGGGCCTCGGCCGGGAACCCGGCCAGGTCATCGACTGGTTCGGGCTCGCCGACCGGTACGACGACCGGCAGGCCGTACGCGAGGACTACAAGGCCATCGAGGAGTCCGTCCCCGTCATGGCCGTGGAGATCCTCTGGGAGCTGCTGGAGGACCTCGACTGGTCCCCGGAGCAGGTGGACTTCCTGCTGCCGCCGCAGCTGTCCGGCCGGATGACACGACGGATCACCGAGCAGCTCGACCTGCCCGACGCCGTCGAGGTGTCCTGCGTCGCGGACACCGGCAACAACGGCAACGCCCTGCCCTTCCTCCAACTGGAGGGGCTGCTGGAGAAGATCGGCCCGGGCCAGCGCGCGCTGGCGGTCGCCGTCGAGTCCAGCAAGTGGATCAAGTCCGGTTTCGCGCTCGAAAAGATCTGACGCCCCCATCTGCCGTCCGCACGCACCCGCCCGGGAGGGCCGTACCCCATGCACACCATCGATGACTTCGTCCGTCTCGTCCGGGACGAGCTCGGCATGCCGCTGGAGGAGCACCAGGTCTCCGTCGACCTCGACCAACTGCCCGAATGGGACTCGCTGTACCTGCTGAAGCTGGTCACCGCCCTGGAGCAGGCCACCGGCCGCTCGCTGCCCGTCGGCAAACTGCTGGAGGCCCGCAGCCTCGGTGAGATCCACCGGCTGGCGGCCGAGGCATGACCGGGTCCCGGCCGGACGGGACCCGGCCGGTCCCTTCCCGGGTGCACCCCGAGCGCCGGCGGCGGCACACCCTGTACTTCCTGGAACACGCCGCCCGGCAGCGGCCCGTCCACCTCGACACCGACATCGACATGACCCGGATCGAGGCCCACCGGGCCGGCGCCCGGGCCACCGGCCTGCGCTACTCCGTCGTCACCTATCTGCTGCACGCCACCGGTCGTGTACTGCACCGCCACCCGGAGGCCAACGCGGCACTGGTCCCGGCGCGGCTGTTCGGGCTGCGCGGACCACGGACCGTACGGTTCGCGGAGGTCACCGCCAAGCTGGCGCTGGACCGCACGGTCGGCGGAGAGCGGACCGTTCTGTCCGCGCTGTTGCCCGCCCTGGAGAGCGCCGGCCTGGACGACATCCAGCAGCGCGTCGACCGCTACCGCGGCCCCGGCACCGAGGAACTGCCCGAGTTCCGCGGAGTCCGGCTGCTCGGCCGGCTGCCGGTGCCGCTCGGGCGGCTCGCCTTCGCCGCCGCACTGCGCGACCCGCGCCGACGGCCGGAGATCTTCGGCACCGTCGCGGTCAGCTCGCTGGGCCATCGCCCGGTCGACGGCTTCCACTCCAGCGGCGGCACCGCGGTCACCCTGAACGCGGGCCGCGTCGCGGACCGGCCGGTCGTCCGGGACGGGCAGCTCGCCGTCGCCCCGGTGATGCGGCTCGGACTCACCTTCGACCACCGGGTCATCGACGGCGCCACCGCCGCCGACGTACTCGGTGACCTCAAGGACGCACTGGAGGGCTTCGATGACGGCGCGGAGGAGGACGGCACCCAGCTCCTCGCTCGGGGAGCCGGTTCGGATCTCCGGCCGTGACGGAGGCTGGGACCAGGTCCGCGCGGACCTGGAGGAGCACGCGGTGGCGGTGCTGCACGCCCGGCTCGCCGACTGGCGGCCGGACCGGGCGGGCGGCCCGCGCCTGCGTGCTCTGCTGGGCCGGGACTGGGACCGGTATCTGGAGCTGACGCACCCGCACGTGCGGGTGCGGTTCGCCGCCTCCCGGGCGCTGCTGAAGTACGCCGCCGCGGTGGCGCTGCGGGTGCCCCCGGAGACCGTCGAACTCGGGTACGGCCTCACCGGGCGCCCCTGTCTGCGCGGCTGTGACGCGGTGGACATCAGCCTCAGCCACACCGAGGACCTGCTGCTCGTCGGGCTCTCCACCAAGGGACTGATCGGGGTGGACGCCGAGCGGGCGGACCGCCCCCTCTACACGCGCGGGCTGCACCGTAACGTCTGCACACCCCACGAGACGACCGCCCTGGAGCAACTCCCGCACCACCGGCGGGGCACCGAGCTGGTGCGCCTGTGGACGCTCAAGGAGGCCTACACCAAGGCCATCGGGCAGGGGCTGAGGCTCCGCTTCACCGAGTTCGGCTTCAGCGGCGGCGACCGGCCCGTCAGGCTCCTGACCCCCGAAGGGGCACCCGGCACCGGGGACGAATGGCAGTTCCGCACCTTCTCGGTCGACGGCGGTTACGTCGCCGGCGTCGCGGTGAGCGACAACGGCTTCGGCGGACCCCGGGACCCGGCGGCGCACGCCATGCTCGATCCGCTCGTGGTCGCGGCTGTATCCGAGGCGCTCGGCGACGACGCGGAACCCGAGGACGCACCCGGGGGAGAGGACGACCTGCTGGGCTGGTGAGCGGGCGCCGTGCCTGTGTGGGCTGTTGGGGTCCATGGGGCCTACGGGGCTCACTGAGGCTTAAGCCGTGCGACAAGCGGGCTTAAGGGACGGCGGGCAGCATCGGTTCAGAGGCGGGGCGCCCTGCCGGGGGACGTCCCCCGCTCCCGGAGGGCGCCCCGTCTCCCCCTCGTACGACCTGACAGTCCGCCCCGCAGCCGGTACGACCAGGAAGGCCTCCGAGCCCTCCGGGCCGCATCCCCCGGCGGTAGTGGCCCTCGCCTCCCGGAGGAGACGGAGAACAGCCGTGACTCCGCTCCCCCACCTGAAGAGAGGGGGGCTTCCGACCCGAAGGTTGCGGTCCAGCCCGAACCGATCCCTTTCGGGACAGAAGGAAAATATCACAGGCCAGGGAAGTGATTCCCCCACCGGCTGAAGCTGCCGGTGGTCCCCTCACCAGGAGACTGATGGACCACCTCGGAGAGCTGAAGGAATTCGCACAACTGCACGCCCGTGGCCAGGGGATCAGCGAACGCCAGGTCGCGGCCGTACTGCCCCGGATCACCAACGACGAGCCGGGACACCCCGAGTCCTGGGCGCGGGTGTGGACCGCCGAGGCCGACCGGCTGGCCTCCGCGGGCCGCCCGCTCGACGCCTGTCGCCGCTACGCCCTCGCCCGCTTCCCGTACCACGGCGACGACGACCGCAGGGAGGCCCAGGACAACTGCGTGCGGTCCTTCGACGAATGGCGGCGCCGGCGCGGCATCGACCGCATGGTCCTCAACCACCCGGACGGCACCTTCGCCTGCTGGGCGAGCGGACTCGACGCCCGTCGGCCACGGCCGCTGGTCCTGATCATGGGAGGCATCGTCAGCGTCAAGGAGCAGTGGGCGCCCCTCCTGCCCCGGCTCGCCCGCCTCGGTTACGCGGCGGTCGCCACCGAGATGCCCGGCGTCGGCGAGAACACCCTGCGCTACCACGCCGACTCCTGGCGGCTGCTGCCCTTCCTGCTCGATCAACTGGCCGGGCGCGCCCGGGTGACCCGCACCTCCGTCCTCGGCCTCAGCTTCAGCGGCCACCTCGCGCTGCGTGCCGCGGCCGAGGACGCGCGCATCCACAGCATCCACACCGTCGGCGCCCCGGTGGGCGGGTTCTTCACCGACTCCGACTGGTGGCCCCAGGTGCCCGGCATCACCGTCGACACGCTGTGCCGGCTCACCGGGGCGCCCGACCACGACGAACTGCGGGCGCGGCTGAAGGACTTCGCGCTCGCCCCGGAGGTACTGCGCGCCGTCGACGTTCCGGTCGCGTACGTGGTCAGCTCCCGGGACGAGATCATCCCTCCCACGGAACGTCAGCTGCTCGGCTCCCTGCTGCCCCACGTGCGCTTCAAGGAGTTCGACGACGTCCACGGTTCGCCGGCGCACCTGGGCGCCATGCGGAAGTGGCTGATCGGGTCGCTGCTGCGGGCCCGGTTCACGAACAGGGCCGGCCGGACCACGAGCCCGGCCGGCCCGTCCGGTCGGATCGCCGCCGGACACACGGGCGCCACCGGACACACAGGCGCCACCGAGGCCGGAGGGCACCCGCCGCGGGTGCCCTCCGCCGAGTGAACGACCACCTTCGCGCGTACGTCCCCGTGCCCGCTCCCGGCGCGTCCCCTCGCAACACCTACCCAAAGGTGGCTGCCATGCCTCTCATGTCCCCTGTGCCGTCTGTGTCGTCAGTGCCGTCCGTGTCGTCGTCTGTGTCGTCCGTGGCCTCGTTGGCCCCGGTGGCCTCCGTGAAGACCCTCCCTTCCCCGGCCCCGGTGTTCGCGCCCTGGCGCGACACGACGCCGAGTCAGGCGCTGCCGTGGCGTTCCCTGGCGTCGCTGGGCCTCGAACCCGACGCGGGAGCCCGGCGTGCCGCTCCCGCTGCCGGTGGGTACCGGGGCGCACCGGACGTCGTCGAGTCCGCGCCGGTCCCGTCCCGCACCGAGGCCTGACCCGTGGCCCCTGCCTCGCGGGCCACGGGTTGACGCGACGTCAGGCGGCGCCCGCCCGGGTGAGGGAGGGGGCGGGGGCGGCCGTTCCGATGAGCCACATGCCCGGCCGGACCTCGACCGCGTGGGCGGTGTGGGCGGGGCGGCGGGGAGCGTCCGACGTCAGGCGGGCCGCGGTGCGGCGGATGTACTCCGCCCAGCGGCGGTCCCCGAGCCGTTCCGCGGCGCGCCGGCACTGCGCCAGCTGACGCATCGCCGCCTCCTTGCGGCCCTGCCGCAGGTTGACCAGGGCCAGCCCGTTCAGCGCCGCCACGACGCCCCGCGAGTCCCCTCCCGCCGAACACAGGGCCAGAGCCCGCCCGTACCGCCGTGCCGCGGCCCCCAGGCGGCCCTGGCCGAGCAGGATGTCCGCCACACCGATACGGCAGCGCGCCGCCCCGATCCGGTCACCGGCCAGCTTGAAGGCGTGCTGGGCGTCGGTGTAGTGCCGCACCGCCCGGTCGGCCTCGCGACGCTGCCAGGCGAGGTCGCCCAGCGAGTACCGGATCACGGCCTCCGCCTCGGTGTCGCCGGCCCGCAGTGCTGCGTTCAGCGCGAGGCGATGGGTCTCCTCCCAGTCCTCCCAGGCGGCGCAGGCGTGGAAGTACCCCTCGGCGGCCCCCGCGAGCTGCCACACCAGGGGCCAGAGTCCGGCCGCGTGCGTCTGCCGCACCATCTCCACCAGTCCTGTGGCCTCCTCGCGGAACCAGCGCAGAGGGTTGGCCCCGACGATCCTCTCGGCGTCCGGCTCCATACCCGTGGGTGTGGGGGCGGGTGCGGGTGTGGGCGCGGGTTCGAGGGAGGTTCTCCAGTCCCTCCCGGGTGTGAGCCGCCGGTCCGCGTGGCGGGCCAGGGTCGCGTAGGTCCGGCCCAGCCGTTCGACGGTGTCCCGTCGCGTGCGGGCGCTGTCCGCCTCCCCGTCGACCAGGTCCGTGGCCAGCACCCGCAGCAGCGAGTGGAAGGCGTAGCGGACCGTGTGTCCGTCGGTACGGGCCTCCAGCAGCTGGGCCCGTACGAGCTCCTCGGCCGTCTCCTCCGCCACCGAACGGTCCGTGTCCAGCAGGGCCGCGGCGGTCCACACCCCGAAGTCGGGGGCCGGGGCCAGGGCCAGCAGCCGGAACGCCCGCTGCAGCGCCGGGCCGACCTCCTGATACCCCGTCATCAGGCTGGACCGGAGGTCGAGGTCGCCCTCGCGCAGGACGCCGAGCCGGGTCCGCTCGTCGCGCAGGCGCCCCGCGAGCGCGGCGGGCGTGGTGTGGGGGCGTGCCGTGAGGGCCGCCGCCGCCACCCGCAGCGCCAGCGGGAAGCAGCCGCACAGCCGGGCGATCTCGGCGACCGCCACCGGATCCTGCGCCATCCGCTCGCCTCCCGCGGCGAGCAGGAGTTCCACGGCCTCGTCCGGCCGTACCGCGTCCAGCAGCAGATGCTCCGCGCCGTCGAGCGCGGCGGCACTGCGGCGACTGGTGAGGATCACCGCGCAGTCCGCGGCGGCCTGGAGCAGCGGCCGTATCTGTTCCACCGACGCCGCGTCGTCCAGGACGAGCAGCAGCCGCCGCCCGTGCAGGGCCCGCCGCAGCCGGTCCGTCACCTCCTCGGGATCGGTCGGCGGGGCGCCCGGCGTGTCGTCACCGAGGCGGCGCAACAGGGTCGCCCCGGCCTGTGCGGCGCTCAGGGGGCGGCCCTGCGGTCCGCGCAGCCGCATCATCAGCTGACCGTCCGGGAACAGGTCGGCGACCCGGTGGGCGAGTTGCAGCGCCAGCGAGGTCTTGCCCACGCCGGCCGACCCGGACACGGCCAGCACCCGCACCGGCCGGCGCCCGGCGCTTCCTCGCAACGCACGTTCCCCGCGGGCCAGTTCCTCGTGGCGGCCGACGAATCCGGGTGTCACGGCGGGCAGTACCGGGGCCGGACCGGGGACGAGCAGCGGCCTGCCCCCTTCCTGCCCGGTGTGCCCGGCCTGCCGCGCCTGCTCGGTCTGTGTGGTCTGTGCGGTCGCGCGCCGGGAAGCCTCCGGGCCGCGCGCGGTGCTGCCGCCGTCCCGGCCCGCGCCGTTCGCATTCGTACCGGGATCAGCATCCGTACCGGTGGCAGCACCGGTACGGATGCCGGTACCGGCATCCGTACCGGGTGCAGTGCTCGTACCGGCCGTGTCCCGAAGAGGTTGCCAGTCCAGTGACGGATCCCGGCGCAGGACGCGTTCGTGCAGCCGGGCGAGGGCGGGGCTCGGCTCGACGCCGAGCTCCTCCACGAGGGAGCGGCGCAACTTGCCGTACACCCGCAGGGCGTCGGATCCGCGGCCTGTCCGGTACAGCGCCACCATGAGGTGCGCGTGGAGGGTCTCCCGCAGGGGGTGCTCGTTGGCGAGGGCCAGCAGTTCACCGGCGAGTTCCTGGTGACGGCCCAGCCGCAGATCGGCGATGATCCGCTGTTCCAGGACCTCCATCCGCAGTTCGTCGAGGCGGATGGCGGCGGACTCCAGCCGTACGCCGTGCGGGATTCCCGACAGGGCGGGTCCCGTCCACAGGGCGAGCGCGTCGTGCAGCAGCCGGGAGGCGTGGCCGAAGTCCCCCTCCTGATACGCCGTACGGCCCTCGGTCCGCAGCCGTTCGAAGCGGGGCAGGTCGAACTCCCCCTCGGGAACCTGCAGGAGGTAGCCGGGCGCCCGGGTCAGCAGCTCGCCGGCGGACCCCCTGTCACGTCTACGCGCGTCAATACGCAGTTCATTTCTACGCGCGTCACTTCTACGCGCGTCAATACGCTGTTCACTTCTACGCGCGTCACGTTTGTCGATGCCGTCACCGCCGTCGCCTTCGTCTCTTCCGTCGGCGAGCACCTTGCGCAGCTGGGACACGTACACCTGGAGCGTGGTGGTGGCCGTACGCGGCGGTTCCGTCCCCCACAGTTCGTCGATCAGGCTGTGCACCGGGACCACTTCGCCGGCGTGCACCAGGAGGGTGGCGAGCAGTGCGCGTGGTTTCGCCGCGGACGGAGTGCGGGGCGACAGGCTCACCGGCCCCAGTACCCGGAAACGCATCATGGGCTCCTTGATCATGGTGGCGCGAGGGGGGTCGGTCAGCAGTCCTGGAGCAGGACGGTGGAGGCGGTGCACAGAACCCGGCTGCCTTGGCTGAAGGCGAGCCGGGTGCGGACGGTGGGCCGTCCCGCGTCGTCGCGGACCGGATCCTGAGAGGTGACCGTGCAGGTCAGCGGAAGGTCGGCGTCCCCGAAACCGCGGAATGAAGCCCGCAACCGGGTCGTTACGGCGTGGGCGGGCCGCAGCCCGTGCTGTTCCGCGGCGACGAGCAGCGAGGCCTGCCGGGACGCCTCCAGGAACACCGGACCGGGGACGTGGTCCTCGGGCCCGGCCCCGAAGATCTCGTGTCCGGGCTCCGGGGTCACGGGCAGCACGAACTCCCCGTGGGTGACCCGCAGGGGCGGACCCACGAGGACGTTCCGCGGACTGCCGCGCCCGACCAGTTCGGGCCGCACGGCGCGCTGTTCCGTCTTGGCCGCCCCACCCAGGGATGCAGGGGACAGCGGGCGCCGTTGCGCCGGTATGGCGTTCAGGAGGCTCTCCTGGCGGCCGTGCTCGCGGTGCGGCCGGTACACCTGAGGCGTCAGGAACTGCACCCGTGCGGAGGCGCTCCCGCAGCTGACGCCGTCGATCGCCACGCCGCTCCGGCAGTCGAGGCCACGCGGCACGCCGCCCACCACGTCCACGGGGGTCAGGGTGATGTCGAGCGTGATGTGGGCCGGTTGGCCGGTACGACGCCACGGGGCGAGGTCCAGGATGTCGAGCCCGCTGGAGACGAAGACCGCGGGGTGCTCGGGGGGAATCCGGAAGTACTGGTGGGCGACGAAGTGCGTGGCCTGGCACAGGGTCTCGGCGACGAAGAGCAGGTCGTGGAAGGTGTCCGGCCCGTCATTGAACGTCCCGTGCCGGCTCGGCAGCTCGGCGGAGAGCGCGAAGTGCTGCTCCACCGGCGCCGTGGCGTCCAGCAGGAAGCCCTCCGGGGTGTTGGGTCTGTGCAGTAGGTGCAGGGGCGCGGTGAGCCCTGTCGGGCGTTGCGCCGACGCTGTGGGCTGAGACGTGAGAGCGGTGTCCATAGTCAGCTCCTTCTGCGGTTCCCCCGTGGTGCGCGAGGCATGCGGTCGGCGCGCACAACGCCACAGGGCGGTGGCGGGATTCCGCCACCGCCTCCACGGTGTCTTGGACCACTGGTATCGGCCTGTATCTGGCCTGGAGCCGGACTGGACCGCAGCGGGAATCAGCTGCGCGCAGTCGGGTTTTGTGATGTACGACGCGTTCTGTGCACTCTACGCGGCCTGCTCCGCCAGCGCGGAGACCAGCGGATGGTCGCTGGGGAGCGGACCGGCCGCGCTCGCCCCGCCGGGCGACCCGAGGTCGGCGAACACCTCGGAGTCCGCCGTCCGGTACCCGCCCCACTCGTCCGGGAGGTCGTCGTCGTAGAAGATCGCCTCCACCGGGCAGACGGGTTCACAGGCGCCGCAGTCGACGCATTCGTCCGGCTGGATGTAGAGCTTCCTCGGCCCTTCGTAGATGCAGTCGACCGGGCACTCGTCGATGCAGGCCCGGTCCTTGACGTCGACACAGGGCTGCGCGATCACGTACGTCATGCTGTCCCTCTCCAGGGATGTGGCGGTATTCGGCGGTTTACTGCTGTCTATGGCGTATCAGGTGGATCGGGCGGAACGGGCGGATCAGCCGACGACCGTCCAGGTGTCCCCGCCGGTCAGCAGTGCTGTGAGGTCGCCCTTGCCGTTCTGTTCGATCGCGGTGTCCAGTTGTTCGGACATCTGGTGGTCGTAGACGGGCCGGTCGACGGAGCGGAGGACGCCGATGGGGGTGTGGTGCAGGGTGTCGGGGTCGGCCAGGCGGGAGAGGGCGAAGGCGGTGGTGGGGGAGGTGGCG
>NZ_VMNX01000320.1 GCF_009377235.1 Streptomyces acidicola
GGGCTCAGGGGGACGAGCGCGGCGGGTGGCCGCGTGTCCGGTTACGCACAGGGGATGGCCAGAATGCTATCCGTACAAGTGATCGCACGCATGGTGAGGGGCCAAAACCGTGGCGTCCCCGTTATCTCGCGGAACGTTACGTCGCGGAACAGGATCAACGGGTCCCGTTCGCCGCGAACTTCGCGACCTTCTCGACATTCTGTTTCGTGACGAAGGCGGGGCCGGTGAGCACAGGGGCCTCTCCGCCGCCGCTGACGTTGCCGTTGAACCTGTAGAGCCAGAGCGCGTCGACCGCGAGGTAGCCCTGCAGATAGGGCTGCTGGTCCACCGCGAACTGCACCTTTCCGTCCTGCACGGCCTTCACCAGGTCGTCGTTCAGGTCGAACGTGGCGATCTTCGCCTTGCTGCCGGACTCCTTCACCGAGTCGACGGCGGCGAGCGCGAACTGGGCGCCGTTGAGGATGACTTCGTCGATACCGGAGTCCTGCCTGAGCTTCGCGGCGATGACGGAGGTCACGGCGTCCATGTTGGTTCCGTCGACGTAGAGGTTCTCGGTCTGGCCGCTGAAGGTCTTCTTCACTCCGGCGCAGCGGGCCTCCACGGCGACGTTGCCGCGCTCGTGGACGACGCACAGGGCGCGCTTGGCCTTCAGGTCGTCCAGCTTGTCGCCGAGGGCGCGGCCGGCGACGCTCTCGTCCTGGCCGAAGTACTCCAGCAGGCCCTGCGACCGCCAGGCGTCGATACCGGAGTTGAGGCCGACCACCGGTATGCCGGCCGCCTGGGCCTGGTCGACGGCGGCCTTCATGGCGTCCGGCCTGGCGAGGGTGACGGCTATGCCGTCGACGCGCTCGCCGATCGCGTCGCGCACCAGCCCGGCCTGCCCCGCCGGGTCGGCGTCGCTGGCGTACGTCAGCTCGATGTTGCCCTTGGCGGCCGCGGCTTCCGCGCCCTTCTTCACACGCTCCCAGAACTCGTCGCCCTCGGCCCCGTGGGTGATCATCGCCACCTTGATCCGGGCTGTGCCCGCCTTGCCCGCCGTGTCGGAGCTGTCGGAGGCCGACCCGCCGGATCCGGAGCAGCCTGCCGTGAGGAGGCCGACGACGACCACGGCGGACGCCAGGGCGGTGGCGCGGGGGTGTCTGGTCGAACCGTGGGGGGTGGGGGACGTGTTCATGAAGGTGTGGCACCTCGCTGTGCGACCGAGCGGAGGAAAGGGGAGGGCAAAGCCGACACGCGCACCGAGTGACGCGCGTCGGCTTTCAGGCTTTCACTGGCCGTGAGCCAACCGTGTGTGACGCCTGGTAGTCAAGTGACCAATCAACTGGGATGACAGAGCCCGGCCAGCTCTCTGGCCTCACGGGATTCCCTCTGGCATGTGCCACTGTCGTCTACTGTGACATTCCAGGCGCGAGTGGCCCACGTTGCCCGCGGGCCCGCTCCGGCCCCCCGCTTCACCCTCTGTCCGGAATCCGTACCGTGCCGCCGCTCACCCTGATCCGGTCGGCGGTGGCCGGAGTGGCCGCGACGGGCGGGACGTTGGCGGCCGTCAGAGCCGGAGCGTGGCCGGGCTCGCCGCCCCGGGGTGTGGTGCGCACGACCTGGCTCGGCGGCAGGGGCGTGCCGTGGCTCAGCTGTTGCCACATCAGGTCCAGGGCCTGCTGGTAGTAGAACCCTAGGGGCACGTACCGGTTGTCGTACCCGGGTGCGGTCGAGTCGGCGTGGTGGGCGTGAGTGACCTCCACATAGCGCACCGTGCCGTGCCCTTGCTCCGCACGGGAGTTGAGCCCCAGGTAGGGGCGTGAGCTGTGGTTGACGGGAACGCGGGCGTCGTCGCGGCCGTGCACGACCAGCGTGGGCTTGCCGTGCAGGTCGCCGGTGCGTCGGGTGCCGTCCAGTCCTTCGGCGACCCGGCGCGCCCACGCCTGCTCCTCGCTGGGGGCGTTCGCACGCGGGAAGGCCAGACGGAGGACGCAGCGCTCGCCGCGCAGGTTGTAGTCGTGCGTGCCGTCCGGTCCCAGGGACTTGGCATCGGCGACGGGCCCGCCCGGTGAGTTCTCGTCGATCAGCACGCCGGGCGCGGGGGCCCGGCCCGGACTCGTGGCGAACGCGGCGGCGAGTTCCGCCCTGCTGTACGGGGCGGGCCTGCCCGAGGAGTCGGTGCGGGCCCAGCCGTAGCCGCACAGCGAGTCGGTGACCGAGGCGCGGGCGAAGCTCATGGCGTACGAGGCGGGGGTCCCCGGATCGTAGTGGGCCGCCTGCAGATAGGAGGATTGCGGTTGGAAACCGATACGGACGAGCGCCTCCTGGGCGAGCCGGGGCAGCCCGTCCTGGCCCACCCGGGCGGCGTCGCGGCGTGTGATCAGGCGGGGGTCGTCGCCGACCAGCGCGGCGCAGCGGCGCCTCGCGGCGGCCGGGTCCAGGTTTCCGTACCCGGGAGCGGCCGGCTCGGTGAGCGCCGCACACGGCTGGAGCAGTGAGGCGACGGAGTTGTACTGGAGCAGGGGCAGTCCCGCGGCGGATACGCGCCGGTCTCCCTCGCGGACCTCGACGCCGTTCAGCGGGGCGAGGTTCATCTGCGGCTCGGAGGCCACCACGGCGTCGACGAGGCCGTGCCGGTCGTCCTCGCCCGCGGCGATCGCGGCGCCGCCGCCGTTGGAGACCCCGGTGGCGAGGACGGTGGTGGTGGCCGGGGTGTAGCCGGCGGCGGGTACTCCCCGGCGGTGGTCACGGTTCAGCACGGCGAGCGTCAGTTCCACGGACCGCAGCACGTCACGGCCCCAGCCGGCCTGCGGATCGGTGCCGCTGTGCGCCATCTTGTAGGCCACCCGGAAGGGGCGCTCGGCGTCGAACCGCGCCCGTTCCTCCGCGCTGAGGCCCGCGTCGAAGGCGGCGCGGCCGCCGACGTCCGTCCGGGGCCCGGTCGTGCCGTCGTACGCCATCACGGTCCCGGAGTGCAGGTCGTCGAAGGCGGGCCCCATGCCCTTGTCGGTGTAGGCGACGGCGCAGCGCCGGTGCAGGGCCCACGCCCCGGCCGTGCCCACCATGTTGTACACACCGCCCAGTCCGGAGGCGGGCGCGGCGACCACGCACGGTCGGGCCCGGTCGAAGGCGTCGGGCACCTGGACCACGAAGCTCACACTGCGCGCGCCACGGCCCGCCACCGCGTGGTACTCGGTGCCCGCGACCTTGCCGTCCCCGGGCACGGGCCGCCCGCGGTCGACGTTCGCCCCGTACAGCCGCCCGAGGCCGCCGCCGTCGCCCGCCGACAGTCCCGCGGAGGTCCACAGCGCGCGGCGCCGCAGTTCGGTGGGCGTGGGGTGGTCCGGATCAGCGAAGCCGGGAGGTGTGGTGGCGCGGAGTCCCGCGAAGCCGAGGCCGCCGGTGAGCAGGTCGTCGGTACGACCGTCATACCGTGCGGACGTCAACTCCGTTATATATGGCGGAAGTTGAGGTGCGGGTACGGCCACGGCCGGCGAGGCCGTGCCGATCGGGGCGGCGGTGACCGCCAGGGCGCAGGCGAGCAGCAGCGGAAGTCCGCGGGGCATGGGTGGGGTCCTCCTCACAGCGGCAGCGCACCCGTGGCGAGTGCCGCCGCCGTCATCACGAGCGTCGTGCCGAACGCCCAGCGGAAGATGAAGCGCTGGTGTTCGCCGAGTTGTACGCCGGTCATGCCGACGAGGATGAACGTGGACGCCGTGAGCGGGCTGAGCGGGAAGCCGGTCGTCATCTGACCGAGGACGGCGGCGCGGGCCATCTCGGCGCTGTCGGTGCCGAAGGCGTCGGCGGTTCCGGCGAGCACGGGCAGGATGCCGAAGTAGTAGGCGTCGGGGGTGAAGACGAGGCTGAGCGGCATGCTGGTGACGGCGACGAGGACCGGCAGGTGCCCGCCGAGTCCGTCGGGGATGACGCCGACCATCGCCTCGGCCATCTCCCCGATCATCCCGGTGCCGCCGAGGATGCCGGTGAACACGCCCGCCGCGAAGATCATGGAGGTGACGAGGACGACGCTCTTGCTGTGCTTCTCCAGCAGTGCCTGCTGGTCCTCCCAGCGCGGGTGGTTGACGAGCAGCGCGATGACGAAGGCGAGCACGAACAGCACGGGCAGCGGCATGGTTTCGAGGACGAGCAGGACCAGCAGGGTGAGGGTCAGCACCAGGTTGAAGACCGTCAGCGCGGGGTGCCGGGCGGCCGTCACACGGGGTGTGCCGGGGCCGTCGCCCACCGGTTCCGGGACCTCCGTGCGCTCCTCGGGCGCCAGTTCGCCGAGCCTGCGACGTTCCCGGCGGCCGATGAGGTACGCGGCGAACAGCACCCACGCGATGCCCGCGCCCAGGGCGGGCAGCAGGGGCGTGATGATGTCGGACGTGTCGAGCTTCAGCGCGGCGGCCGCACGTGCCGTCGGACCACCCCAGGGCACCAGGTTCATCAGGCCCGCGCCGAGACAGACGATTCCGGCGAGCACCAGACGGCTCATCCCGAGGCGCCGGTAGACGGGCAGCAGGGCCGAGACGGTGATGAGGAACGTCGAGGCGCCGTCCCCGTCGAGCGCGACGCAGATGGTGAGCACGGCCGTGCCCACCGCGATACGTACGGGATCTCCCTTGGCGGCCTTGAGGATGGCGCGGATCAGGGGTTCGAAGAGCCCGGCGTCGATCATCAGGCTGAAGTAGAGGACCGCGAACGCGATCATGATGCCCGTGGGCGCGACCTGGGTCAGCCCCTTGAGCGCCATCGGCCCGATCTCGTCGGCGTGCCCGCTCGCCAGCGCGGCGAGCACCGGCAGCAGCACCAGGGCCACCAGGACCGACACGCGTTTGGTCATGGTCAGGAGCAGGAAACCCCCGATGGTGCAGAAGCCCAGTGCCGCCAGCATGATCCGCCCACTTCCTAGTCCGGCCGGTGTTGCCGATGAGTTTCGGAGCGGTGAAAGATCCGCGTCCAGCATTGAACACAGATCTGTCCATGCGTTTAGCGCATCAGTTCCCTACGGCGGCCCGCACGCCTACGCTCCCGGCCATGGACGTCACCCTGCGCCAACTCGCCGCCTACGCCGCGGTGGCCCGGGCCGTGAGCTTCACCGCGGCCGCCGCCGAGATGCACGTGTCCCAGTCGTCGCTGAGCCGGGCGGTCGCCGACCTGGAACGCACGCTCGGCATGCGGCTGCTGGAGCGCGACACCCGTAATGTGCAGCTCACTCCGGCGGGCGCGGAGGCGTTGCGCGTGGCGGACCAGATCCTCGCCACCCATCGCGCCGGGCTCGCCCAGCTCGGCCGGTACGTGACCGGTGAACGCGGCACGGTGGCGCTGGCGACACTGCCCTCCCCCGCCGCCGTCCTGCTGCCCCCCGTGATCTCGGCCTTCCGGGACCGCCGCCCGGAGGTGACCATACGCATCCTGGACGGCCTGGAACGCTTCGTCCTGGAACGGGTCGTGGACGGGGACGCCGACTTCGCGGTGACGACGGTGGCCCGCCCCCGCACCCCCGGCATCGAACTCCGGCCGCTGGTCCGGGACCGTTTCGACGCCGTGCTGCCCGAGGGACATCCGCTGGCCGAGCGGGACGAGGTGACCTGGCAGGAACTGGGCGGCGAGCCCTTCCTGGCGGTGGGCACGGACTCCAGCGTGCGCCGCATCACCGACGCGGCGTTCGCGCAGGCGGGCGTCGAGGCCCGGCCCGCGGCCGAGGCCGGGAGCGTGGCCACGGTCGGCGGCCTGGTGGCCGCCGGGCTCGGGGTCTCGGCCATGCCGGCGCTCGTGCACCCGCTGGTGGCGCCCGGAAAGTGGGTACGGCGCCCGCTGGTGGACCCGGTGGTGGAGCGGCAGTTGTACGTCGTCCTGCCGGTACGGCGGAGCCTGCCGCCCGGGGCGCGCGCCTTCCTGGAGCAGCTGGACGAGTTCCGGGCCTCGGGCCACGAGCTGCCGAAGGGGGTTTCGTGGGAGTCGGAGGAGGCCCCGGCTCCCTCCGGCCGCGCAGGGACGCCGCCCCCGCCGACCGATGCGGTATCCGCATGAATTGATCCCCGTTCCTTGCTGGACGCGCATACGACCCACCCCGCAGCCTGAACTGCATGGACGACCGCAACGACGAGCGCGGCAGCGCACGGCAGGGACAGTTGACGGGCCTGAAGGTGGTGGAGTTCGCCCACGTCGTGGCCGGACCGCTCGCCGGGGCGATGCTCGCCGACCAGGGGGCGCACGTGGTGCACGTGGAGCCGCCCGGCGCGGGGGACGCGGCGCGGGCGATGGGGCCGAAACGGGACGGGGTCCCCCTCTGGTTCAAGGTCGCGGGCCGCAACAAGCGGTCGGTGACGCTGGACCTGCACCGCGAGGAAGGCCGGGAGGTGGCCCGGGACCTGGTGGCCTGGGCCGATGTGGTCATCGTGACCCTGCGGGCCGGGCGGCTGCGCAGCTGGGGCCTGGACTGGGAGGCGGTCCACGCGCTCAACCCGAAGGCCGTACTGCTGCAGATCTCCGGTTTCGGCGCCACCTCGTCGCGGGCGGACGCCCCCGGCTTCGGCAAGATGGGCGAGGCCCGCAGCGGGGTGGTGCACCTGACCGGCTTCCCGGACGGGCCGCCCGTGCACACCGGCTTCTCGCACGGGGACGCCGTGACCGGTCTGATGGGCGCGTACGCGATCCTGGCCGCCCTGCACCGCCGCGCCACGGACCCGGAGTTCGACGGCGAGTGGATCGACCTCGCGCTCTTCGAGCCGCTGTTCCGGCTGGTGGAGTGGCAGGTGATCGCCCACGACCAGCTGGGCGACGCCCCGATGCGCGCGGGCAACCAGCTGGCTGTGGCCCCGGCCGCCGTGATCAACACCTACCGCAGTCGCGACGGCGACTGGCTGACCGTCACCTCCGCCACCCTGCGGTCGGTACGCAACGTGGCCCGGCTGCTGGGACTGCCGGACGAGGAGTTCGCCACGACTGAACAGCAGCACGCCGGCCGCGAACGCCTCGACGAGGGCCTGCGCGCCTGGATCGCCGAGCGTCCCACCGCCGAGTGCCTCGCGGAGTTCGAGCGCGCCGAGGTGGTGGCCTCCCGCGTCTTCGACGCCGCGGACATCGCCGCGGACCCTGTGTACGCCGAACGCGAGGACATCATCACCGTGGACGACCCCGACCTCGGCCCCGTACGCATGCAGGCGGTGATCCCGCACTTCCGCCAGGCCCCCGGCGCGGTGTGGCGCACCGGCCCGGCGCTCGGCGCGGACAACGACCTCGTCTACGGCGAGTGGCTCGGCATCGACGACAAACGGCGGGCGAAGCTGGAGGAGTCGGGTGTCATCTGAGGCGGGGAGTGAGGTGAGGAACGAGGTGCGGACCAGGGCGGGGAGTGAGGTGGGGACCGAGGGGTCGTACGACGGTCGCGTACCCGCCCGTGCCCCACTGCGCTCGCTCCTCTTCGTCCCCGGCAACCGCACGGGCTGGCTCACCAAGGCCGAAGCGGCGGGCGCCGACGCGGCGATCCTGGACCTGGAGGACGCGGTACCGGACGACGCGAAGGCGGCGGCGCGGGCAGAGGTGGCCGAGGCCGTGTCCCGGTCGTACGACGGCGGGATGCGACTCCTCGTCCGCGTCAACGCACTGAACAGCACGGCTGGTTGGGCGAGCGCCGACGAACTGCGCGCGGTGGCCCGCCCCGGCCTGTACGGCATCGTGCTGCCCAAGGTGTCGAGCGCCGACGACATTCGTCTTGCCGACCGTCTCCTCTCCTGGTGCGAGCACGAACACGGCCTGCCCCAGGGGCACTTCGCGCTCGTCCCGCTCCTGGAGACGGCACGCGCGCTGCGGGAGGCGTACGACATCGGACGGGCCGCCGCCCGCGTGGCCCACCTCGGCGCGTTGACCGCGCCGGGGGGTGACGTCGAGCGTGCCGTCGGCTACCGGTGGAGCGCCGACGGCACGGAGACCCATGAACTCCGCGCCCGCGTCCTCCTCGACGCCCGCGCCGCGGGTTCCCCGCACCCGGTGTCCGGTCTGTGGGCCGACCTCGCCGACCTCGCGGGCCTGCGCCGCTTCGCCGAGCAGAACCGTGCGCTCGGTTACGACGGAATGATGGTGATCCACCCGTCGCACGTCGCCATCGTCAACGACGTGTTCTCTCCCGGCGAGGACGAACTCGCGCGCCACGAGCGGCTGATCGCGGCGGTGGAGAGGGCCCAGGCCGAGGGTTCCGGCGCGATCCGCTTCGAGGGCCGCATGATCGACGAGGCGATGGCGGCGGCGTCCCGCGACGTCCTCGCGCGGCATCGCGGCGTGTCCGGAAGCGCGGGAGCGTAGGGCGGCTGCCGAGCGGCCGCCCGCGAGAGTCTCCGCTGCGACGGCTCCGCCCAGGCTGACGGGTTGTCGGGGAAAGTCGCCGGGGGCTTCGCCCCCGCCGCCCCTACCCGTCCCATCCCCAGGGGCTCCGCCCCTTCGACCCCGCCAAGGGG
>NZ_VMNX01000321.1 GCF_009377235.1 Streptomyces acidicola
GGCCTGTCGTCACCGGGGGCCGGGGTTGGGGCGCTCATGTCCGTCGTCCCGTATCTGCTCGGGGGTTGGTTGGGGGAATCAACATCTACCAGACAGTCGCAACTACCACCGCCCCTCCCGCCGGACCCACCCCTTTCGAGCACGGTTCTGCTACGCGACGGGGGCGGCGGAGCCGCCTCGTGGTCTCCTCGGAAAAAGTTCCGCGGACCCGCGTAATGCTCCCCGGCCTGCTCCCTCTCCACTCGTACGGGCCGCGTCCAGGCCCCCGCGAGACCTACCGGAGAGGAGACCCACACCATGCATCCCACCGTGGTGGAACGCGAGCTGGAGCTGAGACTCGTACTGTCGCCGGAGTGCAGCATTCCCGTGCGGGCCGTACTCGGTTACCGCAGTGACGACCCGTACGCCGTCCACGTCGCCTTCCACATCGACTCCGACCAGCCCGTCCACTGGACCTTCGCCCGCGAACTGCTGGTCGAGGGGGTGTTCCGGCCGTGCGGGCACGGCGACGTGCGGGTGTGGCCGGCGAAGGCGCAGGGGCGGAGCGTCGTTCTGATGGCGCTGAGTTCACCGAGCGGGGAGGCTCTCCTCGAAGCGCCGGCCGCGCAGGTGTCGGCGTGGCTGGAGCGCACCCTTCGGGCGGTGCCTCCGGGCTCCGAGGCCGTGCGGCTCCACATCGACGACGGCCTGGCCGAACTGCTCGCCCCCTCCCCGGCCGACGACCGGTGGCTGTTGGACCCGTGGCCGTCGGACGAGTCGAAGGACGGAGGGTGAGCGGAAGACGGCTGATGGCCGAAGGACGGAGGGTGAGCGGAAGACAGCTGATGGCCGAAGGACGGAGGGTGGGCGAAAGACGGCGGGTGTGCGATGGACGGCGGGTGGGCGAAAGACGGCGGGTGTGCGATGGACGACCGGTGACCGGGGAGCGATGCCTGGGTCAGAAGAGCTTGCCCGGGTTGAGGATGCCCAGGGGGTCGAAGACCGCCTTGACCGCGCGCTGCATTTCCAGGCCGACCGGGCCGATCTCGCGGGCCAGCCACTCCTTCTTGAGGATGCCCACGCCGTGCTCGCCGGTGATGGTGCCGCCGAGTTCCAGGCCGAGGGCCATGATCTCGTCGAAGGACTCGCGGGCCCGCCGCGACTCGTCGGGGTCGGCCGCGTCGAAGCAGACGGTGGGGTGGGTGTTGCCGTCACCGGCGTGTGCGACGACCCCGATGGTCAGGTCATGCTTCTCGGCGATGCCCTCCATGCCGGCGAACAGTTCGGCGAGCCTCGACCGGGGCACGCAGACGTCGTCGATCATCGTGGTGCCCTTCACCGCTTCGAGCGCGGTGAGCGACAACCGCCGCGCCTGGAGCAGGAGTTCGGACTCGGCCGCGTCGTCCGCCGGGACGACCTGGGTGGCGCCCGCGGCCTCGCACAGGGCGCCGACCGCGGCGAGGTCGGCGGCGGGGTCGGGGGTGTCGAAGGCGGCGAGGAGGAGGGCCTCGGTGGTCTCCGGGAGGCCCATCTGCGCCAGGTCGTTGACGGCCTTGACCGTCGTACGGTCCATCAGTTCGAGAAGGGACGGCACATGTCCCCCCTCCATGATCCGGCAGACGGCGTCGCAGGCGGCGGAGGCGGAGGGGAACTCCGCCGCCAGCACCAGTTGCTGGGGCGGCTGAGGCTTGAGGGCCAGGACGGCGCGTACGACGATGCCGAGCGAGCCCTCGGAGCCGACGAACAGGCGGGTGAGGTCGTACCCGGCGACACCCTTCGCCGTGCGGCGGCCGGTGGACATCAGCCGCCCGTCGGCGAGCACGACGTCGAGGCCGAGCACGTACTCGGCCGTCACCCCGTACTTCACACAGCACAGGCCGCCGGAGGCCGTGCCGATGTTGCCGCCGATGGTGCACATCTCCCAGCTGGAGGGGTCCGGCGGGTAGTAGAGGCCGTGTTCGTTCACCGCGCGGGAGAGCGTGGCGTTGACGACCCCCGGTTCGACGACGGCGATGCGGTCGACCGGGTTGATCTCCAGGATGCGGTCCATCTTCGTCAGGGACAGCACGATGCAGTCGTCGGCGGCGTTGGCCCCGCCCGACAGGCCGGTGCGGGCGCCCTGCGGGACGACCGGGACGCGCAGTTCGGTGGCGGTGCGCATGACGTGCTGGACCTGCTCGACGGTGCGCGGCAGCACGACGACGGCCGGGGCGCCTGCCTCGCAGAAGCTCGCCATGTCGTTCGCGTACGAGGCCGTGACGTCCGGGTCGGTGAGGACCGCCTCGGCCGGCAGTCCGGCGAGGAGTCGGTCGAGGAGTCGGTCGTGGAGGTTGCCGGTCACTGCTGTGCCTTGGGGGGTCGGGGCTTCGCTACGGCTCATGATCACAGCGTCGCACCGGACCGCCATCGGTGTGAACCCGTCGGCGAGGGCCTTTCGGGTGCCGCGTTGTGGTCTTCCTATTGACGCACAGTGAGCGGCATGGAGAGCGGCATGGAGAGCGAAGAGCGGCGATTCGGGGCGGCCGGCCGGACGATGCGGCGCGCACTGGGCTGGACGATGGCCGGTGGTGCCGTACTCGCCGGTGTGCTGGTGCTGTTGCCGGACGGCGAGCAGCAGCACCAGCAGCCGGTGGCGCCCGCGCCGGGGCCCAAGGCGCGGGCCCGGGCGGCGGTCGCGGCCGGGGTGCCCGCCGCGATGCCCGATCTGGCCGAGCTGATCGGTGACCGCGAGCGGCGGCTGCGGAAGCATCCGGAGGACGGACGGTCGTGGGCGGTGCTCGGCACGGCGTACGTGGAGCGGGGGCGTCGTACCGGGGTGGCCGCGGACTTCCCGAGGGCCGAGCGGGCGCTGGGCTACTCGCTGAAGGTCCGCCCGAGCCGGAACGCGGAGGCGTACGACGGGCTGGCCGCGCTGGCGACCGCGCGGCACGACTTCCCGGCGGCCCGGCAGTGGGGCGAGCAGGCCGTACGGGTGGCGCCCGAGCGCTGGACGGCGTACCCGCTGCTGATCGACGCGTACGACGGTGTCGGCGACTACCGGGCCGCCCGCCGGACCCTGGACCAGCTGCTCGCCCTGCGGTCCCGGTCCGCGGTGACGGCGCCCGCGGTGACGGCGCGGGCGGCCCAGGTGTACTGGGACCAGGGCCGGCGCGAGGACGCGGCCGCGGCGCTCTCGGACGCGGCCGCCGGCGCGCAGGGCCCCGCCGAACGGGCCGCCTACCTCGTGCTGGCGGGCGAACTGGCGTGGCAGCGCGGCGACCTGAAGGAGTCCCTGCGCTACGGGACGGCCGCCCTGCACGCCGACCCCGACGAGCACGCCGCCCTCGCCGTGCGGGCCCGCGCGCTGGCCGCACTGGGCCGCACGGAGGAGGCGGTGCGGGCGTACCGGTCGGCGCTGGCGAAGGCGAGGTCACCCCGGTACGCCCTGGAACTGGGCGAGCTGTACGAGTCCCTGGGGCGTCAGGGCGAGGCCCGGGCCCAGTACGGCGTGCTGCGCGAGACGGTGCGCGCGGACGCGAAGGCGGGTGTGAACCACGACCTGTTCCTCGGCCTGTTCGAGGCGGACCACGGTGACCCGGAGAGGGCGGTCCGCCTGCTGCGGGGCGAGTGGGAACGGCAGCCGAGCCTGCGGGCGGCGGACGCGCTGGGCTGGGCCCTGCACCGGGCCGGCGAGGACGAGGAGGCGCTCGTGTTCGCGACGCGGGCGACCGACAGGGCCCACGGTGGGGAGGTCCGCAGCGCGCTGTACGCCTACCACCGGGGCGAGATCGAGTACGCCCTGGAGCGGCCGGGTCCGGCCCGCCGCCATCTGGCCGAGGCCCTGCGCCTCAACCCGTACTTCTCGCTGCTGCACGCGCCCGTGGTGAGGGAGGCGCTGGGGGAACTGGGAGAGCCGTCGGACGAGGGTCCGGCGGAGCTCGGGGGGCAACCGGGCGGGCCTTCGGGAGACGCATCGGCAGACACACCGGCAGACGCATCGGCAGAGGCACCGGCCTAGGCAGCAGGAAGAGGAACAGGAGCCGGGGGATGCGGGGCTGTGCGGCCCCACGGCGTCAGTTCCGTGGGACCGCGGCGGCAGTCAGGGCTGAGCGGTGCCGGGGAAGAGCGGGTGCGTTCCCGCGTCGTTCGGTGCGTGCTCTCGGCGTGCCGGACAAAGGTCCTCGATGGGGGCGCCCCCGGGCATGGGGGTCCCCCCGCTCGAGCGGAGTCGAGAGTGGGGGAGGAGTTGAGACTGAGGGAGGAGCTACTTGGGCCTTTGTCCGGTGCGACGAGTGGGGGCACCTCCCACGCCCTCAAGGCGGTGGGGGAGCGTGCCGGGCGGCGTGGGGGCGTGCCTGCTCAAAGGTTGCCCCGCTTGTCCTGCTCCCTCTCGATCGCCTCGAACAGCGCCTTGAAGTTGCCCTTGCCGAACCCCATCGAACCGTGTCGTTCGATGATCTCGAAGAAGACGGTCGGGCGGTCCTGAACGGGCTTGGTGAAGATCTGGAGGAGGTAGCCGTCCTCGTCCCGGTCGGCGAGGATCTTCAGCTCGCGCAGGGTCTCCACGGGCACGCGGGTGTCGCCGACCCACTCGCCGAGGGTGTCGTAGTAGGAGTCGGGTGTGTTGAGGAACTGCACGCCGGCCGCCTTCATCGTCCGTACGGTCTCGACGATGTCGTTGGTGTTGAGCGCGATGTGCTGGACGCCTGCGCTGCCGTAGAACTCCAGGTACTCGTCGATCTGGGACTTCTTCTTGGCGACGGCGGGCTCGTTGATCGGGAACTTGACCTTGAGCGTGCCGTCGGCGACGACCTTCGACATCAGGGCGCTGTACTCGGTGGCGATGTCGTCGCCCACGAACTCCTTCATGTTCGTGAAGCCCATGACCTTGTTGTAGAAGCCGACCCACTCGTTCATACGGCCGAGTTCGACGTTGCCGACGCAGTGGTCGATGGCCTGGAAGGTTCGGTGGGCGGGCGGCTCGACGATCGGATCGGCGACCACGAAGCCGGGGAGGTAGGGGCCGTCGTAGCCGGTGCGCTCGACGAGGGTGTGCCGGGTGGAGCCGTACGTGGCGATCGCGGCCACGACGACCGTGCCGTGCTCGTCCTTCCGTTCGTACGGCTCGGCGATGGAGCGGGCGCCGTGCTCGATCGCGTAGGCGTACGCCCGGCGCGCGTCCGGGACCTCGATGGCGAGGTCGACGACGCCGTCGCCGTGCTCGGCCACGTGCTGGGCGAGGAAGTGGCCCCACGGGGTGGCGGGCTTGATGACCGAGGTGAAGACGAACCGCGCGGAGCCGTTCTCCAGGACGTAGCTCGCGGTCTCGCGGCTGCCGTTCTCCGGCCCGGAGTAGGCCACCAGCCGCATGCCGAAGGCGGTGGAGTAGTAGTGGGCCGCCTGCTTGGCGTTGCCCACGGCGAACACGACCGCGTCCATTCCCTTGACCGGGAAGGGGTCGGCCTGCCGTGCGGTGTCGGGAGCGTGGTGTGTGGTCTGCGTCATAGGCGCAGAGTCCCTCCGCTACGGCAAGGTGCGCAACAGTTCGCGGATTTGCTGGACAATCTGCTCAGCGGAACGCTCGCATCAGCGGGTTCCCTGTACAGGGTGACTACCGGAAGGTCCTCATGGCGATCGATCATCTGGACGGGCGGATCATCGTGCTGCTGGCCCGGGAGCCGCGCATCGGCGTCCTGGAGATGTCCCGGCGGCTCGGGGTCGCGCGCGGGACGGTCCAGGCCCGGCTCGACCGGCTCCAGTCGGACGGCGTGATCCACGGGTTCGGCCCGCAGGTGGACCCCGCCGCCCTCGGATACCCGGTGACGGCGTTCGCGACGCTGCAGATCCGGCAGGGGCAGGGCCCTGACGTACGGGCACACCTGTCGACCGTGCCCGAGGTACTGGAACTCCACACGACGACCGGCAACGGCGACATGCTCTGCCGCCTCGTGGCCCGCTCGAACGCGGACCTCCAACGGGTGATCGACCGGGTCGTCGGCTTCGACGGCATCGTCCGCGCCTCGACAGCGATCGTCATGGAGAACCCGGTTCCGCTACGGGTGATTCCCCTGGTGGAGCAGGCGGCGGAGGAGCGGGGGCAGGGGTAGAGGTTAGGGGCGGCACGGGGTTAGCGGGCGAAACGGGGAGGTTCCAAAGAGTTCGCTGCAAAGGAAGCCTTGCAAGGGTTTCTTTGCAACGCTACCTTTGCATGCATGCCCGACGACCCCGAAGACCTGTCACCACGCGTCCTCGACGCCCGTTCACTGCGCGGCCTCGCCCATCCCCTGCGGATGGCCCTGCTCAACGCCCTGCGGCGGGGTGGACCCGCCACCGCCTCCCAGCTCGCCGTCAAGCTGGGCGAGTCCAGCGGCGCGACCAGCTATCACCTGCGGCAGCTCGCCGCACACGGCTTCGTCGAGGACGCCCCCGAGCACGGCAAGGGACGCGAGCGCTGGTGGCGGGCCGTCCACAAGGGCGTGCAGTTCGACGACGCGCTGCACAAGGACCCCGACCCGGCCGTACGGGGGGCCGCAGACCTGTTCATGCACGAGGTCGCGAACATCCACACCCAGGAGGTCGGGACGTGGCTCGGCAACCCGGGCGACTGGTCCGACGAGTGGAGCCGCTCCTCGGACCTCAGCGACATGACGCTGAGCCTCACACCCGAGCTCGCCCTCGACCTCATCACGAAGATGCACGAACTCGTCGACAGCTACCGCGGCCGGACCTCCGCCGAGGACAGCCCGGCCGCCGAGACGGTACGCGTCCACACGCACGTCTTCCCCATCCACACGGACTGAGAGGCCCCCTCCGATGCACATCGAGACCCTGCTCGCCCTGCACCGCGTCCGCCTCGCCGACCTCCGGGCCCAGGCCGACGCGCACCGGCTCGAAGCCATGGCCAAGCGGCCCAACGAGCTGCGCACCCGCATCGGCTGGACCCTCGTCGAGGTCGGGCTCCGCCTGGCCGCCGCGCCGAAGCCGAGCGTCGCGCACTAGACGGGAGTTCGACGACAGGGCCTAACAGCTCGGGACCGAGCCCCGGCCCTTCTCCAGGGCCACCAGGGAGTTCACGGCGCCCTTCAGTGTCGTCACCGGGATCAGGCGCAGGCCCTTCGGGAGTTCCGACTTCGCGTCGGTGCACTCGGCCTTCGGGACCAGGAAGACCGTGGCGCCGTCACGGTGGGCGGCCTGGGTCTTGAGGGCCACCCCGCCGACCGGGCCGACCTCGCCGGCGGCGTCGATCGTCCCCGTACCGGCGATGACGCGGCCGCCCGTGAGGTCGCCGCCGCTGCCGTCGCCGTTGAGTTTGTCGATGACGCCGAGGGAGAACAGGAGGCCGGCGCTGGGGCCGCCGACGTCGGACAGCTTCAGGGTGACCTTGATGTCGTCGCCGGCCTTGCCCAGGTACCCGAGCGCCGCCTGGGTCGCCGCGTCCTGGGACCTCTTCATCTCCGCCTCGTTGTGCCGCTCGATCTCCTTGACGTTGCCGCCGCTCGGATAGACCGCGTCGCGCGGCATCACCGCCTGGTCGGTACGGAACCAGCCGTCGACGACGTCGGCGAGGCCGACGTGCGCGTCCGGGCCTGTCGCCTCGATCGTCGTCATCCGCAGCTGTCCGCGCGTCTCGCGGGCCGTCGCGCCGGTGATGGTGATCACCGGCGCGCCCTTGTTCGAGCCGAGGACGTTCGCCGTCATCCCGGGTTGCGCCACGGAGAACGGCAGCGGAGCGAACGCCGCCGTGGCGAGCAGGGCCACGACGGGCAGGGCACAGAGGGCGATGGCCTTGGGGCGCGACAGGCGGGAGAGGCGTGAGAGCACGCAATCAATCTAACGCGACGGTGGCATTCGGCCAGTTGGCGGGCGGCCCCTGAGACCTGAGCGTGCCCCCGGTCTCTGAGCCCTGGACCCTTTCAGTTCGCGTCCGCGTGCTCGAACACTTCCAGCATCCGCGTCAGCACCCGTACGCAGGTGTCCACGTCCGCGTCGGTCAGATCGCCGCCCACCCGTTTCAGCAGCTCGCTCTCGCGGGCGATGACCGTATCGATGGCCGCGCGGCCGGCGTCGGTCAGGCGGATGAGCGAGGACCGCTGGTGGGCGGGGTTGGGGATGGCCTCGACCAGACCCCCGGCCGCCGCGTCGTTGACCATCCGCTGCACGAACTGGCGGCTGAGCGCCTGGGCGCGGGCCATCCGCGGGACGGTCAAGGGTCCGTGGACGCGCAGGAGGTCCAGTACGGCGCGGACGCCGATGGACAGCCCCTCGACCGGCTCGTTCTGCTCCACCCTGCGGCTCACCCGCCGGTACAGCGGGCCCAGGACGGCGAACACCTCGTACATGCGGGAGGCCAGTTCGTCGGG
>NZ_VMNX01000322.1 GCF_009377235.1 Streptomyces acidicola
GCCTCCGAGCCCCCGGAGATCCCCGGGTCGGAGGGCCCCGACCCGTCCGTCCCCCTCCGCCGCAGCGCCACCACCGCGCCCAGCGCGAGCACCACCAGCGTGACTTCGGCGACCGTACGGCGCCGCGAGGGGCGTACGGAGGTCAGGTCCTCGCGTGCGCCGTGGACCCGTACGACCGCGTGGCGGGCCGCGGCGCTCACGGGCAGTGCGGCGCAGGCGAGGAGCGTGACGGCCGCGGCCGCGATCACCGCGTGGGCGTAGCGCGTGGTGGGCACCGCGAGGAGGGCGACCACCAGGCCGGCCGCGCCCGCGGGCACCGCGACGACCGCCGTCTCGGCCAGCAGCCGTCCCGTGACACCGCGCAGCGAGCCGCCGCGGGCGCGCAGCAGGGCGAGCTCCGTACGACGGCGGTCCGCGGCGAGACCGCCCGCCATCAGAAGCACCACGGCCGCGACGGTTCCGGTGCCGAACGCGGCGACGGACACGAGAGGAGCGATGCCGTCGCGCAGGCGCTGGTGGGAGCGGAGCACCGTGTCCAGGCCGGTGTTCGCGTCGGCCGCCGGGTCGGTGGCCTGGCGCACCGCCAGCAGGCCGGGTCCCGACACGAGCGCGGCGAGGGAGGAGGAGAGGCCGGGCAGGTCACGGGCGTTCAACGAGGTGGCGGAGGGGGCGAGTTGCCAGTAGCGCTCCGGGTCTCCCTGCGTTCTCAGCAGGGCGGGTGCCGCGTCGGGGGGCAGGAGCAGGGCGCCCAGCCAGTATGTGTTGGCGGGCGGAATCGCGTCGAGCTTCCGCATCAGGGAGGGGGTGCGCAGCAGGGGTTGCGTCGACCAGTACGCGCCCTGGGGCTCGCGCGGGGTGACGATGCCGGTGACCCGCACGGCCAGCGGCTCCCGCAGCACGCCGGGGACGTGGATCACCGAACCCACCTTGATCCGCAGGCGCTCGGCGGTCTCGGTGGTGACGGCGGCCTCCACGGAGCGGCTGCGCGAGGTGACCGATCCGGTGGTGCGCGGCAGACGCCCCTGGCGCAGCTGGGCATGGTCGGCGAGGCCGTTCTGCGCGACGAGTGACACCTGGGCGGGCAGCCCGCTGGGCCGGGGCAGCCAACGGTCCAGTGCCTCCAGGGGTTCGGTGGTGCGCACGCCGTACGACGACTGGGCGCGGTCGACGACCAGCGGCTGCTCGACGGCGGCCAGCACCCGTGCGTACTGCTCGCGCAGCGTGGCCTGGCGAAGGGCCGACTCCCACTCGTCCGGCGGGAGTTCGGTCGTGGACTGCTGGGCGTAGAACTGCACGGTCGTCTGTTCGGCCGGGGCCTCGGCGACGGCACTGCGCAGGCCGGCGTCCTCGTACCGGTCCACCGAGCGCGGGAAGGCCGCGGCCAGACAGGCGGTGAACGCGACCAGCAGGGCCAGCGCGCAGGCTGCCCCGGTCGCGGCGCGCAGCCGGGTCCGCACCCAGGGGGCCACGGAGGACGGTGCGCGTACCCGGGTGACGCGGGAAGTCCGGGAACTTGTGGAGGAGCGCGTACGCACCGCGTCACTCACCTCCCTGGCGCCGCAGCGTGCCGACCGCGTCCGGTCGTCGTGCCGCCAGCACGGCCGTGACCGCGAGCGGGGTGACCGTCACCGCGGCCAGCAGCAGGGCCACGGGGGCGACGGGCAGTTCCACCAGGACCTCGGGCACCGGCCGGGAAGCCTGCGGAGTGAGGACGATTCTGGGGATCACCGCCCGGGTGAGGACCGTGCCGAGGGCGACGCCGGCCGTGAGGGCCACGGCCACCAGGACGCCCTGTTCGGCGGCGATGAGACGGGCCAGTTGTCGGCGCGGGGCGCCGAGCGCGCGCAGGACCGCGAACTCGTCGGCCCGCTCGCGCAGGGATCCCGCCGTGCTCACCGCGAACCCGACCGCGGCCAGTGCGGCCGCGACCACCGCCACCGCGGCGAACGCGGCCTCGGTACCCGCCCCGAACGGATCGTCCCGCAACCGGTCCGCGACCTCGTCCCGTACGACGACCCGCGACGGCTCGACATCGGGACGCGCCCGCACCTCCTCGGCCACCCGCCCGGCCGCGCCCGGCGCCGTCCGCAGCCACCACTCGGTGGGCTCGGCGGTCTCGTCGTCCCGGGCCTCCAGCACGCGGTTCACGGACCGGAGATCGACCAGCAGCGCCCCGCCGGCGCCGTCGCCGCCCTCCTCGGTCGTCGGCAGCGCCCTTACGCTCCGCACGATCCGTACCGGCACCGTCGAGTCTCCGAATCTGACGTCCATCCGCTGCCCGGTACCGGAGAGTCCGGCCGACGCGAGGAACCGGTCGGTGGCGACGCCCGTCACCTCGGACGCCGGAGGCTGGGTCACCCGGAGGCGGACCGTGAACGACTCGGGCCTCCAGTAGAGGTCGCGGGGCACGTACCCGGTGCCGTAGCGGACCACGAGGGAGCCCGGTGGCGACTCCTCCACACGCGGGGTCGTCGGGAGCGTGGAATCGTCCGCGGACGGCGACGTGCTGGCTGTACGCGACGTGACCGTCCAGGAGGTGGCCTGCGGCAGCGGTTTTTCCGGCCCGTTGGCGCGGACGGCGCTCACTTTCTCCAGGGACAGGCGGTGTTGCTCGGCGCCGCCGACCGGTTGTTCCATGGTCAGCCGCACGCCGGTCAGCGTCAGGGGCTCGGCCGCCCGGCCCGTCGGGGCATCGGCCGCGCGGGCGAGGTCCAGGGCGAGGACGTGGAGCCGTCCGTCGGCGGCCAGCTGGCCTGCGGGGACCGGGTACGGCACGCCGTAGCGGTCCTGCAGAGTGACCGTCACATCGGCTTCGGGGCTCTCGCCGCTGCCGTCCGTGTCCGCCGCGTCGCCACCGTCCCGGTCGCTGCTCAGCCGCAGCGCCAGGCGGAGCTCCGTCGCTTCCTGGGGCAGCCGAGGGCCCGCCGTCCTCCCCTTCGGGGGGAGGCCCGCCAGCAGGGGCCGTACAGGCTCGGAGGCCAGGTCACGCCGGAGCAGCAGTCCGTCGGCCGCTGAGGCCGTGTCGAGGGCCAGAACCGTCGCTGTCCGGCCGCCGGACAACGGCATCGCCGTACGGATGGCCGGTGCCGTTGCCCGTACGCCGTCGATGTCCGCGTAGCGCCCGGAGCCGCCGAGGCCGTTCGCGCCGCCCGCGAGGACGCGGACGTCCGTACCGGCGCGGAAGTCCGCCTGGTCGTCCTGCGAGCGGTTCCAGGAGGCGCCCTCGCCGATCGCCAGCATCCCCAGGGCGACCGTGAGGACGAGGAGCAGCACCGGGCCGGCGCCGCGCGACGGGCGGCGGCTGAACTGCCAGCCGGCCAGGGCGCTCGGCAGGCCCCGGCCGCCCGCGGCCCGGCGCTCGGCGAGCCGGGCCACGAGTGGCAGCAGCCGCAGGGTGAGCACGGTGCCGGCGAGCAGGGCGAGGGCGGGCGCCGTGACCAGCAGCGGGTCGATGCCGAGGGTGCCGACGGGGCTTCCGCCTGCTTCAGCGGAGCCCGGAGCTTCCGAGATGCCGCCGGAGAGGGCGCCGGTGTTCCGGCGGTCCAACTGCCAGTACGCGACCCCGGCGATGACCAGCAGCCCGACATCGGCCCCGGCGCGCACCGGGGCGGGCAGGGTGCGGGCCCGCCGCACCGTGAAGGAGCCGGAGGTCAGCGCCGGCACCGTCACCGCGAGCGCGCACCCCAGCGCCACCGCCGCCGCGACCAGCCACACCTCCGCACGCCCGCTGGAGGTGTCGATGTGCAGCCCGATCCGGGCCAGCGCCCCCCGCTCGGCGAGCAGTCGCGTCAACGGCCCGGCGAGCAGCGGCGCGCAGACCGCCGCGGGCACCGCGAGCAACAGCGCCTCCAGCGCGGCGAGCCCCGTGACCCGGCGGGGTGAGCTGCCGCGCGCCCTGAGCAGCCGGGTCTCGCCCGCCCGTTCGGCGCTCAGCAACCGGGCCACGAGGAACAGCGCGTACCCCGAGAGGAGGGCGATCAGCAGCGCCACGATCAGCAGGGTCGAGCGGGAGACGAGGAGGGAGCGTTCGCCGTCGTCCAGGATCTCGGGCAGTGAGGTCGTCGCGGCCGTGGTGCCGTTCAGGGCGTCGGACGCGCCCAACGCGGCCGTACCGTCACGGGCCGCCTGCCGCAGCGCGCCGATCCGGTCCGTCGTCAGCGTGGCGAAGTCGGCGGAGGCGAGCCAGGCGGACTCTCCCTTGCTCACCCGGCTGTCGGCGAGCACGGACGGATCGGTGAGCAGGGGGCCGTACGTCGTGAAGGAGAGCTTGTGGACACCGCGGCCGCGGAGGTCGTCCACCTGCCAGTACGGGGCGGTGATCCGGTCGGGCCGGTACAGGCCGGTGATCAGGACGCGCACGTCGGGACCGTCGAAGCGGTCGGTGAGGGTGAGGCGGGCGCCCGGCTTCAGCCCGAGCGGATCGGCGGCGGCCTGCGGCAGGGCCACCTCGACGGTGCTGCCGCCACCGCGTGGCAGCCGCCCCTCGGCGACCCGCACCTGGGTGCGGTCCAGAGCCGCGAAGTGGGTGAGATCGGGGTTGCCGGACCGGGCGGCGGGTGGCTGGAGGGAGCGCGGGAGGGCGTACGGGCCGGACCGCACGAGCGTGCGCAAGGTCACCGGCATGCCGTCGAAGGTCCGTCGAGCGCCCTCCCGCACGGCACGGTCGGCGGCCGCGCGCTCGTCCGCGGACGGGGTGTCCGCCTTGACGATCAGGGAGGTGCCGACGGCGTTCTCGGGGGCGGCGAGGGAGTGGCGCAGGGCCGCGTCGCCGATCGCGCCCGAGTACGCGGTGAGGGTCGTCGGCACCACCGTGGTCAGTACGACGGTGAGCAGCGCGGCGGCGAGCAGCAGCCGGTGCGCCCGCACGCGCAGAAACACGAACCCCGTCACCCGGCCCCCCGTCAGCCGTCCCCGGCCCCGGGATCACCGGAGACCTCCGGGTGATGCTGTCAGAAGGTGGGGACAGCCGGTAAGCGCCCGTGAGCCGGACTTGACCGGATCGTGACCGGAATTCGGTGCTCAACGACCGGAATGTGCGCGCCACGGGGGCGAACCGGCCTCAGCCCGCAGTGTTCACCATCAGCCCGCGGTGTTCACCATCGAAGCCGCCGCGTACGTCAGATAGTTCCACAGCGTGTGCTCGTGCTCCTCGGAGAGACCGAGCTCGTCGACGGCCACCCGCATGTGCTTCAGCCAGGCGTCGTGTGCGGCCCGGTCGACGGTGAACGGGGCGTGGCGCATCCGCAGGCGGGGATGCCCGCGGTTCTCGCTGTATGTGGTGGGGCCGCCCCAGTACTGGATGAGGAACAGCACGAGGCGCTCCTCCGCCGGGCCCAGGTCCTCCTCCGGGTACATGGGCCGCAGCAGCGGGTCCTCGGCGACGCCCTCGTAGAAGCGGTGCACGAGCCGCCGGAAGGTCTCCTCGCCGCCGACCTGCTCGTAGAAGGTCTGCTCCTGAAGTGTGCCGCGCCGAATCTCATTCACGCACCCATGGTCTCAGACGGGGAGACGGAGGACTCAAGGCCTAGGACCGCACCGATCGGCGATCAAGACGGTTCCGGCCGGCGATCAGGACCGTTCCGATCGGCGATCAAGAACGAGCCGATTCCGGTTCGGCCCGTCGCGGTGCTCGCCACGGGGCCGATCGCGCAGCACAGTGTGTATATGGGCACACATGCGGTCGATCGGGACCATGACCTCGCCGCGGAAGCCAGGGCGGCTATGGTGCGCGAGATCGGGGCCGGCGGAGCCTGGGACGCCGACCCGGTGTGGCGGGAGGCGTTCGAGGCGGTTCCGCGCCACCTCTTCGTGCCCTACTACTACGTGGGCTGTGGGCCCGCCCCCTCCACTGGTGCCGGGAGTCCGGGCGGGAGCGGCTACGAGCGGCTCTGGGGCGAGGAACGCGACCCGAGGCGACGCGAGCGCTGGCTGCGCGGCGCGTACACCGACGTCCCGCTCGCCACACGCCTGCGCGACGGTGAGTTGATCTCCTCCAGCAGCCAACCCTCGCTGATGGCGAACATGCTGGCCGAACTGGAGGTGGAGGACGGCAACCGGGTCCTGGAGATCGGCGCCGGCACCGGCTACAACGCGGCCCTGCTCGCGCACCGCCTCGGGGACGACCTGGTCACCACCGTCGACCTGGACCCCGACATCACCGAGGGGGCACGCAGGCATCTGGCCGCTGCCGGGTACCACCCGACCGTCGTCACGGGCGACGGCGCACGCGGGGTGCCCCAACGCGCGCCGTACGACCGGATCATCGCGACCTGCACGCTGTTCTCGATCCCGCCCGCCTGGCTCGCCCAGTGCGCACCCGGCGCCCGCATCCTGACGCCGCTGGCCACGGGTCTGATCCGGCTGCGGGTACGGGACGCCGAGACCGCCGAGGGGCGTTTCCTGCACACGCCCGCGTACTTCGTGCCCTTGCGCGGCGACGGGGGAGGGCCCGCGCGGCTGCATCCCCATCTGGGCGGGCTGCCGGGCCGGGCCAGGGACCACGAGCTCTTCCGGTTCCTGCTGACCCTGACCGCGGGCAGCCTCGACCCGCACGAGGCGCTCGCGCTGTGGGACCGCGAGGGGCACCCGACGCGCGACCGGTACGGGATCACGATCAGCGCCGACCGCGAATGGGCGTGGCTGGACGACCCGGAGGGGCCGTATGCGTGGCCCCTCCCGTGAGTCGTATGTGACCCCGTCCGCTCGCGCTCGGCTGTGTGTTCAGCCTCGCCGGACGGTGATCGTCGTCCAGGCCCCCACGTGCACCCGGTCCCCGTCCTGCAGGGGTACCGGGACGAACGGCTGGATGGGCTCCTCGGAGCCGTTGACCGTGGTGCCGTTCGTGGAGTTCTGGTCGACGACCGCCCAACTGCCGTCCGGCTGCTGGACCAGGACCGCGTGCTGGTGCGAGACGCCCGGGTCCTCCGGCGGCACCGACAGGTCGATGTCGGGGGTGTCACCGGTGGAGTGACGGCGGCGGCCGATGGTCAGCTGGTTGCCGACGAGGGTGCGCTGCTGCTCCGGGGAGTACGCGGGCAGGTTGAGCCCCGCGGCCTCGGGGCCGGAGCGTTGCATCATCGACATGAAGTAGTCGCGGTCCGGGCCGATCGTCGCCGTCCAGGTGGCCGGCTGCTGCGGGTACGCGGGAGCGGGCGGGGCCTGGGTGGCTCCCGGCTGCGGGTATCCGTAGCCACCGGGTGCCCCCGGTCCACCGGGTGCGGGAGGCGCACCGGGACCGGACGGCGGCGGGGAGATCACCCAGTCGTCCTGCCCGCCACCGAAGGACGGACCGCCCGGCTGAGGGCCGCCCGGCCCGCCGGGAGCGGGCGCACCCGGCTGTCCCGTCTCGCCCGGGAACGTGGGCGGAGCGGGCGGCCCAGCCTGCTGGAAGCCCTGCGGCAGCCCACCGGCCGCCGGACCACCACCCGCACCCGGACCACCGAAGCCTCCGGGACCTCCAGGACCACCAGGGCCGGCAGGTCCACCGGGGCCACCAGGTCCACCGGGTCCGGGAGGGCCGCCGGCTCCCGGCGGAGCGGTCGGCCCGGCGGGCTCGCCGCCGAAGGGCGGCCCCGGCGGGATGGGCTCCGCGGGACGGTTCACCTGCGAGGGGCGCGAGCTCTGGTAGTCGTACGAGTCACCGCCGCCGAAGGCCGGACCCGGCCCGGGCGGCTGCTGGAACCGGAGCGCCGGGTTCGGCCCACCAGGTCCACCAGGTCCACCAGGATCCCCGGGCCCAGTCTGCCCGCCAGGGCCGCCGGGTCCACGGGGGCCGCCAGGACCCGCAAATGGTGCCGGTCCGCCGGGACCCGCGAACGGTGCGGGACTACCAGGACCCGCGAACGGTCCCGGTCCGCCAGGACCCGCGAACGGTGCCGGGCCACCAGGACTCGCAAACGGTGCGGGACCGCCCGGACCGCCTGGACCACCGGGCCCCGCGGGTCCTCCGGGACCCGTCGGCCCAGGCCCAGGTCCGGCCCCAGGCCCGGAGGGCCGAGGTGCGGCCGGGGTGTACGAGGTGGCCGTGTTCGTCAGGAAGTTCCACCGGCACTCCTCGCAGAACGGCGCGCCGCCCTCGCGGGGCGTGCGGCACTGCGGGCAGAGCTCCGGTGCGCCGCCGGGCACGGCGGACGGATGCGGATGCCCTCCGGGCTGACCGCCCGCGCCCGGAGGCGGGGGAGGAGGCGGAGGGGAGCCGGGTGGCGGATAGCCGTAGCC
>NZ_VMNX01000323.1 GCF_009377235.1 Streptomyces acidicola
GACGCGGCCTGGGTGGGTGGGAAGGACACGGCCTGGGTGGGTGGGAAAGAAGCGGCGCAGAGCGGTGGCGAGGCGGGGGCGCCGCCCCTCGACGCGCACGCACCCGGCGCCCGCACCGACCCGGACGAGGCACGCGCCTTCGTCGCCGACTCCGGCGTGGACGCCCTGGCCGTGGCGATCGGCAGCGTGCACGCGATGACCACGCGCACGGCCACGCTCGACCACACCCTGCTGGGGCGCCTGAACGCCGCGCTGGACGTACCCCTCGTCCTCCACGGCTCCTCCGGCGTCCCCGACGCCGAACTACGGGCGGCCGTCGCGGGCGGCATCGCCAAGGTCAACATCGGTACGGCGCTCAATGTGGCGATGACGGGCGCGGTGCGGGACTTTCTCACCGAGCACCCCCACGTCGTGGACCCGCGAAAGTACGTCCGTGCGGGCCGGGACGCCATGGTGACGACGGTGACCCGGCTCGTCGGCGTGCTGTGTGCGCGGACCGCCCCATGACGACACGTACTGGTATTTTCTCCCCATGCGGGAGACGGAGATCCACCTCGGCGAACCGCCCTTCGTCGCGGCCGTCGGCGTCGGTGTGCACGGCGTCGCGAGCCGCACGGACGTCTTCCGGCTGCCGGAGCTGTGGCAGCTGCACCTCTACCAGTACGACGCCGAACTGACCGTCGACGGCACGGCGCACACCATCCGCCCCGGCCGGGTCAGCCTCGTGCCGCCCGGCACCACGGTCCGCTACCGCTACCAGGGCCGCTCGGAACACCTCTACGCACACCTGCGCATCCCACCGGCCGGCCCCTCCCGCACGATCCCCGTGGTGCAGCACGCTGGACCCGAACTCCCTTTCCTTACCGGCCTGTTGCTCCAGGCAATGGCGGCCGCCCCGGGCACCCCCGAGCGCTCCCGGGCCGAGATCTGGACGGCGTTGTGGCGCGTCGCCCACCTCACCCCGGCCGTGGCGCACCCCTGCCCCCACCCGGCCGTCACGACCGCGATCGCCCACATCGAGGCCCACCTGGCCGCCCAGCTCACCGTCCCGGACATCGCCCGGGCGGCCGGTGTGTCCCACAACCACCTCACCCGGCTGTTCCGCGCCGAGACGGGCACCACGGTCGTCGGCTACATCCGGCGCCGCAGACTCGACCGCGCCCACCATCTTTTGCGCGCGACGACCCTCTCGATCCCCGCCGTGGCCGCCTCTGTCGGCATCCCCGACCTCCAGGCCTTCAACAAGGCCTGCCGACGTGAACTGGGCGCCTCCCCGCGCGCCCTGCGTGGAACTACCGCCTGACCGCCCTCAGCACCACGAACTTGGCGTCACTGGCCACGAGTTCACTGTTCCCGAAGAGCCGCCGCAGCTTCACGTGGTAGCCGAGGTGCCGGTTGCCGACCACCCACAGCTCACCGCCCGGCCGCAGCGCGCGCCGCGCACCCTGGAACATCCGCCACGCCGTGACGTCCGTCGTCGCCTGGTGGGAGTGGAACGGCGGATTGTTCAGCACGAGATCGACGCTGCCTGCCGCGAAACCCTCCATCCCGTCGCCGACGACGAACTCCGCCTTCCCCTCGGCGTTGGCCGTGTATGTCGCCTCCGCCGAGGCCACCGCCTGGTACGACTCGTCGACGAACACCACCTCGGCCTCCGGATCGCCCAGCGCCACCGTCGTACCGACGACCCCGTTGCCGCACCCCAGGTCCACGACACGCCCGCCGCCACGACCGTGCGGCAGGTGCCGGAGGAAGAAACGGGTGCCGATGTCGAGCCGGTCGGCGCAGAACACGCCCGCGTGGTTGACGACCGTGCGGCCGGACAACAGGCCGACGTCGCCAGGGAGTTGGTAGGTGTACGGCCAAGGGTTGGCGCCCCGCGCCTCAGCGGGGGACGGGTCCGGGGTGCAGAAGATCAGCCGGGCCTTCTGCTGCGCGAGGGATGTGCGGGTCGGGCCGATGATCCGCTCGAACAGGTTCAGCGTCGAGGTGTGGATCTCCTTGACCATGCCTGCGCCGACGACGACCGTCCCCTCGTGCACGCCGGGCGCGAGCCGGTGCAGCTGGTCCTCCAGCAGGGCAAGGCTCTTGGGAACCCGGACGAGCAGCACGTCGATACGGTCGGGAGGCGTGTCCTGCGTGGTCAGAAGCCGTACCGCGTCCTCGTCGACCTGATTGCGGGCCAGGTTCGCGCGGGTCGCCTGCCGGGCCAGGAACGAGTCGGTGAGCTGCGTCGGCCGGTGCGCCGCCAGCGCCGTGACGAGGGCGCCCCACCGGTCGCCGACGACCACGACCGACCCCGTCAGCGGTGTCCCGCTCTCCGCCAGGTGACGCAGCAGATACGCGTCGGCCGCGTCCCAGGCACGCAGCCGGTCGCGGGGATCCTCGGGGAAGCGGGCCAGTTCGTACTCGGCCCAGGGCGCGGTCATACGGTCGTTCATCGTGCGCCCAGGCTAACCGAGCCGTGGCTCACGCCTTCGCCGAGCCGCAGCTCACGACCGCCGACCTGCCCTGGGATCCGTTCACCGGGGTGCGTGATGATGGGCCCATGGACGCCGAGCTGTTCCCCCGGAGCCGTACGGAGATCGCGCGGGGCGCCGTGCACCTCCCGGACTGGCTCGACGCGGAGCAGCAGCGGCGACTGCTGGAGGCATGCCGCGAGTGGGCCCGGCCACCCGCCGGACTCCGCACCGTCCGCACGCCGGGCGGCGGCACGATGACCGCCCGGCAGGTCTGCCTCGGCTGGCACTGGTACCCGTACGCCTACGCCCGCACGGTCGTCGACGGCGACGGCGCCCCCGTGAAGTCGTTCCCGCGGTGGCTGGGCGACCTGGGCCGGAACGCGGTCGTGGACACCCTCGGACCCGATGCGGCCACGGCCCCGTACGACATCGCCCTGATCAACTTCTACGACGGCGACGCGCGCATGGGCATGCACCGCGACAGCGACGAGCAGACGGACGCCCCGGTGGTGTCCCTCAGCCTCGGTGACACCTGCCTCTTCCGGTTCGGCAACACCGAATCACGTACTCGTCCGCACACGGACGTGGAGCTGCGCAGCGGCGACCTATTCGTCTTCGGCGGGCCGTCCCGCCTGGCGTACCACGGGGTGCCGCGAGTACACGCCGGGACGGCGCCACCTGAGCTGGGCCTGACCGGGCGGCTCAACGTCACCCTCCGGGTGAGCGGCTTCTGACCAGCCGCACCCGTGGTCAACCCATGGGCGGTTCGTCATGGGAGACTCGCCCTCGTGACTCCGCTTCCCCACTTGAGGGGGGAGCTTCCAACCCGAAGGTTGCGGTCCAGCCCGAACCGGCCCCTTGCGGGGTATGCGAAACATATCAAATCCCCTCGCTAGGAGAGTGATGAACGGCAAGGCGGCCCTCAGGGCGACGGGCGAAGGGACCACGCGGACGCGGCTGGACCGGGGGCGCGGCGCGCTCGGCCCGGCGCTGGAACTCGTGCACACCGGACGCGCGCCGACACGGGCCGTGCTGACCGCCGAGCTCGGGGTCACCCGGGCGACCGCGGGCGCCGTGGCCGCCGAGCTGGAGGCCCTGGGACTGATCCGGGTCGACGCGCATCCCGGGGCCGCCGCCGGTTCCCAGGGCCGCCCCTCGCACCGGCTGGAGGTCGCCGAGGACGGGCCCGTCGCGCTGGCCGCGCAGGTCCACGCCGACGGATGGCGGGCCGCGCTCGTCGGGCTGGGCGGGCGGATCGTCGCCACCGCGCCCGGCTGCGAGACCGTCGACGCCGACCCGGCGAAGGTACTCGGCTCGGTCGTCGACGCGGGCGCCGAGCTGCTGCACGACACCGGCCGGAGATGCGTGGGCGCCGGTCTCGCCGTACCGTCGGCGGTCGCCGAGCCGGAAGGGCTGGCCCTCAACCCGCTGCACCTGGCCTGGCCCCCGGGCGCGCCCGTGCGGGAGATCTTCGCCGAGCGGGTGCGCGCGGCAGGGATCGAGGGGCCGGCCTTCGCGGCCAACGACGTCAACCTCGCCGCGCTCGCCGAGCACCGTCACGGCGCGGGACGTGGCGCCCGTGACCTGCTGTGCGTGGCCACCGGGCACCGGGGCGTGGGCGGCGCCCTCGTACTCGACGGCCGCCTGCACTCGGGGAGTTCGGGTCTCGCACTGGAGGTCGGCCACCTCACGGTCAACCCCGAGGGCCGCCCCTGCTACTGCGGCAGCCGCGGCTGCCTCGACGTCGAGGCCGACCCGCTGGCCTTCCTCCTGGCGGCGGGTCGCGATCCCGGCCCCGAGGTGTCGCTGCTCCAGCAGGCCAACGACCTGATCCGCACCCGGTACGCCGACCCGTCCGTCCGTACGGCCACGGAGACGTTGATCGACCGGCTGGGTCTGGGCCTCGCGGGCCTGGTCAACATCCTCAACCCGGACCGCATCATTCTCGGCGGCCTGCACCGCACGCTCCTCGACGCCGACCCCGAGCGGCTGCGGGCGGTCGTCGCCGACCGCAGCTTGTGGGGGCAGAGCGGGAGCGTGCCGATCCTGGCCTGCACGCTGGACCACAACAGCCTGGTGGGAGCCGCCGAGTTGGCCTGGCAACCGGTCCTCGACGACCCCCTCGCGGCGCTGGTCTGACGGATCGGAGGCTGAGCTCGGTCACCTGGTCGTCACGGTCGACGTAAGTGCCGCCGAGGGTGATGGTGGCGGTGAGGGGGACCCGCAGGGTGGCGGAGACGTCACCGTGCCGCGGATGCGGATGCGGATGCGGATGCGGATGCGGATGCGGATGCGGATGCGGATGCGGATGCGGACGCGGGCGCCGAAAGCGCCAGTGAGCGACGGTGGCGACACCGGCGGCACCGCCATTTACGGCCCTGAAGCCCAGGGAAGCAGCCGCCGCGGCCCCGCCTACTCCCCGCGGGGTACACGCACTGCCGCTGGCCGTACGACGACGCGGGCCCCCTCCCTGCGCGAGTCTCAAGGCATCTCGGAAAACGGGCCCCGGAGGCCCCACCGGCCCCGAGGCCCTGAGAGGCAGCCAGAGACCCAGAGGAGATGAGTTCGAGATGGAGACCCTTGCGCACTGGGACGGCGGACCCGGCCCGTGGATCCTGTTCTTCCCGCTGATCTGGGCGGCCGTCGTCATCGGCGTCGTGACCGTCCTCCGCCGCACTGTCTGGCGCGGCCGGCACGGACCCTGGCGCACGATGGGCGGCTATCGTCCGCCCGTCGACTCGCCCGACTCACCCATGGCGGTCCTCGGCCGCCGTTTCGCCTCCGGAGAGATCGACGAGGACGAGTACTGGCGCCGGGTGTCCGTCCTGGACGAGCACTTCGGCCGCGCGGGGAAGGGGTGAACGGAGTTCACCCGGTCCTGCGGGCCCTGGACGGGGTGAGCCTGTCGTCGCCGCCAAGTGGCGTGCCATCACCATCGAGTGAGAGGTGACCGCCGCCGCGTCGGCCCAGCGACGACGGTCACCCGGTCACCGCCCGGTCAGCCTGCGACGGCGGACCGGGCGGGAGCGTGTTCGGCCCTGCCGCGCCTGCGGGCGGCGGGCCGGTGGCCCGTGTCGTACCGCGAACGCTTCGGCACCGCGACCGGCTCCGAGTGGGCCGGAAGGGTGAACCACACGACCTTGCCAGACTCCTCGTGCGGCCGGGCACCCCAGCTCTCGCTCACCGCGGCGACCATCGCGAGCCCGCGGCCGCACGTGGCGAAGGGTTCCGCGTCCTGCACCACGGGAAGGCGCGGGTCGTTGTCGCGCACCGAGACCGTCAGCCGGTCGAGCAGCAGCTCGATCTCCACGGTGCACAGCTTGTCCGGCTCTGCGTGCCGGTGGACGTTGGTCAGCAGCTCGGTCACTCCGAGTGCCGCCCGGTCGATCAGGAAATCAAGGTGCCAGTAGCGCAATTGCGCAGAGATGATTCTGCGGACCTGGCCGATCCGCGACGGCAGGGCTTGGAGCTCCACCGTGCAGTGCCTGCTTGGCTTGCTGATCACGGCTGCGACTCCCCGAAATGAGGTCCGGAAGAAGACGGAGAACGGATCCAGCGAGGTGGCTGCGGGACAATCGCCGCCTGCTGCGGGCGACCGCGCACTGCGGCCGCATCTCTTGGCGCGGTGTGGCTGCGTACGGCGGCCGTCCGCGGTCGTGACCGGCGGCTGGTTCGCAGCGTTATCGCCGGTAAACCCAGAGTGACGTGAGAACAGCGTGACTCAGGGAGGGGTATCCCGCAACTCGCGGCTCCTCAGCGGTTGCGCCCCGCGGCCTTGCGTACCGCCTCGATGAACCGGCGCGCCGAGGGCGGGCCGGGCTTCCCCGGAGCGGGGTCGGTCTCACCGAGGGTCAGCGTGTAACGCGTGCCGTTCACATCGGCCAACGCACGGTCCTCGTGGGCGAACCAGGGCTTGGACGCGCGCACCGCCTGTACCGGAGCGCTGTCGATCTCGCTGCCGTAGCTGGTCAGCAACTGCAGCCTGCCGTCCCTGATCCGCACCTGACCGGCGCGTGTCAGTGAGCGCAGCCTCTTCTCGATCCGCACCCCCCTGGCCGTGAACTCCTGCTCCGCCATGCTTCCCGCCCCTTTGTACGTGTCGGCTCTGTCCTGTCACGAACCCGCGTGGCTCGTGATCCAGTGTGCGTGCCCCGTTTGAGTGTGCCTCCCCGTCCGGGCGTCTCGGCCCATGCGGTGCAGTCTGCACGTCTGCCGCGTCGAGCACCAGTGCGTAGGGTGCGGCGGGGGTGCGAGCGGGGGAGCACTCGGTGCATGCGCCCCCATGCGCCCGCGCACCCTTTGCAACAGGGGCGCTTTGAGTTGCTCAAAGGGGCGTTTATGCAGGTGAGGAGCGTGCTCCTGCTGTCTATGATCAGGGCGTCCGACCGCGCGACCCGCCGTCGGCGCGACGCGGAAGGAGCCCGCAGTGAGCATTCCTCACCCCACCACCACCGGTGAGACCGTCGACACCCTTGACGTCGACCACAGCGACGCGGAGTACCGGGCCTGGCTCAAGGAAGCCGTCCGCAAGGTCCAGGCCGACGCCCAGCGTTCGGCCGACACCCACCTGCTCTCCTTCCCCCTCCCGGAGCACTGGGGCATCGACCTGTACCTGAAGGACGAGTCGACGCACCCCACGGGCAGCCTCAAGCACCGCCTGGCCCGCTCCCTCTTCCTCTACGGCCTCTGCAACGGCTGGATCAGGCCGGGCCGCCCGGTGATCGAGGCGTCCAGCGGCTCGACAGCCGTCTCCGAGGCGTACTTCGCGGGGCTCATCGGCGTGCCCTTCATCGCCGTCATGCCCCGCACGACCAGCGCCGAGAAGTGCCGACTGATCGAGTTCCACGGCGGACGCTGTCACTTCGTGGACGACCCCCGGACGATGTACGAGGCGTCCGCCGAGCTCGCGGCCGCGACCGGCGGCCACTACATGGACCAGTTCACCTACGCCGAACGGGCCACGGACTGGCGCGGCAACAACAACATCGCCGAATCCATCTTCCGCCAGCTGGAGTTGGAGCGCTTCCCGGAGCCCACGTGGATCGTCGCCACGGCCGGCACCGGCGGCACCTCGGCGACCATCGCGCGCTACGTCCACTACATGCAGTACGACACCCGCGTCTGCGTCGCCGACCCGGAGAACTCCTGTTTCTTCGAGGGCTGGACCACCGGCGACCCGGACGTCACCTGTGACTGCGGCTCCCGCATCGAGGGCATCGGCCGCCCGCGTATGGAGCCCAGCTTCGTGCCCGGCGCCATCGACCGGATGATGAAGGTCCCGGACGCGGCGAGCGTCGCGGCCGTACGGGCCCTGGAGGCGACCATCGGCCGCAAGGCGGGCGGCTCCACTGGCACCGGCCTGTGGAGCGCCCTGAAGATCGTGGCGGAGATGGTGGCCGAGGGACGCCGGGGCAGCGTGGTGACGTTGCTCTGCGATCCGGGGGACCGCTACCTGGACAAGTACTACTCGGATGCCTGGCTGGCGGAGCAGGGGCTGGACATCGGGCGGTACGAGGCGGCGATCGAGTCGTTGTTGCGGACGGGGGTGTGGCGCGCCCCTTAGCTTGACTCTGTCGGGGATCTTGGAGTTTCGCGGTGCGGCAGCATGGTCAACGGGCATGCTCGGGTAGTTCCGATGACCGATGCAGTTGTCGAGGTGCCCGTTGTCCCTCCGTCCACGTTCCGGTG